>NZ_JROZ02000002.1 GCF_000765665.2 Helicobacter sp. MIT 05-5293
ACATACACCCCCGGCACATCTTGCACCGCATCACCTAAATCTCTGATAGGACGAGTAAGTATTTCTTCTTGTGGGATTATAGAAATGGAAGCAGGAGCATCTTTAATATCTTGTTCATAACCTGAAGCTGTTACAACAGATCGTCCAAGATTCACTTTACGGACATTAGAGGAATCTTCTTCTAAACTATTACTTTGCCCCCCCCCCGCTACTATTTCATCGGCTAATAGCACATTAGTGCATAGCAATGAAGCAGTAAGCACACTTAATGAAATTTTATTCATAGATTCTCCTTTTTTAAACATAATATCATTTACAAACAATAATAAGAACGATTTGTAAAAGTATCGAAATACTACAAAATCTAAATTTAATAAAAAATAAAAAATATTATTAAAATTATTTTATGTAATGATTATAGAATCTGTTTAATAATCAAGCACGATATATTTTAACAATAAGAATCTTGTTAAGGTTAAACTTTTGCTTAACATCAAAAGGCTAAAATAAAGATTTAAAGTTATTGTGAATAGGAAGAATTATGGCGAAAAAATTACACACTTTTATGGGTGATACTCCTGCCCAAGCACTCAAAGAAGCGCAGGAAAAATTTGGCAGTGATATTTTGCTTGTAGAAACGAAAGAAATTCGTAAAAAATCAATGACTCAACCTGCACTTTATGAAATGGTCGTGGCTGTCGAAGATAACACACCAGCAGCTACTCCACAACCAGCACAAGATGCACCCACGCAAGAAAATGTCCCACCCCCTGCCCTTGATCCTAATCCTGCTCCTAATAGTGTCCAAAAAAGGCTTGATGAAATTGCAGAAAAAAGAATGACAAAGAAAAAACAAGAAGCCCAAAAGCCTAAGATTTATGATGATGTAACGCTCCAACTTTCTGATGCGGTAAGGCAGATTTCAGAAGCTGCGGGTGTGCCAAGTAATATGCCAAGCACTCCTCCTAAACGCGCTGTATCTTCAGGGTATCCCAAACCCACCGCACCTTTAGTATCCAATCGTGGGATTGATGAACGCGCTGAAGATAAGATTCAAGATTTGCAAAATACGCGTTTGGCTCAAAGTGTGAATGAACGACTTGAGCTTAAGGAAATCAAAAAAGAGCTTGATGAGATTAATGACAAAATGAAGCTTATTCAAAATATGTTTTGGGAAGAAAAAAGCCCTAAAAATGAGGGGCTTAATATCCCTCAAGAATTTGCAGAAATTTATCGTATCGCCAAAAGTAGCGGTATGAATCGCGAACATCTTGATACGATTATGAAGCTCTCTTTAGAGTTGATGCCACTTAAAATGCGTTCTAATTCTACGACAATTAAGCGATATTTTCGCGAGGTATTACGCAAGATGATTTATTGTAGGAGCGAGAATCTCCAGAATAATACCAAAAAGATTATGATGCTTGTCGGTCCTACGGGTGTGGGCAAGACAACGACACTTGCAAAGCTTGCAGCGCGTTATTCTCTGATGCTTAATCAACGTTATCGTGTGGGTGTGATTACGCTGGATACTTATCGTTTGGCTGCTGTCGATCAGCTAATGGCGTATGCGCGTATGATGAAGCTTAGTATTGACACGGTGGTCGAACCTGAAGAGTTTGGCAAAGCGATAGATTCTTTAAAACATTGTGATTATATTTTGATTGATACGGCGGGGCATTCACAACATGATCGCTCTAAGCTTGAATCGCTCAAATCGTATTTAAATAATGACTACAAAATTGATGTGAATCTTGTGCTTGCGATTAACGCGAAATATGAGGATCTCAAAGATACTTATAATGCTTTTAGTGAGATGAATATTGATACTTTGATTTTTAGCAAACTTGATGAAAGTCGCAATTTTGGTAATATGTTTTCACTCGTGTATGAAACCAAAAAGCCTATCAGCTATCTTTCGATTGGTCAGGGTGTGCCAAATGATTTGATTCTAGCGGGTAATGATTATTTGGTGGATTGTTTGCTTGATGGATTTAAGCGTCCTAAAGTCAATTAAAGAAGCACTATGATTCATAATCAAGCTTACGAACTTCAAGCTATCGTCCAAAGCCAAGATAAACGCAATTTTAGCGCGACTAAGTTTATCGCTATTACTTCGGGTAAAGGAGGCGTGGGCAAGTCAAGTATTAGCGCGAATCTTGCGTATTGTTTATGGAAAATGCACAAAAAAGTCGCAGTATTTGATGCGGATATTGGCTTGGCAAATTTGGATTTGATTTTTGGTGTCAAAACGCAGAAAAATATTCTTCACGCGTTGCGCGGAGAAGCGAGCTTTCAAGAGATTATTTATCCTATTCAAGAAGATTTGTATTTGATACCGGGTGATAATGGCGAGGAGATTCTCAAATATGCTCATTCGGGCGTTTTTGATAGGTTTTTAAATGAAAGTGATATTTTGGATTCTGTCGATTATATGATTATTGATACCGGTGCAGGGATTGGCGGTATCACACAAGGATTCTTAAATGCAAGTGATGTCGTGATTGTCGTTACAATGCCTGATCCTTCAGCGATCACTGATGCGTATGCGACTATCAAATTAAATGCAAAAAATCGTGAGGAAATTTTTATGATTCTCAATATGGTGAAAAATCAAAAAGAATCTTCAATGGTTTTTAATCGTATTGCTCATATTGCGAGTAAGAATATCCCCTCTTTGCGCTTAGAGATGCTAGGATTTTTGGAGCAAAATAATGCAGTGGCAAAAGCTGTGCGCTCAAGGGAATTATTTGTCAAATCAGAGCCTTTATGTGCGCCTACCACGCAGATTAATGCAATCGCACAGAATCTTGTTGCAAAGTTGGAACAAAATATGCTTCCTACTTCACAAAGCAATCATTTTGCTCATTTCTTTAAGCGAATGTTGGGCTATATTTAGGGGATAAGGAACGAAAGGGATAATATGAAACCTGATAATTATATGAGTTTTAGTATTGTCGCAGGATTTTTCGTAGGTTTGGCGTTTTCGATTGCTAAATTTGATGAAGCTGAATTTGTTGTATTATGGACGATTATTACAACAATGGGTATTTATTTGATTGTAGCAGTGTGTATTTCGCTTTATTTTTGGTTTTTGGATTTTGAGGATTCTAAATTGAAAAAAGGCAAGCTTGAGAGCAATTTGGAATTTTATCGTTTAGAGTTTGATAAGCGTGAAAAAGAATCTGCTAAAATTCGTAACTTTATCAAAAGTATAGAATCTGATGATGAAGAGGCAAATAATGACAAATAAATCAAACCCTAAGGCTCGAGAATGAAAAATGTCAATGGATATAATCAAACCCTAAAATATTCACAAGATGAACTTGCATTGCAATATCTCCCTGCGGTTAAAGCAATGGCTTTTCGTCTTAAAGAACGTTTGCCAAGCTCTATTGAAATGGCGGATTTGGTTTCTATTGGCACAGAAGAGTTAATCAAGCTTGCACGCCGTTATGACAGCACGATTAACGATTCGTTTTGGGGATTTGCGAAGACGCGTGTAAATGGAGCAATGCTTGATTATTTGCGTAGTCTTGATGTGCTTTCTCGTGCTAATCGCAAGCTTGTTAAAAGTATTGATTATGAGGTTTCTAAGTATTTTAATGACCATCAAGAAGAGCCTAGTGATGAATATCTTGCAAAGGTTTTGAATGAAGATATTCAAAAGATTCGTGAGGCGCGTATCGCTTCTGATGTCTATGCACTTGTGCCGATTGACGAACAATACAATGCGATTTGTTCAGAAAATATTTTAGAGAATCTACAAAAAGAAGAGCTTATGGAAATCATTCAGAAGATTCTCAAAAAGCTTGGTAAAAGGGAACAGATGATTATCCAGCTGTATTATTTTGAAGAGCTTAGTTTAAAAGAAATCAGTGAGATTCTTGAGATTACAGAATCGAGAATCTCTCAAATCACCAAAGAAGTGATTAAAAAAATTCGAGAAGCGATAGGAGACATCAATGGCTGATATATTAAGTCAAGAAGAAATTGACGCCTTATTGGAGGTTGTTGATGATGAGGGCGATGCCGCCGAGATAGAGACCCAAGACATTGGACATCAGAAGCAAGTAACACTTTATGACTTTAAACGCCCTAACCGCGTCAGTAAAGAACAATTACGAGCATTTAAATCTATCCATGACAAAATGGCACGGAGTCTTTCTTCGCAAGTCTCTGCAGTGATGCGAAGCATCGTGGAGATTCAGCTCCACAGCGTGGATCAAATGACTTATGGGGAGTTTTTGATGAGTTTGCCCTCCCCGACAAGCTTTAATATTTTCTCTATGAAGCCATTAGAGGGTGCAGCGATTTTGGAGATCAACCCCAGCATTGCTTTTCCGATGATTGATAGACTTTTGGGTGGTAAAGGCGACCCTTATGAAAATTCTCGTGAATTTAGTGATATTGAGCTGAATTTGCTTGATACACTTTTGCGACAAATTATGCAGAATCTTAAAGAGGCATGGTCTTCGGTTACAGAAATTTTCCCCTCTGTTGATGCGAAAGAAAGTAGCCCTAATGTCGTGCAAATCGTGGCTCAAAACGAAATCGTTATTATGGTTGTGATGGAAATCATCATCGGACATAGTAGTGGAATGATGAGTATTTGTTATCCGGTTATTTCTTTAGAATCTGTGCTTTCAAGGTTGGCGAGTCGGGATTTGATGCTTAGTGATACGAGCTCTAAAAAAAGCCGAAACAAGGAATTGCAAGCTTTGATTGCTGGGACAAATGTCATTGTTTCGGGATATTTAGGTGGTGCGACTTTGACGCTCAAAGAAATGCTTGATTTGCAGGTAGGGAATATCGTGCGTTTGGATCGAGTCGCTGATGATACGATTCTCGTATCCATTGATGGTAGAGAAAAATATGTTGCAAGCGTTGGATTGCAAAGATACCGCAAAACGCTTCAGATTAAAGAAGTTATCACAACAGAAAAAGATCAAGTCAAAGAAGTGCTTGAAATGCTTGAAGCTCAACGCAAGAATCGTATTGCTGATATACAAGAGGAGGCTGAATGAAAGCACTAACTGATTTAATTGTCGCAGAGACGACTTCCACGGTCGAAGGATTAATGGGAAAAACCCCAACAGTCAGCCACACAAGAGATGATGATGTGAGTCTTGGCAATCTCCCGTTGCCCTATTCTATCAGCTATATTCAAGCAAGCGGTGATCATAGTGGTGAAATTGCGATGGTAATCCCAGCGCAAATGGGAACAGCATTAGCTGATATGATGCTTGGCGGTGATGGAGAAGCTAAAACAGAAATGAGTGATGATGACCTTGATGCGATTAAAGAAATCAGCTCCAATATTTTTGGCGCAATTTCTACTTCGTTGAATTCTCAAAAAGAATTGCCTAAACTTAACTTTACTTGCTCTAATATCGAGTTTATCACTCAAAGTGTGGATTTATCGCGTTTTGATAAAGCTTATATCTTTAACTTTTCGCTTGATTCGATTCAGTCAAACTTTATTGTATTGGCTAATTCTCTTTTTATGGCAGCATTTGAAGGGGGAGGTGAAGCTCCACAGATTATGGCTGCAGCTCCACAAAATGCTCCTACGCATGCGCTTACGCCGGTTGAGTTTAAAAATATTAATATGATTTTAGATGTGCGACTTAATGTCAAAGTGCGCATTGGGCAAAAACGAATGTTGTTAAAAGATGTGATAGCGATGGATATAGGTAGCGTGATTGAGCTTAATCAGCTTGCTAATGACCCTTTGGATATTCTTGTTGATGATAAAGTGATCGCAAAAGGCGAAGTTGTGATTGTAGATGGGAACTTTGGCATTCAGATTACAGATATTGGCACGAAACGCGATAGGCTTGAGCAATTGCGAGGGTAAGAGAAACTCACATTATGCTTTAAGTCTAGCGGGATTTTCAATCCTCTTTTTATTAAGTATCGTGCGATTTTATTATATCGTTGAGACGGAAATATTTACTGCTAGAAATTATGATTCTCGTCTTTTAATTTCATTGGCAATTTCATAGCCATGCTTGATAGCAAGCGCAATTGAACCTCCGCTTTTAAGTCCAATATCTCCAGCGACAAAGCAGTTTTTCATACTACTTTCATGTAAGTCATTGCACAAAGGCACACCTTTTTCATCAATCTCTAAATGACATTTTTTAAGAAAATCCACCGGTGAAGCTCCACCAATGGCATAAATTGCTCTGTCAAAAGTTTCTTTGTTTTCATCAGAGAATCGCACTCCTACTTTGCCATTATCATCAAAAAGTTCGACAATATCTACACCTAATCGTGTTTTAAGCTTGTTTTGTTCTATTGCTTGCGTAAGTTGTTCGGCATTGGTTTCGTTGATTCGCGTAAATTCTTTTCGGCGATAGTTGAGCGTTACATCGGCATTTTGAGCAAGCATACAAGCATATTCTACAGCAGAATTACCTCCTCCTACAATCAATATTTTTTCATTGTTTTGGCAATCATTGACATTAAAAGATACGATTTTACGGATTGAAGATGGGATAGGATAGCTTGGTTTATTAGGTTGCCCCATTTTGCCAATCGCAATCACAACATAGCGCGCTTGATAAGTTTTATTTTGTGTATTTGTGATCACAAAAATATTATCTTTTTTGTTGATAGATTCTATATCAGATTGGTATTTTACTGGGATATTATGGTGTTGGAGCAATTCATCAAAGAAGCTTATAGTGCTTTCTTTTGTGCCATCAACGAAAGGTATATTGCCTTCAAGATCAATTTTTTGTCCTTTATAATCTTTATCAACACGTTTGCCATCTTTGTAGAATTTTTGAATTGTTGCAGAGTGGTTATCGCTTTTTTCCAGCAGAATAACATTTTTGATACCTAGAATAACGCTTTCTATTGCGGCACTCACTCCACCGGGTCCTCCCCCGATAATGGCAACATCATAAATATTTTCCATTTTATTTTTCTCCTTTTGTTTGTAAGCTGATGTATGTGTATTTTGTGATTTATTTGTGGCTTTAGCGGCAAGATTCAAATCCTCAACCGAATCAAATAAAACACCTTGCATCATTTTGTTTGCATCATCAAATTGCCCATTTTTAAGTCCCCAAATGAATGCTAATAATCCAAGAAGCCCTAATACTAAGGAAACTCCAAGCATAACAGCGACCATTTCAGTGCTCATAATTAACTCTTTGCAAATGTAAATTTTTAAGTGTGGGATTTTAGCATTATTTTTACAGATAAAGATAAACAAGAATCTTTGTAGCTTTGCATATTAAAGCTTGTTAATGTTTGTCAAGTTAATCTTAGGTCTAACATTAATTATACTAGTGTATAATCAGAGATAATTTTTATCATTAATTCGGGAGCTATGTAATGTCAAGCAAAGCAGATGTGCAACCAAAGAAAAAAGTTAGTGTAAGCTTTATGCTTAGCTTTGGTTTCGGAATATTAGTCATTCTTGTCTGTATTATTGTATTTGTAAGCCTTAATCGTGTTAATAATATTATTGTTTCGCTTAATGAAATTAATGATGTCAATGCTCAAGCTCAACGTTATGCAATCAACTTTAGAGGGAGCGTTCATGATAGAGCTATTGCTATCCGTGATGTGGTGCTTATAGATGAAGATGATACTCAAGGGTTACAAAAACTTATGCAGCAAATCAGCAATTTAGAGAAATTTTATAAAGATTCAGAAGATATGATGGAAGAAAAATTCCTTAAAACAAATCTTTTGAAAGATCATCAACGGGCTATTTTGAATGAAATTTCAGCCACTCAAGCAAAAGCTATCCCTTTGATTGTGCAGGTTACACAAGCGAAACTTGCAGGAGACACGAAAAAAGCGCGTGAAATTTTATACACACTTTCGCCTTATTTTGTTCAATGGCTTGCGCAAATTAACGAGTTTATTGATGATGAAGAAAACGCAAATAGTGAGCTTACAAAAGATTTGAGAGAATTGGTTGATAGATTCAAAACATTGCTTTATGTTTTACTTGGGTTTGCAATTATATTTGGTGTGGGAATAGCGACAACGGTTATTCGTGGGCTTTTGCGTATGTTGGGCGGTGAGCCACATAAAGCTTCAGCTATTGTTGCTAAAATCGCTAATGGGAATCTTTCTGAACCTGTTCATTATCATGGTGGCAAAGATTCAATGCTATATTCAATTGCTTCAATGCAAGAGCATCTTAAAGAAACGGTAAAATCTATTTCTGCTTCTTCTTATCAGATTAGTGAAAGTGCCTCTATTGTTTCAAAGACATCTCATGAAGCACAAAATGCAGCCAATGAGCAAAGCCATCATTCTAACCTTATTGCACAAAAACTTCAAGAAATGCACCAAGTCGTTGCAAATATTTCTGATATTGCTAGACAAACAGAAGAGAACTCTTCTAAGACGGTGGATATTTCAGTCGAAGGTATGAAAACGATTGGTGAAACTGCAGAAGAGATTGGTAAAATTACCGAAATGATCAGTGTTTCTGCCAACAATATTCGAGAGTTGCAACAACAATCCGTAGAAATTAGCAATAGTGCTAATTTGATTGCAGAAATAGCCGACCAAACAAACTTACTTGCGCTTAATGCAGCGATTGAAGCGGCACGAGCAGGTGAACATGGAAGAGGATTTGCGGTGGTTGCTGATGAGGTGCGAAAACTTGCTGAAAGGACAGCAGGAACGACTATGGAGATTTCTAGTGCTATTTCTCTTATTCAAGAAAGTATTGGAACTTCGGTTGCTTCGATTGAAGAGATTGTGCCTCAAATCGATAAGGGGCAAAAACTCATTATGGATTCTGTCCAAATTTTAGAATCAATCCAAGATCAAGCTAAAGATTCCTTTGAAAAAGCAAAAATCGTGGCAAGCTCATCATTAGAACAAGGCAATACAATGGCGAGCATCACACATGATATGGAAAATATTTCTAAGCTTTCTAATGATACAAGTCTTTCTTTGCAAAATGCAAACAAACGAATTGATGAGCTTGAACGAATCTCTCAAACGCTCAAAGATAATGTGGCATTTTTTAAAGTCTGACAATTTTCTAAAATATTTGCCAAAGAATATGATTTGTTGTATTCTTTGGTATCTTCATATTCTTTTTCTCAATGATTTTCTTTATTTAAAGCCAAATAAAGAAAATGTTTATTGTTTTTAATAAATACGCATAAGCTAAAGCTTTATAAATCAGTGAATCTGTAGTTTTGCTTCTAAAGTTTTCCATAAAGATACATTTTAATTTTTAATATCATTTTTTATATCTTATTTCACTTATATTTCATACTTTTAAATATAAAATAGCAATTGTAATTATTTTATTTTGCAAGGAAGGGGCTTATGAAATTTGATCGTAAATTGTGGATGCAAATTCACCTTTATTTGAGTTTATTTTTTTTACCAGCGGCATTTATTTATGCGCTGACAGGAGCTTTATATCTTTTTGATTTGAGAGAAGAAGCAGGAGCGAAAGTTCATGAAATAAAGCTTGATTCTATGCCGGAAAAGGGACAAGAGAAAGAGTTTATTATCCAAACTTTGGAAGCAAATCAATTGCCTGTCCCTAAAAATACAGATGTTCGTATGCACAGAGGGAATCCCGCTATGGGTGGTTTGACATATAGCGTAAGTCTTTCTCTAAATAAGCAAGGAGAACCTCAATTAAGGGCTGTTGATAGAAGTTTATATGGAATCTTGTTGCTTATGCACAAAGCAAAAGGTTCAAAATACGAAATCGGCTCTTTCAAGCTTGGACTTTTTGATTTTATTGCGATTGGTTTTGCACTTTCATTGATGATTTTTTATTTTTCAGGCTTAGTGATCACTTCTTTTTGTAAGAAAAACCGAGCAAGTGCATTTGGTGTGTTTGTCGGTGGTTTATTCATTACAAGCTTAGCAATATATTTGAGTGTTTAAGGTCTTATCGTATTGACACAGAATCCAAAACTAACTCTAATTATTTTAGATTCTGTGAATTTAGTCTTGTAACTTTAATATTAGGTTTTTTAGGGGCATTGCACAATACTCAAGATTCAAAAAACTTTTGAATCTTGAGATTTAAAATAATGGTTTGTCCATTTCTTGAGGAATAGGAATGCGCATCGCCTTTAAAATGCTTGGAGCAATGTTATTTAACCCGCCATCGTTGATTTTATCGATACCTTCAATCATTCCAAAGCACCATACTTGCCCCACGGTGTGATTAGTGAGTATATTTCCATTTTCATCTTTCATCTCTTCACAATTCCCATGATCGCTTGTAATGAAAAGTGCGTAATGGTGTTTTTTTGCAGATTCTATGATTTTTCCTAGCTCCTTATCCACCGCTTCCACCGCTTTAATGGCAGCTTCAAAATTACCGGTATGTCCGACCATATCACCATTAGCGAAATTAACAACAATGAAATCAAAACCTTTCTCAATCCCTTCAACCACAGCATTTCCGACTTCCTCGGCACTCATTTGAGGTTGCATATCATAAGTTTGCACTTTTGGTGAGGGGATTAGCACACGCTCTTCACCCGCAAACATTTCTTCTTTGCCGCCATTAAGGAAAAATGTAACATGAGCGTATTTTTCAGTTTCTGCCACATGGAGTTGTTTTAAACCCTTTTGACTAATGACTTCGGCAAGTGTGTTTTGAATAGTCTGTTTGGGGAAGAGAATCGGATAGGGAAATTTTGCATCATATTCTGTCATTGTGGCAGTATAAAGTGTTAATGCTTTATGGGATTCAAACTGCTTAAATGCAGGATTGGCAATCGCATCGACAATTTCTCTCGCTCTATCACTTCGAAAATTCACAAAAATAAATCCCTCGTTATCGTGCATACCTTGATAGTTTATAAAACTTGCAGGCACAATAAATTCATCAAAAATCCCTTCATTGTATTGCGACTGGATATAGTCTTTAGGAGAGAGAGAAGTTTGATGTTGTGCCAAAACAATCGCTTCATAGGCTTTTTGGATTCTCTCCCAGCGATTGTCTCTATCCATTGCATAGAATCTCCCCGAAATACTCGCAATCTCAATATTAGGTGAGAGAATCTCCTCAATTTGCTGCAGATAAGTTATCGCGCTTTGGGGTAATACATCTCTACCATCAGTGATAAGGTGGAGATAGATTTTTTTATCTTGTGAAGAGAGAATCTGTGCTAAGGCGATGATATGTGATAGATGAGAATGCACGCCACCATCACTGATTAAGCCACATAAATGTATCGTTTGTGCATTTTGGCTTACATATAGCAGTGCGGAATTGTTTTGAATCTCATTTTTTTCAATGGCTAAGGAAATTTTTACAAGATCTTGATAGAGGATTCTGCCTGAACCGATACACATATGTCCGACTTCGGAATTGCCCATTTGTCCTTTTGGTAATCCCACGCTCAAACCAAAAGTATCAATCATACCATAAGGAACATTTGCAAACAAATAATCATAAGCAGGTTTTTTGGCATGGAAAAACGCATTATGCGTTGTTTTAGCATTATAGCCGATGCCATCGGTAACAACAAGGATAGTTTTCATATACACTCCTATGATAAAATACTTTTTTTGTAAGATTGTAGCCAAAATCTAAGATTTTTTAAATAAACCGCAACACTAAATTGTTGCATTTTCAAGGAAGGACGATGCTTTATCTTTTATATCAGCATTTTAATGTGAATCTGCTCTCTTATATTACTTTTCGTGCGGGCGTGGCTTTTTTTGTTGCTTTTGTCTTGAGTGTTTTGTTGATGCCTTATTTTATTAAGTGGGCTAAGGCAAAAAAGGCAAATCAACCGATTTCGACTTATGTCGTAGCACATGAAAACAAAAGAAATACCCCCACAATGGGAGGTCTTGTATTTGTCGTGAGTATGTTTATTTCTTCTTTGTTGTGTGCTAATCTGTTTAATCCTTATGTGCTTTTGGGGTTGTTTTGTATCGCGGCTTTTATGTTGATTGGAGCAAGAGACGATTATATGAAAATTTCTGCTAAAAGTAATGCCGGAATGAGCGCAAAGATGAAGTTTGGTTTGCTCTTTATTGTTGCACTGCTAATTACCTCAACTTTGCTTTACATAGGACACAATACTAATCTTTATATTCCTTTTATGAAGAATCCACTTTTTGATATGGCAGCATTTAAGCTGGGAGGTATTCCTGTCATTGCTTTAGGATTCTGGCTACTTGTCTTTTTGGCGACTACTAATGCTGTGAATATTACTGATGGGCTTGATGGATTAGCCACGGTGCCAAGCATTTGTGCGCTTTTCAGCCTTTCTGTTTTTGTTTATGTTGCTGGACATGCAGGATTCTCGGGATATTTGTTGTGGCCTAAAGTCGTTGATAGTGGGGAGCTTGCTGTGCTTTCGGTCGCACTCATTGGCGCACTTTTTGGATTCTTGTGGTATAACTGCCATCCCGCTCAAGTTTTTATGGGAGATAGCGGAAGTTTGGCTTTAGGTGCTTTTATCGCATATATGGCGATTGTCTCCAATAATGAAATATTATTAATTCTGATAGGAATCATCTTTGTGATTGAGGCACTTTCGGTGATTTTGCAAGTGGGAAGTTATAAATATCGTAAAAAGCGTATTTTTGCGATGGCACCTATTCATCATCATTTTGAGGTAAGAGGTTGGGCAGAAAATAAAATCATTGTGCGTTTTTGGATTATCGCAATTTTGGCAAATATTATTGCCCTTTTAAGCCTCAAGATTCGTTAAAGAAGAGATTTAAGGAGCTTCATCAATGAAACATAAAAGCATTTTTGGATATGGCGTTACGACTACGCCATTAGTCGCATTTTTGAACAAACAAGGTGAGAAGCTTTATATTTATGATGATAAGTTTAAAGATATTTCTACTGATGAAAAAGGTAATACTTTTTTGCCCTCAAGTGCTTTTGAATCTGCATCAAGCAGTATGGAGATTCTTAGTCCGGGCATTCCCCCTTATCACCCTTTGATTCAAAAGGCGCAACATCGTATCAGCGAATATGATTATTTTGATATGCTCTTAAATGATGAAGCCCAAAAGCCTTTAAATATATGGATTAGTGGCACGAATGGCAAAACAACCACGACCGAAATAACGACACTTTTACTCTCGCCTTTTGGAGCAAAAAGTGGAGGAAATATCGGCACACCTTTAGCCACACTTTATGAAGAAAAAGCACCCGTGTGGGTGCTTGAAACAAGTTCTTTCAGTTTGCATTATACGCAAAAAGCTTGTCCTCATATTTATGCGTTGCTTCCGGTGAGAGAAGATCACATCACTTGGCATGGAAGTTTTGAGAATTATGTGAGTGATAAGCTAAAACCTCTCACATTGATGAATGCTCAAAGTTATGCAATTATCCCCGATGAGCTTTCTTCCCACCCAACACTCAAGGCTTATAAAGGGCATTTGATCACCTATAAAGATTCTGTTGATTTGGCGCAAAAATTAGATTTACCGATTGAACGCATTGTGTTTAAAGAACCTTTTTTGCTTGATGCTTTGATTGCGCTTGGGATTGCTAAAGTAGGATTCAAATGTGAAGATATTGAGCGGTTAAATCTATTTAAAATTGGTAAGCATCGTATTGAAGAATTTTATGACACACAAGACCGCTTGTGGGTTGATGATAGTAAAGGCACAAATGTCGATGCAACGATTGAGGCGATTAGACGTTATGCAGACAAGCATTTGATTATTATCTTGGGTGGCGATGATAAGGGCGCGAATCTTACACCACTTTTTGATTTTATGCAAGGCAAAGATATTTGTATTTATGCGATTGGTAGCAATGAAGCGCGACTTGCAGATTTCGCTAAGAAATATGCTCTGCCTTGCGTTCCTTCAACGACACTTCAAAAGGCAATGGAGCTTATCAAACAAGTGCGAAAAACTGATGATGTAGTCCTTCTTTCTCCTGCTGCTGCAAGTTTGGATCAATTTAGTTCTTATAAACAAAGGGGTGAAATTTTTGTAAAATTAGCATTGCAATAGTTTTTAAGCCAATATTTAAGCGTTATTGGTTAAAATACAAGCCTTTTTTATTTTATGGCTCGATAGCTCAGTCGGTAGAGCAGGAGACTGAAAATCTCCGTGTCGGTGGTTCGATTCCGCCTCGAGCCACCACTGCTATTGCTTTTTTACTCAATTTCCCCAACAATTTATCGGCATAACTTTATCTATTTTTAATACTTTAAAGGAATACAATATGCGTTTTTCTAAAGGATTTTTTTATGGTTTGTTGCTCTTAAGTGTTATTAGCGCGATAGCACTTTTTGTCTCTTATACTTTTGTATTGTTTCTTTCACCGCTTATTATTGGAATCTTGCTAGGGGCATTGCTTTCGCCACTTTATCCGACTTTAAATGCTCAATTTCATATCAAAGATGGCATTGAATTTGGTGCAAAAAAACTATTGCGTTTAGGTATTATCTTTTATGGTTCGTATATCACTTTAGGAGAAATCGCTAGTCTTGGTTTAAATGGCTTTTTGGTTGCGGTGAGTGTTGTGGGTGTGATTTTTTGCCTAAGTATCGTCATTGGTGTAAAGATTCTTAAGCTGGATAAAGAGATTTGTATGCTTGTAGGAATTGGTAGTGCTGTATGCGGTGCTGCTGCAATTCTTGCGTTAGAATCTACCCTTAAAACCGAGCCTAGCAAAAGCTCTGTCGCCTTAGGGTTTATCGTGCTTTTTGGGCTTATTGGTATGATTTTAATGCCATTAGTTTATTATGCAGGTATCTTACCTTTAAGCGATTATCAATGGGGTGTATATATCGGAGCGAGTTTGCACGAAGTAGCAAATGTCGTGGGCGCATCGGCAGTTTCTCCAGAATCTCAAAATGTCGCAATTATTGTCAAAATGACGCGAGTTGTGCTTTTAGTGCCTTTATTGTTTATCATTTCGTGGTTTGCGTGTCGGCATAGTGCGATAGGGGATTCTCCTAAATCTTCTAAAATGTATATTCCCTACTTTGCTCTTGTTTTTTTAGGCGTGATTGTTTTGCATTCTTTGATTGCATTTCCCCCTGTCGTTGTTGAAACAGCGCAATTTACTTCTAAGCTTTTGCTTGTAATTGCAATGGCTGCATTAGGCTTACAGATTGATTGGAAAAAATTTGTCTCTTTTGGAGCAAAGACATTTATCCTTGCTTTGATTTTATTTGTTATCCTACTGGTCGGCACTTATGTGCTTGTCGATTTTATGATTTAAGGAAAAGCAATGGTAGAGATTATTGATACAGCGCGTTATAAAGAAGAGATTAAGACAGGTTTTGTAATGATTGATTTTGGTGCGTCTTGGTGTCCAGATTGTCGCCGAGTAGAGCCTATTGTGGAAAAATTAGCTCAAGATTATGCCAATCAACTCAAGATCTTTAAAGTCAGTTTCGATACTGAAAATTCGCTCAAGGAGGAGCTAAACATTCGCCGTATACCGACTATTATTTTTTACAGAGATGGTGTAGAAGTCGGAGAAAGGTTGATTGAACCTTCATCTGTGAATGATTTTGAAAAGGCGATTCAAAATATTTTAGGCGCATAGATTCTGAAATATTTCAAAGCAAGATTTTACAGAATCTTGCGCTATAAATTTGTCTAAAGTTTGCCCATAATGTTAAGAATCTTGCACAAATATCGTTTGATGCACAAAGGCAAAAGATTATAGAATCTCGCAGCAAATCCCAGCCAAAAAGGAAAAATATAAAGCCATTTGCGTTTAGCAGAAGCGACAAGGATTTTTCGTGCTGCTTGTTTGGCACTCATCATGGGTATCCATTGTGCTAAATGTGCCGTTAAAGGCGTGGTGATAAATCCCGGGCAAATAGTCGTAATAGTGATGTCAGGATAAGAGAGATTCAGTGCTTCGCCGAGGATTCTCACAAAATGCTTTGATGCGCTGTAACTTTGCGCATTTGGCATTGCCAAAAGTGAAGCGATAGATGCAATCAATACGATTTGTCCGCGATACCCTTTGATTTTCTCTTGTTGTTGCATTTTTTCGAGTGCGTAAAATACGATGTTTGCGACACCCATTACATTTGTTTGGGCGACTTGTATTTGTTGATTCGCACTTTCATCTTCACCTAATGCCATACCTGCATTGATGATAAGCAAATCCACACGCTCTTGAAATATATCCTCACACCATTGTTGGCATGCAGATTCATTTCTGACATCAAATGTGCTTTCTTGCACTTTTGCACCTTGATTGACACACGATTCTTTAATGTCTGCGAGTCGTTGCGTGTCTCTTCCTGTGAGATACAATGATGTCTGCGGTGAGGCGAGATAAAGTGCGATTTCTTTGCCAATCCCGCTACTTGCTCCTGTGATAGCGATGCGTTGATAATTTGCTCTGATTTTTTCAATATTCATTCAAACCCCTTTAGTGTTTTGTCAGCCAAAGTCAAACTCATACTAAAGATTATAACAAAATATGCTAAAATCCTTTTGCAGTTTTATTGGGAAGGGAAGGACAATGATAAACCTTGCTATCAATGGTTTTGGTCGCATTGGAAGAAGTATAATGCGTGTGGCATTAGAGCGTGAAGATGTGCAGATTGTCGCTATTAATGATGTCGCGGATTGGGAGATTCTCACCTACTTGCTTGAGCATGACAGCACACACCAAAAACTCCCCTATGCAGTGGATTATCAAAATCACACGCTTTGCTTTGATTTTGATATGTGTCCTCCTATCCACACTCTTAGCTATTCTCGCAGCGAAGATATTGATTTTAAAGCGTTGGGAGCAGATATTGTGATAGAATCAAGCGGACATTTTCTTCAAACTTCCCAGCTCACACATCATTTACAAAAGGACGTTCAAAAAGTGATTTTATCTGCTTCTGCACTTGATTCTATGCCAACTTTTATCAAAGGGATTAATGAAAAGCACTATCAAGGAGAAAAGATTATTTCAAACTCTTCTTGCACCGCGAATGCTATTGCTCCCATTTGTAAGATTCTTCATGATGCTTTTGGTATAGAATCTGCCACACTCACGACTATTCATAGTTACACAAATGATCAATCTTTGCTTGATTCTGTATATACGAAGGATAAACGCCGCTCACGAGCTGCCGCACAAAATATTATTCCTACAAGCACAGGTGCAGCAAAAGAAGTGATGCGCGTTTTGCCTCATCTTTTGGGTAAATTACATGGATACAGCGTGCGCGTGCCGGTGTCTAATATCGTATTGTTTGATATGAGTTTTACACTTTGTAAGCCTACTACGACAGAGATTCTTAATGAGACACTCTCCAAAGCCTCCGAAAACGAGATGTTTGGTGTTGTGGGTATTGATACTAGAGAGGGCGTGAGTAGCGATTTTATCAATAGCCCTTACAGCGTAGTAATTGCTCAAGATTTAAGCCATGTATTTCAGGGTAATATTGCGCGTGTTATGGCGTGGTGTGATAATGAATGGGGTTATGCGCATCGGATTCTTGATCTTGCCGCATTGATTGGTAAATAACAGAATCTATGCTTCCCGCACAAGATATTCTTGCTTCTTTTGATAAAGAAGATCAAAAAAAACTTGCAAAACTAAAAATTACCAATTTGTTTTCCTTAGTGTTGTCGCACACACCGAAATCCTATACAAACACCACACTTATTCCCACGCTTGATTGTGAATCTCCGATAAATGGAGTATTGCGTGTGCGTGTTACGCAGATTAAACCCGCAGGTTTTGGCAAAAATGCTATGTTACATATTTATGCGCAAATGCTTGATTTTAATGAGTTTCTTCATATCACTATTTTCCATGCCAAAGCCTTTCACAAAAAGCTTTTTGTGCTTGATTCTGAAATGTATATTATGGGTAAATTAGAGCTAAAATTTGGCGAATATTCTATGACACAGCCAAGTATTGTCAAAGAAATTAATACGATTAAAACGCAGTTTAAAACGACACTTTTTAATGCCCAAACGATGCAGCAACTCACCCAGCGACTTATCACACAAAAATATCTTTTAGTTTGCGGGTTGCCCTTAGATATTGCGTGCAAGATTGAAGAAATTTTTAATCCTACAAAAGTATTTTTACAAGCCTATAACGCAAATGGCAACACCTTTCCTAGAGATTTTCTTGATGCGCTTAAATTTGTTGAAATCTATCATTATCTTCAGAATCTCTCATGCAAAAAAAGACATTTTCCTGCAAATTTTGTTTGCACAGGTTGCGCGGAAGACTTTATCAAGACACTTCCTTTTGATTTGACAAAGGGACAGAATCATGCGATTAAAGACATTTACAAGGATTTGACTTCACCTATTGCTGCTAAGCGTCTAGTGATGGGCGATGTGGGCTGTGGTAAAACAATGGTGATTCTTTGCGCAGTGATGATTGCCTATCCGTATAAAAGTATTCTTATGGCACCCACAACGATTCTTGCTAAACAGCTGTATGAGGAGGCGTGCAGATTCTTGCCTTCTTATGTGAAAATGCAGCTGATTACCTCTCAAAGCAAGGCAGTTTTTGATGATGAGGCGCATTTTATTATTGGCACGCAAGCGTTGTTGTATCGTGATTTGAGGCTTAAAGATCTAGCATTGGTGATGAGTGATGAGCAGCATCGTTTTGGCACGATTCAACGTTATAAACTTGAGAAAATATCTAGTGATTCTGAAAGTTTAGATTCTGTAGAATCTGCCATATTGAAAGAATCTACACAAAATAAAAAGCACCCCCATGTCTTGCAGTTTTCAGCGACACCTATACCACGCACTTTGGCAATGCTCAATGCGCAATTGATTGATTTTAGCTTTATCCGTGATGTGCCTTTTAAAAAGGAGATTCTCACGCGTGTGATTGGCAAAAAGGATTTTTCACATCTTTTTTCACATCTTCGCAATGAAATCGCACAAGGACATCAAGCAATTATCGTTTATCCGCTTGTAGAGGAAAGTCAAAGTATTGATTATGCCTCTTTGAGTGAGGGGAGTAGCTTTTGGCAGAAGCATTTTGAGGGTGTTTTTGTTACTTCGGGCAAGGATAAAGAAAAGCAAGAAGTGCTTGATGCGTTTAGAGAAAAGGGCTGCATTTTGCTTGCTACGACCGTGGTTGAGGTAGGCATCTCCTTGCCTCGTGTTTCGACAATCGTAATTGTCGCACCCGAGAGACTTGGACTAGCGACATTGCATCAGCTTCGAGGGCGTGTCAGTCGGAATGGATTAAAGGGGTATTGTTATCTTTACACGCATTCTGTGAATGATGAGCGATTAAAGGCGTTTGCTGCGACTTTAAGTGGATTTGAGATTGCAGAGCTAGACTTAAAATACCGCAATAGCGGGGATTTATTGAGCGGGGATCGCCAAAGTGGCGATGCGTTTATGTATGTGGATATGGAGAGCGATGAAGCTATTATCCATCGTGTGCAAGATCTCCTACACTCCTCTTAATTTGAGAATCTAAGAAGATTCTCAAAAGTTTAAAAGTCATAGCTTAATTGTATATAATATCTTCTCCCTTCTAGCACATTGGCGTAGTTGTTAGCGAGTGTAGAATCTTTTCCCGATGTATATACATAGTAATCAAAGAAGCTTTGGTTGAGGAGATTATAGATGCCAAAGTTTGCTCTAAGTCTTTGCGTGAAATTATAATTTGCTCCTAAGTGTAAAAGAAAATAAGGATTATAGTATTCGCTCCTACCGGGATTATTTGCTTTCCATGCGTCAAATGTAGCATTAGTGTAATTTCCATTGCGTCCAGCGACATTGGTGCGGAATTGTTTGGCTCGATATTCTCCGCGAATCCACACGCCTAAATCTTTATAAGTATAATTAATCGCCATATTGAGTGTGTGTTCTGGCACTCCTGTGAGCGGTAAGCCCTTACCTTCGCCTGAAGTCGCTTTATTTTTATTCCAAGTATAGGAGAGATTCACACCAAGATCGCCCACGCCTACACTTATAGGCTTGAGCTGTGTGAAAAGCTCTAATCCATAGCTAATGGCTTTATCGATATTATAAGAAGTTTGGCATGAGGGTGAGATATTTGAATTAGTGCCTGTTGAAAGATTGCTTGGGCAAGTATAACCTGCGGGTAAGGACTCTCCAGTAGCTACGGTTTGTGAGAGTATTTTATTGGTAAAGTCTGTATAAAATCCGGTGATTTCGATATTTGTCCAATCTGTCTCGTGCATTGCAGTGATTTCATAGTTGATGCTTGATTCTGGTTTTAAGTCGGGATTCCCATAAACACGCACTGAACCTTTTCCTGTGCTTGAAACCCAGCCGGGTAAGGCAGAGGTAATATTGGGAGCTTTATAACCTGTGGAGACACCACCTTTAAAGGTCAAATCCCCAATAGCACTTGCTTCTAGGGCTTTATAGACGAGGTATCCGCGTGGGGAGACATTAAAGGCAAAGAGGTTGCTGTAATTGCCCCTTAAACCAATGGTAAAAAAGAGATTATCAAGCACTGCCCATTCATCTTCAATAAAGATACTGAATTGATGTCGTGAGACAGAATCTGTGTAATCCCCTCCAAAGACAGTGTCGCCTAAGGCAGCAATCGTGTCAAATGTGTATTGTGCTCCGATATTGAGATTCATACGCCAAAAGGGTATGATACTGCGATGTTGGGCTATGGCGGTTTGTCCCAAACGACTGCGGGCTATTTGTTGGGCTACATTGTAGCTAAGTGATGTATTTGTGCGGATATTCCCATACGACCCTTTGTGCATCAGTATGGTATTGTATGAGTAGAATTTATTGTCTGTGCCTAGAAGTGTAGAATCAAAATATTGTCCAAGATGTGAGAAATCAAGATAAAAGTAATTGCTTTCGTTCATATCATAGCCTAATCTTCCGCCTGCTTGCCAAGAATTGCTTTTGCCTGTGCCTACATAATTCGTCCCTATGGAGAGTGTGGGTGCGTCAAGATTAATTGAGTCCGGAATAGGTATAGTATTTTCGCGAGGATCTTGCGTGAAAGTTTCTTTTGCACGAAGTTGTAAGCTCCATTTTTTCGCGCGATCAAGCGGACCTGCACCATAGAGTGAAACTCCATAGGAATGCCCAAAATATGGTTGTTCTTCTAAAGTCGTATTGAGCGTGGCGTTTGCGCTCCATTTGTCAAAGCTCTTTTTGGTGATGATATTGACTACCCCGCCAATCGCATCTGTCCCATAAATCGTGGAAGCAGGACCACGAATCACTTCGATTCTGTCAATGGCTGCAATGGGCGGCATAAAGAATTGTTGAGAATAAGTATCATTTGGGAAAGTTGTCTGATCGACACCTTGCCTCGCTCCATCAAGTAGCATTAGTGTGTAACTAGCAGGCATACCGCGTATAGAAATCATATAGCCCCCATAGCTTGAGCTTTGGTAATCCACACTCACGCCGGGCAAATCGCGTATCGCATCGCCGATGTCTCGCACGGGTCTATCGCGTAATTCTTCTCCGGTAACGATTGACATTGAAGCCGGTGCGTCTTTAATATCTTGCTCAAATCCTGTAGCGGTTACAACAGATCGTCCAAGATTGACTTTACGGACTTTAGAATCTTCTTCTGTGCTATTACTTTGCCCCCCCCCCGCTGTTTCATCAGCTAATAGCATATTTGCACATAGCAATGAAAGCACAACGGCACTCCATTGGAATTTGTTCATAGATTCTCCTTTTATTAATAATCACAAATCATTCTTATTTTTAAAATGATTTTATGGCTAATTGTATATTTTATTTGTTTAAAATATTAAGATACATAATCATTTTTTATTATAAAGTGTTTCATTTATAAACTTTTTTAATTGATAAAGTATTTTGTAAGGTAATGAGAATCTTTGAATAGTAAAATGGGGTAGATTCTAAGATTTTAGATTGCAAAGCTTATATCAGAAAAGCTTTGCGTCATAGAGAATCTGTGTAAAGAATCTTCGTGGAAGACTAAAAAACTAACAATTCTCTTTTGAGTTTGTTGAGTGCGTCAATTTCTGCTTTGAGTTTGTCTATCTCGACATCAATTTGCGACAATGTGGTAAAAGTCAAATGTTCAGGCATATCCTGCGAACCGCGTTTGATCATAATATAATCCACAAGAGAAATCTTTGCCATATTGAGTAAGATATTAATATCATCGCGAATGTCCTCAATATTTTTGAAAATCTGATCCATTTTTTCAAACATATTACTCTCCTTTATTTGATACCTGCAGATACGAGTGTGTGTAAGTGTATAACACCTTCTATATGATTTTGCTTATTTGTGATGATTAAAAGCTGGATTTTATTTTTTTCCATGAGCTTTAATGCGTCTAATGCAAGCATATCAGGGCAATCACAAGCTTTTGGATTGTGTGTGGCATAATGGCTGACAGGTGCGTGTAAATCAAAATCTTTGTGCATCATCGCGCGGCGCAAGTCTCCATCACTTAGAATCCCCCAAAGTTTATCGTCTTGGGTGATAATCGCATTGCCCAAACGCTTTTCGCTCATTATGATAATGGCTTCAGAGAGAGGTATATCAGGTGTAATTAATGGAAGATTTTGTGTTTGCATTAAATCTTTTACCTTGACAAAAAGCTGTTTGCCTAAGCTTCCACCTGGGTGAAAAGATGCGAAATCATCTTCTTTGAATCCGCGTTTTTTCATCAGACATACGGCTAAAACATCGCCTAACGCGAGGGTTAGAGTAGTAGAGCTTGTAGGAGCGATATTAAGAGGGCATGCTTCTTTGGCGACAGCAATATTTAAAAAATAATCACCCATTTTTGAAAGTGTGGATTGAGAATCTTTACTCATTGTAATGATTGTGTTGCCTAGTCGTTTGATATGGGGAATGATATTGACAAGCTCTTCGCTCTCACCGCTGTAACTGATAGCTAAAATCACATCATCTTTTTGTATCATTCCCAAATCCCCGTGCATCGCTTCTGTCGGGTGTAAGAAAACACTAGGAGTGCCTGTGCTTGAGAGTGTAGCGGAGATTTTTTCTCCTACAAGTCCGCTTTTGCCTACACCGCACACGATGAATTTACCTTTGCAAGCAATGATACATTCGATAATGCGCTCAAGCTCTTGTGCGTTCAGATTCTTAAATCCATTGAGCAAGGCATCAGATTCTGTTTGTAAAACTTCTTTGGCAATTTGCAAATAATCCATTTTCGCTCCTTAAACAACATAAATCATTGGCACAATCGTAGGATATTTTTTTACTTTTTTGAAAATATGTCGTTTGAAGAGATTTTGCACTTCATTTTCGAGATTCTTCGCATTGAAACCTTCGGCTTTAAAATTTTTCACCATAAATTCAAGTGTTTCATTCATTTCTTTCTCAAAGCCTTTGTCTTCTTTATCTGCGACTAAGCCATAGCTTGAGATTTTAGTTTCGAGGATTTTGCGATCTTTAGAGATTTTCGCAGAAATGATAACAATGCCATCATTTGCTAAGGCTTGGCGATCAAGCACAACATCATTTTCGATTTGTCGGTTGATTTGGTTATCAATAAAAGTCTTACCATTTTTAACACTGCGAACTTTTCGCATATAGTTGGGATTGACTTCAATTTGATCTCCATCTTCCATAAGATAAATATTTTTTTCTAACACACCACAAGCAATAGCGGTTTGTTTGTGTTTAGCGATATGATTGTATTCACCATGCACAGGGAGGAAAAATTTTGGTTTAATCAGACGCAACATTAATTTTTGCTCTTCTTGTGCCGCATGCCCACTCACATGGATTTCGCTAAAATCTTGATAGGCAACTTTTGCTCCGGCTTTCATTAAAAAATTAAGCACGGTTGATACTGAACCTTCGTTACCGGGAATTGCCTTAGCAGAAATAATCACCATATCACTTGGTTTGATTTTGATATGTCGGTGTTCATCGATTGCCATACGATAGAGTGCGCTCATCGTCTCGCCTTGAGAACCAGTCGTTACGATAAGAATCTCCTCATCGGGATATTTGGCGACTTCATGTGCTTCGATAAAAATATTTTGAGGTAAGTCAATATAGCCAAGCTCTCGTGCAATCTCAAGATTCTTTTCCATTGAACGTCCTATCACAGCGACTTTTCGATGATATTTGATGCCATAAGTGATAGCTTGATACACGCGATGAATGTTTGAGGAAAAAGTGCTCATGATTACTCGTCCTTGAGCTTGTTTAAAGAGTGTTTCAAAAGTAGGACCAACGCTTGCTTCGCTAGGAGTAGTGCCACTGCGGTGAGAGTTTGTAGAATCGCTAAGGAGGAGCATTACACCTTCTTCACCATAATGGGCTAGGCGGTGTAAGTCTGTCGGGAGATTATCAATCGGTGTATGGTCGATTTTGAAATCCCCAGTGTGTAAAATGACTCCTGCTTCAGTGCGAATTGCTAAAGCCGAAGCGTCAATCACTGAATGTGTGATGTTGATCCATTCTACTTCAAAATCTCCAATTTTGATGGGTTTGCGTTTTTCAACGATTTTGAAGAATGAGCGAAATTTTTTTAATCCGTGTTCGTCAAATTTGCTTCCAATCATACCTAAAGGTAAAGGTGTGCCATAAATAGGAAATTGTAGGAGCTTAAAGAGATATGGCACAGCACCGATATGATCTTCGTGTGCATGAGTGATGATCACACCAGCAATTTTATCTTTGATGGCAAAAAGATAGCTAAAATCAGGGACAAGAATATCTACTCCGTGCATATCTTCATTAGGAAAGCTCATACCTACATCAATCACAATAGCAGAATCTGGTGTTTCGATCACGGTGATATTTCCACCGATTTCCCCTAAACCACCTAGCGGCGTGATACGCACACTTGCTTTTGTGTCAAGATTGAGTTTGTGATGAGGATTGAGGCTTTGTTTTTGGATTCTTGTGTTTGCTTCCACGCCTCGCTTTAAATCTTTGTGCAGTCCAAGATTCCCTTTTTCATCGACATTTTTTATTTCTCTGACACCATTTTTGCTTTCATCTGAAGATGTCTTATTGGTATTTTGATGATTTTTGCCACTCCATCTGCGTTTTTCAAAAGTTTTATTTTTTTGATGTTCTGATGAGGGTTTTATATTTTTAGGTTGAGAATCTTGTGTCTCACTTTGTTGTTCTTGAGGTTTTTTCTTGAAACGTTCTGTGAATGATTTAAATTTAGGGTTTTGTGTAGAGTTGTTTTGCTCTTCCATTGTTGTTCCTTTCAATGAGAAATTTTAAAATATGGTGAAAACTTTCTGTCTTTACTTCATGAGCTCTTGCATTGATTGATATACCTATTGTGTCAAAAGCTTCTTTTAAAATATTTGCATCAAAATTGTGGCAGAGATTTGAAAAAAGCTTTTTACGTGGTGCACTGAATGCAAGCTTTAAAAAATCTTCTAATGTAGCAAGCGAAAAATCTTGTTCCCATTGACTGCAATGAGTTTTGCGCATTATGAATACTGAAGAAGTAACTTTAGGAGCAGGTGAAAATGCTTCTTTAGGAATATCAAATAGAATCTCTGCTTCACCAAAACTTTCGACTAATACACTTAAGGCGCAAAACTCTCGCATTGTGTTTTTGGCACAAAATTTTATCGCGACTTCTTTTTGGGTCATTACAAGAAAAGAATGACAAAACTTATCGCGCAAAAGGCGCAAGATAATGTGTGTGGCGATGTAATAAGGAAGATTTGAAACTACCTTATAAGTATCGCAATGTAGCCATGCTTGCTGTGATGGCATTTGTAAAATATCTTGATGATTCAAGATTAGATGACCACTGGAAATTTCATTAGCAAATTTTTTTTTAAGTAAAGAACATAAGTCTTTATCGACTTCATAGGCTATCAAGGGTTCTATTTTTAATAGCTCTTGTGTCAAATCACCCAAGCCAACCCCAATTTCAACACAAGGTATTTTGTCAGTGGGAATGGATTGGATTATTTTTTGGATAAAGGTTGAATCTTTAAGGAAATTTTGCCCAAAATGCTTTTTTGCTCGGTAATTTTCCACGATATTCAAACCCTTAAACACTTTGAGAATCATTATACCCAAAGTATGCAAATATTTTGTTTTTATAAGCATTATTCCGCTATGATACGGCTTAAATTCCAAATATACACAATAAATAGGGGAGTATTGAATGGATTTTGCAAAAAGGATTATTCCTTGTCTTGACATCAAAGAAGGACGTGTTGTTAAGGGGGTCAATTTTGTAGGATTGAAAGATGCGGGTGATCCTGTTGAAATCGCTCAAGAATACAATAGGCAAGGTGCTGATGAAATTGTTTTTTTGGATATTACAGCGAGTGTAGAGAAACGTTCTACAACACTTGATATGGTAAAAAAAGTTGCTAAGGAAATCTTTATCCCCTTTACCGTTGGAGGAGGAATCTCTTCAGTGCAAGATATGTCTGTATTATTAAATGCAGGTTGCGACAAAGTCAGCATCAATAGTTCGGCAGTTAAGAATCCTTCTTTGATTGATGAGGGAGCAAAACATTTTGGTTCGCAGTGTATTGTTGTCGCTATTGATGCGAGACGCAATGAAAAAGGCAGCTGGAATGTCTATGTGAATGGCGGACGTGTTGATACTCATAAAGATGCAATACAATGGGCTAAAGAAGTATGCGATCGAGGTGCAGGAGAAATATTACTCACAAGTATGGATACAGATGGAACGAAGGCGGGTTATGATATTGCTATGATTGAGGCGATCAATGCTCAACTTTCTATCCCAATTATTGCAAGTGGAGGTGCGGGTAGTATGCAACATTTTCGTGATGTTTTTACCGCAGGAGCAGATGCTGCTTTAGCGGCGAGTATTTTTCATTTTAAAGAAATCGACATTCTTGAGTTGAAATCTTATCTTGCACGAGAACATATCGCTGTGAGAATTTAACAAATTAAGGTATGAAAATGTGGATTTGTGCAGGTAATGGCGAAGATTTTAGTTTTGCCAAAAGTATAGGGGTAGGCTTGGTCGATAGTGCTTTGAATCTTTGCTCTTTATGTTTGAGAGAAAAAATTGATGAGCTTATTTTTTTAGGAAGTGCTGGAGCTTATAGCAAAGATATTGCATTATTGGATTTATTTGTGGCTGATAGTGCGACACAAATTGAGCTAAGTTTTTTACAACAATATTCTTATACACCTATTGACAACAAGATAGATTCTAATATTTTTGATGAGCGCAATAAAGTCTCTAGAATCTCCAATGTTTCATATGAAACATTGGGATTCAAAAAAAGTATAGTCAATAGTTCTAATTACATAAGTGTAGATAAACACTTGGCATCGCAATTTTATACTGCAGGAATTGGATTAGAAAATATGGAATTTTTTGCTGTGATGCGTGTAGCCCAACATTTTTGCATACCTTGTTTTGGTGTATTTTGCGTGAGCAATTATTGTGATGAAAATGCACACAAGGATTTTATACACCATCATCAAGATGTCAAAGAGAAACTTACTCAAGCAAGCAAAAGATGCAGAAAATTTTTACCATAAACAAATTTAAGGTTGTTTGAATGAATAGTATTTCGCAATCTTTTAAAAGTAAAAATATATACAGCTATACACTTGATGAATTAATGGGTTTATTAGAACCTTCTTTCCGAGCAAAGCAAATTTATCATTGGCTTTATCATCAATATGAGACAGATTTTGGCAATATGAAGAATCTTCCCAAAAATTTGAGAGAAGCACTTGCAAATACTTTTGAAATCACTCATCTTGAAATCATTAAGTGTCAGCAAAGTCAAGATGGAAGCAAAAAATATCTTTTTAAAACGCGAGATCAACATACCTTTGAGGCAGTTTTATTAAAAATGCGTGATAAGAAAATCAGGCAAGATGGAAGCATTCAAGAAGGAGAAAAATGGACTATCTGTCTTTCAAGTCAAATTGGTTGTAGGGTAGGTTGTCTTTTTTGTTATACCGGAAAAGGTGGATTTATACGACACTTAGAATCTGGTGAGATTGTAGAACAAGTCGTGCAGATAAAAAGGGATAATTATATATCTCCACATAAAAGAATGAATATTGTTTATATGGGAATGGGAGAGCCATTAGATAATCTTGATAATGTTTCAATGGCAATACGGATTCTTAGCGAATTGGAAGGGCTAAGTATTTCTACGCGAAGACAGACTATTTCTACAAGTGGTATTGCCCCCAAGATTGAAGAATTAGGCAGAATGAATCTCGGTGTGCAGCTAGCCATTTCATTGCACGCTGTTGATGATGAGTTGCGTTCCAAGTTGATACCGATGAATCGTGCTTATAATATTGAAAAAGTATTATCACAAGTGCGTGCTTTTCCTGTAGATTCTCGTAAAAGAGTGATGTTTGAATATTTGATGATAAAAGGTGTTAATGATGATTTAAAAAGTGCAAAAAAACTTTTACAATTGCTTGATGGAATCAAATCAAAAGTAAATCTGATACTTTTTAATCCTCATGAAGGTAGTGAATTTGAGCGTCCAAATCTTGATGATGTGCGAAAATTTGCAGATTTTTTGATACATAAAGGACTTTTATGCACCATAAGAGAATCTAAAGGCTTAGATATTAGTGCTGCATGTGGTCAATTAAGAGAAAAAATTTCAAAAGAAAATGTTTCATATGAAACATTTTAAATCGTTATAAAGGAAAATAATGAGTGGATTAGATATGTTTTTGGTTATATTTTTGGCATTAGTAGCGGTTGTAGGAGTGGGAGCATTCTTATATTTTGCGTATAAAAAATAAATATAAAGAATCAAACTGGTGGAGGTAAAAATGAGTGAATCAATATTGGTGCATATTTGTTGTTCGGTTGATAGCCATTATTTTTTAAGCCAATTGCAATTAATGTATCCTGAAAAGAAATTCATCGGATATTTTTATAATCCTAATATTCACCCTCGACAAGAATATAATTTGAGATATTCTGATGTTCAAAGAAGTTGTCAAATGTTAAATATTCCTTTGATTGAAGGAGAATATGAATGTCAAGAATGGTTTGAATCTGTTAAAGGCTTGGAAGATGCTCCAGAAAAAGGTGAAAGATGTATTAAGTGTTTTGATACTAGACTAGAAAATACAGCAAAAGTTGCTCATAAAATGCGTATCCCCTTATTTACCACTACTCTTTTAAGTAGCCCATTGAAAGATTCTGAAACTCTCTATAAAGAAGGAGACCAGATTGCAAAAAAATATGATTTGGATTTTCTCAAGGTTGATGTGAGAAGTAATGGAGGGACACAACGACAAAGTGAGCTTGCCAATAAAGATAAATTATATAAGCAAAATTATTGTGGCTGCACATTTGCACTTAGTAAGCAAAGGGATTTGCACAATCAGTTAATCCTCGAAATGATGAGTAATATAGGAAAGCAAATAATGCCAGGAAGTAACGAGCAAAGATTGGCAGTATTTCAAAAACGCACAGAGTGTGAGGCAAAAGGGATAAAGTATATTTTAAATAAATGTCCAAAGATTGTTTGGAGAAATATGAGAAGTTATTGTGTAGATAATTCTCAAGTGATTGATTCGTATTTACTTGCTTTTTCTAAAAGTAAGCGTCTTGTCAAAACAGGATATATTGTTTGTATGGAGCGTGAATTGCACTTGGATTCTGAAAGTATCAGAATCCAAGTGGGATATGCGAGCAAAGATGATAGTGTTTTTTTGGGATTGTCTGATGTTAATAAGATTCTAAAAACTTCTTATCATAATGTGCGTGAAATGATGTTTAGTCCTCCAGAATATGAGAAGGAACTTGTCTTGCGTTCATTAATTTGCGGTGCGGATAGTATCAATCCCATCATTATTATTGACAAGATAATTTTGTATAGTCTAAAAATTTTTATTGATGCACGATTTCAAGAGACAAGTGTATTTAATATAACAACAGATTCATAATATTTTTGGTAGAATAGAGAATAAAATTGTAAGGAGTTTAGAAATGATGAAGGTGGAGAAAATTAGGCAGATATTACCCCATCGTTATCCATTGTTGTTGGTTGATCGGGTAACTCAACTTATTCCACAACAAAGCATTGAAGCTTATAAAAATATCACAATCAATGAAGAAATTTTCTTAGGACATTTTCCCGGAAAACCTATTTATCCGGGTGTTATGCAGATTGAGGGAATGGCTCAAGCAGGAGGTATTTTAGCTTTTGTGAGTATGTTTGGTGATGATACAGAACAAGCAAAAAATAAAATTGTTTATTTTATGACAATTGATAATACAAAATTTCGAGTACCTGTGATACCCGGCGATAAATTAATTTATCGTTTAAATGTTATAAAGCATAAGGGTAACATTTGGCATTTGGGAGCTGAAGCTTATGTAGAAGATAAGTTAGTTTCTCAAGCAGAGCTTAAGGCAATGATTGCTGATGCTGAAGATTCTTAAAGGAAGTGAGAATGGGTGAAAATATTGCAAAAACTGCTGTTATTAGGTCAGGAGCAAAAATCGGTCGCAATGTTCAAATAGGTGAATTTTGTATTATTGATGAGAATGTAGAAATAGGCGATGATTGTATTATTGGTCATCATGCTTATATTACAGGTCATACCAAGATTGGTAATCGCAATAAAATTTTTAGTGGTGCTGCGGTAGGTGTACCCCCACAAGATTTAAAGTATGCTGGGGAAAAAACAGAGCTTATTATTGGAGATGATAATTTGATTCGGGAATTTACCACACTTAATCCCGGAACAGAAGGGGGAGGAGGACGAACGATTATAGGTAATCATAATCTTTTAATGGCATATGTACATATTGCGCATGATTGTATCATAGGAAATCATTGTATTCTTGCAAATAATGCTACATTGGGTGGTCATGTAGAAATAGGTGATCATGTCAATGTCGGAGGTATGACACCTATTCATCAGTTTGTCAAGGTTGGAAATGGGTGCATGGTCGCTGGTGCTTCTGCTCTTACCCAAGATTTGCCCCCTTATTGTTTGGCTGAAGGCAATCGCGCACATATCAGAGGATTAAACAAGCATCGTATGAGAAAACTATTCTCTCGTGATGAGATTGATGAAATTAGTAAATTATACAAGATTTTATTTTCCCGCACTGCTCCTATTAGAGAGCTTGCTGAAAATCAGCTTGCACAGAATCCTTCTATTCATACACAATATATTTGTGATTTTATTCTTAAAAGCACAAGAGGCATACCTCTCAAAGGAGTTCAAGGTGAGTAAAAAACAACAATGCAGTTTTTGTGAAGCAGAAGGAAGCACAAGAAATCCACTTATTGCTGCAAAAGATTCAAATCCGTATGGTATTTATATATGTAAAAATTGCATTATAACTTCTTATAATGTTCTTAATGGATTTTTTGATGAAAAACATTCTTCAGATAGTGAATCTAATGATATTCAAATGTTTGATGTCCCTTCTCCAAAAGAGCTTAAAACAAGGCTTGATGAATATGTCATTGGACAAGAAGAGGCAAAACGTGTCTTTTCGGTTGCTGTTTATAATCATTACAAGCGTATTGCTAAAAATGAAAAATTGCTTAGCCCCTCACTTAGAGCTGTTGAATTATCCAAGTCTAATATTTTACTTATTGGTCCTACGGGTAGTGGTAAAACACTGATGGCACAAACACTTGCAAAATTTTTGGATATTCCGATTGCTATTTCTGATGCGACAAGTTTAACAGAAGCAGGTTATGTCGGAGAAGATGTTGAAAATATTTTAACAAGATTATTGCAGGCGGCTGATGGAGATGTCAAAAAAGCCGAAAAGGGTATTGTTTTTATTGATGAGATTGATAAAATATCACGACTTTCTGAAAATCGCTCTATAACGCGTGATGTCTCCGGGGAAGGTGTGCAACAAGCTTTGTTAAAAATTATTGAAGGAAGCGTTGTCAATATTCCTCCAAAAGGGGGTAGAAAACACCCCAACCAAGACTTTATCCAAATAGATACGAGTAATATTTTATTTGTGTGTGGTGGGGCTTTTGATGGCTTGAGCGATATTATCAAAAGACGCTTGGGCGGAAATGTATTGGGATTCCATGGCAAGAAAAAGGGTAAAAGTGAAGAAGATTCGTTGCTTGAATTCGTAGAACCTGATGATTTAATCAATTATGGTTTGATTCCAGAACTTATTGGAAGATTGCATATGATAACCGTGCTCCACCCAATTACAAAAGAAGCAATGATTGAGATTCTGACTAAGCCTAAAAACGCCCTCATTAAACAATATCAGAAAATTTTTGAGCTTGATGGAGCGGTATTAAAGTTTGAAAAAACTGCAATTGATGCCATTGCAGAATTGGCTATTGCTAGAAAGACAGGAGCGCGTGGCTTAAGGGCAATCTTGGAAGAAGCAATGATTGACTTGATGTATGATTTACCTGAATTAGAGGGTTATGAAATCACTTTATCCAAAGAATGTATTTTAGAAAAGCAAAGCCCAATTCTTGTGAAGAAGACAAATATCCCTAAAAGAGCTTAAACTTAATATAAAATAAAAGGTTTAACAAAGGATTAGAATGTATAATTGCACGATAAGTTTTGGATTTATAAAATTTAAGGAGCTTTCATGCTGATGATGGATAGACTTATTGGAACATTTTCCAAAGATATTGCAATCGACTTAGGGACAGCAAATACTTTGGTTCTGGTCAAAGGAGAAGGTATCATCATCAATGAGCCTTCCGTTGTAGCTGTGCAGGCAGATCGATTTAGCACAGGCAAGATTCTTGCTGTGGGCAAAGAAGCAAAAGATATGCTTGGTAAAACACCAGATGGCATACAAGCGATTCGCCCGATGAAAGATGGTGTGATTGCAGATTTCGATATGACTGAAAAGATGATACGTTATTTTATCGAAAAAGCACACAAACGCAAATCATTGATACGACCGCGTATTATGGTGTGTGTCCCTTATGGGCTTACGGGTGTAGAAAAAAAAGCTGTCAAAGAATCTGCAATGAGTGCAGGAGCGCGAGAAGTATTTTTGATAGAAGAGCCCATGGCAGCAGCCATTGGTGCTGGATTACAGATTCAAGAATCAAAAGGCAATTTGGTGATAGATATTGGCGGTGGGACAACGGAGATTGGTGTTATTTCTCTAGGAGGTTTGGTTATCAGTAAGAGTATCAAGGTTGCTGGAGATAAGCTTGATGTGGCGATTATGGATTATGTGCGTAAAAAATTCAACCTTCTTATTGGTGAGCGCACAGGCGAAGATATTAAAATTGAGATTGGTTCAGCATCTCCTATGGAAAAACCTCTTGTTATGCAAGTAAGAGGGCGAGATCAGGTTAGTGGTTTGCTTAACACCATTGAGCTGACAAGTGAAGATGTAAGAGAGGCAATGAAAGATCAGTTAAGGGAAATCAGCAATGCTCTCAAAAGCGTTTTAGAATCTATGCCCCCTGATTTGGCAGGAGATATTGTAGAGAATGGCATAGTGCTAACAGGTGGAGGTGCGTTGATTCGAGGGCTTGATAAGCATTTGTCTGATATTGTCAGACTTCCTGTTTATGTCGGCGATGAGCCGTTGTTGTGTGTAGCAAAGGGGACAGGAAAGGCAATGGAAGATTTGGATTTACTTGATCAACTTGCATTTGATTAATAATAAACTAAGCTAAATCATTATGCGATATAAGATTCTTGTATTTGGGATTATCTTTTTTATCTGCATTATTGTTTTGATGGAGGCAGACAGATCAATCGCAAGTAAAATCTTGGGAGTAAGTGATCATATTAAACTTTTTTTTCTTAATACAAAAGACAATATCACAAACACTTACGATAAGCATTTTAATCAAGCAAAAACTATTGAAGAACTTCGATTAAAAACAAGCGACTACGATAAGCTTGTCTTGGAGGTCGAAGAACTCAAAAACAATCTAAGCAAATTTCAGAATCTTGTTGGCAAGAGAGATGTAACGCAAATATCTCCAGAAATCCACCTCGCACGCATTATTTCGTATGCAGGTTTGGGAGAACGCACGAAAGTTTGGTTAGACACAGACTTAAGACAATATCGTGATTATCGCCTTGATGGGCTTGAAGATAGAATCTTTGGTATTGTAAAAGACAATATGGCATTGGGTATTGCTGTCGTTAAAGATGGTCGTGTCGAGGGATTCTTGAATGGTGATGAAAAATGTAATTATGATGTCTATATTGGCAACAATAGAGCAATGGGCATCGTTTCAGGTATGCGTAATGACAGAATATTAGTAAATTTTATCCCCGATTGGATTGAGATTCGTAAAGGAGATAAAGTCTTTACAAGCGGGCTTGATGGGATATTTTTGGAAAATATCCCTGTGGGTGTGGTAGAAGATGTTCGAGAAGATTATGGCTATTTGAGTGTTGATGTGAAGCCATTTGTGCAAATGGATTCGCTTTCTTATGTATGGCTTATTGATAGGGAGCAGCCTAAGATGATATTGCAATATGATGAAATTGAGGGCGATGTAGGTGATGAGGAATTGATACAAAGTTTTTAGAATGAAACAACACAACAATCCATCACCACAAGAATCTCACTCTTCTGTCCAACAAAAAGCTCAAAATATTTTGCATTATTTGCAGTGTTTAGCTTTAAATCTTAGCACCATTTCTTCAAAGCCCCAACTTGATGCCACTATTAAAGAATTTCAATGCTTGCACCATAAAGATTTTGAATCTGCTCTCTATCTTGATACCGAAGATTTAGCTCTATATAATGCGCTTTTATTGCAAATCACGCAGGGTTTGAGAGACAAAATTTTTGAAGTTTTAATGCAAGGGCATATTTGCGCTGTCGAATATTTAAATCTTTATATGCTTTTCGCTGCTACCCCTCATTTAAAAGCCGATGAGCGTTTTGAAGTGTTTATCCAAATGGCTCAAAATGCTTTGTTTGGGGAAGGTGCAAGCGATGTAGAGAATGCAATGCTTTTAGAGCTTTTGATTCTTTCTAAGATTCTCTCTTATCCTCATGAAATGCTCCAAAAGGTATTAAAAGAATATATCGGACTTATTTCGCTTTTGGATATTAATCTCCCAAGCTCTCTTGCTCATTCTCAATTCATTGTCGAACGTTTTGAGGCACTAGGTGTGAGTATGGAATTATTTTTAGAATCTGTCCGTTTTACCCTACAAGAAGAATATTATTTTGCCCTTACACCGATGAGAAGGCGAAGCGTGCTTAATTGGCAGCTACATTGTTTTTGGAATGTTTCACATTTTTTTAATCACCCCTCTTGGCTCACGCTTTATGCGCTGTGGAAGCATTTGTTTTATACGCTTTTAGACAAAAGCTACGAACTGCAATATCTTGATGAAGCGATGTATCTACAATTTTTTATGTATCATATGTGTGGCAATAACTATCACCATCAAGCCCAATGGAGAGTTTTTTGTGATGAGATTGACAGAGTGGGTGCGAGTTATTATGAAAAATTTGCTAAAACACAAGGCATTTATCATCGTTTTGAATCTTCGCCTTCACGCAAAGCAAAAAAGCGTATAGGTATTTTACGCGATCGTTTAGTGGCAAATTCTCCCTACAAGGTCGAATATAGTCTTTTAAAAAACCTACTCCACGATGAAGAATTTTCTCAAGAATATGAGGTCAGAATCTACACAATGAAGCTTCTTGAGAAAAGTGATGATGATCCTGTAGTGATCAAATATTATCAAGATTTAGGGGTAAGCATTGTTGATGTTGTTTCACATTTGAATCTGCAAGGATTCTATAATTCGCATTTGCAAAAAGCCTTAGCCATTAAGGAGGCGATCCACAAAGATTGTATTGATATTTTAATCAGCCCCAATAATGGCTATGGTATCAGTGATTTTATTTTGGCATCACGTAGCGCAAAAGTGCAGATTTATTATTCTCATGGCAATTTTGTCTATGACATTCCTCAAATTGATGCGAGAATCACGCATATTTGTCAAAATAAACTGAAATTGACTTGCGAGGGGTATGAATTTTTAGGAGTGCCTGTTAAGATGGACGATAGATTCTATAATCCCCCTGTGCCTTTAGAATTTATCAAAACCCATCGTGCAAAATTTCCTGATGAGATGAAAATCGTTGGCACAATCGGTCGCCTTACAAAACTTGATTCTTTAGAATATTGGCAATGTGTGGTAAAGATTATGCAAGCTTATCCTCAAAGCATTTATTTAGCGTGTGGCAATGGCAATGTGCGCACCATTGAAGAAAAAATCACACAATGTTTTGAAGATTCTCAACAAGCTTATATTTTTTTGAAGAGAATTTATTTTGCTGGTTATGTGGATAGTGCTATTTATGGACATTTGATTGATGTGTGGCTTGATAGTTTCCCCTTAGAGCAAGGAGAATCTCGCATTGAATACACTGCTAAGGGCGGGATTGATCTCGTGATGAGTAAAGAAAGCCAAGATGAGCGAGAGAAGAGAATCGCATCGTGGCTAGAGCAATGGTATCATAATGATCAAACAACAAAGCAAGAGTTTTATAGTCTTGTTACGCAAGAACAGCTGTCTTTAGTAGCGTTTTCTCTGGAAGATTATGTCAGTAAAGCTATCAATTTGCTGCGCCTTTCGCCTGATGATTTATCGCGTTTAAAGCACATAAGGGCGCGTATCAAGAGTATTTTTGATCAATACAGAAGTGAGCTAGGCGTGAATGCTTTTAAACAGATCCTTAAAGATTTTGATAATGTGGATAAAGAATAATGAATAGTTTTACCCTAAAACATTCAAAAAGGGTTCTAAAATCAATCAAATGATTTCTAAGGTTATAAACTACCAATTAACATTAAAAAGCTTTAAAAGGGCATTAAATGAGTTCTAAAAGCATATTAGTTCTCGCTGCCGCAAATATCGCAACTTGTCCTCGCGCAATGGCAATGATAGAGATTCTGAAATCTCACTATGCAGTAAGCTGTATGGGGATTGATAGTGATGATGGCACACAAATGCTTCCCCCCCCCCAGCAGAGAATCCCAACCTTTAGCTATCCTGCTTACCAAAAACGCAATACTTTTCAAGAATTATGTTTGTGGGGTAATGTGGCTTTAAGACGTTGGCAGAGACTTAGTCTTATTACCAATCGCTTGAAAATTGTCGAGCATCTCAAGTCGCATTTTTATGATTGTGTGATTTGTCATGATTTATTGTTGTTACCTGTTTTGTATAAAGGGCTTGAGGAAAGTAGGCGTTTGGATTTGACAAAAGTCTTTTTTGATGCAAGAGAATTTTATCCTTTGCAAAATACAAGTTCTTTGCGATGGAGACTACTCTTTAAGGCTTTTAACGAATCGCTAGTGCGTGATTTTGCTTCCCGTGCTGATATGATGGTAAGCGTCTCGCCGACATTTTGCGAATTATACAAGCGTCAGTTTGGCTTAAATGTGCATCTTTTAATGAGCTTGCCTCCCTACTATGCACTTATGCCCAAACCTACAAATGGGAACAAAATCAAGATTCTCTATCATGGCGCACTCAATCAGAATCGCGGGATAGATGAGCTAATAGAGATTTGCAAGTATCTTGATGCGCGTTTTAGTATTGATTTTATTTTCACAGGCGGAGAGAAAGCCTATCGCGACAAGATAGAATCTAAAATTAAACGCTATATGGCGCAAGGCAAACAAGTGAGAATCTTGCCTCCTGTGAGTTTGAGAGAAATCGTGCTAATGGGCAATGCTTATGATATAGGCTTAATTTACATTCCTCCGCACAATCACAATCTCCTTGCTACTTTGCCCAATAAGTTTTTTGAATATATACAATCACGACTAGCTCTTTGTTTCCCCCCAATCCCTTCATTGATACCTTTTGTCGAAAAATATCAAATGGCAGTTGTGGCGGAAAATTTTAGTATCAAATCACTCGCCCTTGCTTTGGCATCTTTAGATGTTTCACAGATTGATAAAATGAAAGAATCCTCACATAAGGCATCTTTAGAGCTTCAGCGTGAAAAAAATGAAGAGAAGATTCTGACAATGATAAAAGATTTGCTACAAGAATAAATCTTTTTATATCCCTGTTCCTTGTAAATGATGTATTCTGTTATAGTATTTTGATTGTCTCATTGTTTCAAGATATGAACAGAATCTCTTAAAACATATCAAAAGCAACAAGGTAAAATGGCATTTTGGGATTTGATTTTTATGTGCAGTATCAATAATTGAACGATTTTTTGATAAAATGCGACATAATTTTTGCGCTAAAGGGATATGATGGATTATAAAAACACTTTAATTTTGCCAGAGACGGATTTCCCAATGAGAGGGAATCTCCCACAAAATGAACCCAAAACTTACCAAAGATGGCAAGCACAGCATTTGTATCAAGATCTTAAATCTCGTAATCGTGATTCTCACACATCGTTTAATTTGCATGATGGTCCTCCTTATGCGAATGGGCATTTGCATATCGGACATGCGCTCAACAAGATTCTTAAAGATATTATTGTCAAATATCATTTTTTTAAAGGGGATAATATCCGTTATACGCCCGGTTGGGATTGTCATGGATTGCCTATTGAGCAACAAGTCGAGCAAAAAATAGGTAAAGAAAAAAAAGATAACTTGCCTAAAGAAAAAATCCGTGAGCTTTGTCGTGAGCATGCAAGGAAATTTATCGAGATTCAGTCGCAAGAATTTCAAGCTTTGGGTGTTGTGGGGGATTTTGAGAATCCTTACAAAACAATGGAGTTTAGTTTTGAAGCGCAGATTTATCGCACATTATGCCAAGTAGCCAAAGAAGGTTTGCTTGCACAGAGGAGTAAGCCTATTTATTGGAGTTGGGCTTGTCAGACAGCTTTAGCAGATGCTGAAGTCGAATATCAAGATAAGGTATCAGATTCTATTTTTGTTGCTTTTACACTAAGTCCAGAGGCTTTAAAAAAGCTTCAGATTCAAGAGGGAAAAATCATCATTTGGACGACTACGCCTTGGACATTGCCTGCAAATGTGGGGATTGCGGTCAATCCTGATGAGAAATATATCTTGACAGACGATGGCTACATTGTAGCAAAAGCCTTGCATGCTAGGCTAGTAGAGAATCTCGGTATTGGAATGGTTTGTAAAGAAATCAACCCTAAAGATTTGGAGCGATTAAAGGCGATTAATCCGCTTAATGGGAGAGATTCACTAATCGTGCTTGGTGAGCATGTCAGTATGAATGATGGCACAGGTGCGGTGCATACTGCACCCGGGCATGGTGAAGATGATTATTATGTCGGGCTGAAATATGATTTGGAAGTGATTATGCCTGTCGATGATGAGGGTCGTTTTAGCTCACTTATTGAATCTATGGGGCTTATCCCAAAAGAATCTGTTGGAGAAATCATAGGTAGAAATATTTTTGATGCTCAACCTAAGATTCTTGAGCTTCTTGGGAATGCCTTGCTTAAACACAGCAAAATCACACATAGCTATCCGCATTGTTGGCGATCACACCAGCCTGTGATTTATCGAGCCACCACACAATGGTTTATCTTGATGGACGAACCCTTTTATAAGGGTAAAACTCTTAAAGAGATTGCGTTAGAAGAGCTTGACAAGGTGAGATTCTATCCTCATAATGGCAAGAATAGAATCTATTCAATGGTGCAAAATCGTCCCGATTGGTGTATCTCAAGGCAAAGAGATTGGGGCGTGCCTATTGCTTTTTTTATCGATAAAAACACACAGAAGATTCTGCTTGATGAGGAAGTTTTGGAATATTTGGCAAATATTTTTGAAAAGGAGGGTTGCGATGTGTGGTGGAGTAAGGATATTCAATCACTTCTTCCATCTTCACATCAGCATCTTGCTCCCCAACTTGAAAAAAGCAAGCATATCCTTGATGTATGGTTTGATAGCGGGAGCACTTGGAATGCAGTATTGGGCGAAGATAATCCTATTTACGATGCAGGAGCGCACCCGGCAAGTATGTATTTAGAGGGAAGTGATCAACATCGTGGTTGGTTTCAAAGCTCACTTTTACTTTCTTGCGCGGTTGCAAAAAAAGCTCCCTATGAGACAATTCTTACTCATGGTTTTACTTTTGACAAAAATGGTGAAAAGATGAGCAAAAGTAAGGGAAATGTCATTGCTCCTGCCGAAATTATCAAAACACAAGGAAGCGAGATTCTAAGGCTTTGGGTCGCATTAAGCCATTATCAAAGTGATCAAAATATCAGTGATGATATTCTCCGACAAGTTGGTGAGCAGTATCGTAAAATCCGCAATACGATTCGGTTTTTGCTTGCAAATACGCAAGATTTAGAGAAATTTGTCGCAAAAAATGAGCTTGGCGTGATTGATCGGTGGATTCTGCAATGTTGCGATGAGGTCTTTGAGGAAGCGTATCGGTATTTTGATGAGTATGAATTTGCTAAAGCTTTTCAAATTGTGATGAATTTTATCACAAATGAGCTAAGCGGAATTTATTTGGATTTGTGCAAGGATAGTTTGTATTGTGATGATAAAGATTCTGTCTCTCGCCGAGCGATTCAAAGTGCAATCGTGCTTGTCGCTAGGCGATTGTTGCACTTTATTGCGCCGGTGCTTACTTATACTGCTGATGAGGCAATGTCTTATGCGTCAAAACTCATTAAAGCAGATATGCGAGATATTTTTGAGCTTCGAAGATTCCGATGCGAAGAGGTTTTTTCACTTGAAGTAAAAGAAGACTTTGGGCATTTGTTGGCTATTAGAGAAAAATTTACCGAGATATTAGATCATCTTAAAAAGCAAAAAGTGATCAAATCTTCCCTTGAGTTGATTGTCTATACTGCAGAAGAGAGTGAGATGGATATGCTTGCGCAATGGCTGATTGTTTCACAGGTGAAAAATCAGCGCCCTAATAGTGAATCTTTAGGTGATTTTGTGCTTGAAAATGGAGAAAGATTTGAGATTTATCGAGCAGAAAAACAACGATGTGAAAGATGTTGGCAGTTTGTTGCAGATGAAAGTGATATTTGCTCACGGTGTGCTAATGTGCTAAAGAATCAAGGTATTTTGAAATAAAGGAATTGTATGGGATTTGAAATAATGGGAGAGAAAGTATTTGACTTTACCCAGCCTTTTGGATATTTTGAAGCATTTAGCGGTATTGTGGTGGTGCTTTTTATTTCACTAATAGGCTTTGCTGTGTTGCGATATTTTCGCCCTAAAAATTAAGGATTATGGCTTAGAATCTAATGAACAACAGGATCGCGCATAGTTTGGAATTGTTCTAAAATATGGGGTTCTAGGGAAATCATTGTGTTGATAAGCCAACGATCAAAATTTGCATATACAAGTTCAAGTGTTGTTTCTAAAGTCTGTGTGCCAAAAATAATGCGCACTTGAGCATTTGCTGTGGGCATAGAATCTTCATTGTGAGGAAGGTGTGTCAGGGCAAGTATTTTTACTTTTTGATATTCTCCACTTTCCTTTGCTCGTGCCGTTTCAGCAGTAACAAAGAGATTGGCGAGATTGCGTTGTCCCATAGAATCAAGTGCATATCCATAGCTTGAATATTTCACAAACTCATTCAAATCCCCTGCAAACAATCCTTTCAAATAGCCTTCTATCGCTTTTTCTTCAGGAGTTTTACTGCAAGCATTGAAAGCAAGAAGCAATGTGGCTAGGATTAAAATATGAAATGTCCAAAACACAGAGCGCATAATCTCCTCCTCAATATGGCTAATGTATTTTATCATAATCAATGCAAGTATGTTCTTAAAAGTCATATTGGATTAAGGTTCAATCATTGGCTTAGAATCGGTAATAGTAAGGATATTTATTTCTTTGAAGAATTATTTATGATTTTGTGCAAAAAGTTTTATTATAATCAAAATATTGATGATTTGGAGAAGGAATTAATGATAGAGATTGTTTTGCTTTTGAGCCTTGTTATTTTTTTGATATTTAAAGCGTATTTGATTTTTAAATAACCCTTATGGAAAGCACACTTTTTACAGATTTAATATCTGATAATTCTGCTATACAAAGCTGGAATCCGTGGCATGGCTGCTTTAGGTATTCAGAGGGCTGTGCAAATTGCTTTATTTTTAGTATGGATTCTGTCTATGGTCGTGATACACATAGGGTTTCTTTAAATAAAAGCTTTGATTTGCCCCTTAAAAGGACAAAAAATGGAGAGTATAGAATCAAGTATGGGACGATGGTTTATACTTGTTTTAGTAGCGATTTTTTGCTAAAAGAAGCGGATATTTGGCGAGATAAAGCATGGGAGATAATGCGGATTCGAAAAGATCTTCATTTTGTGTTTTTTACAAAACGCATTCATCGTTTGGAACAGGTCTTACCAAATGATTGGAGAAATGGGTATGACAATGTCATTATTGGCTGCAGTGTAGAAAATCAAAAACGCGCCGATGAAAGATTGCCCTTTCTGCTTTCTTTGCCTATCAAACATCGTTGGATTATTTGTGCGCCATTGCTTGAAGAGATTCATATAGAATCTTATCTCAATGGCGTTGAGTTGGTTTCTGTGGGGGGAGAGAGTGGCTATAAATCAAGAATTTGTCGTTATGAGTGGATACTTTCGTTGCGAGATCAAGCACAAAAAGCTGGTATAAGCTTTCATTTTCACCAAACAGGTGCAAGATTCCAAAAAGAAGGTAGGCTTTATCAGATTCCCAAAAAACTCCAAACTGCCCAAGCGAAAAAGGCAAATATTGATCTTTGAATCTTTGTTTGAATTAAAGTAGTAAATTTATTTGATTTGTTAGTGGGTGGGCTTTTAAAAAAAAGGAATATTCTGATAAATATTGCAAGAGGTTTGGAGGCTTATATAAATTGAACTCTCACTCCCCAAGGAGAGTGAGAAAGGTGGAGAGAACTACATCATTCCACCCATACCGCCCATTCCACCCATATCAGGCATTGCTGGAGCTGGTTTATCTTCTTTAATTTCATTGATGGTCGCTTCAGTTGTTAAGAGTAAGCTTGATACTGAAACTGCGTTTTGTAATGCGACACGTGTAACTTTGAGCGGGTCAATAATCCCTTCTTTAAACATATCTACATATTCGCCTGTTGCAGCGTTAAAGCCAAAACCTTCTTTAGCATTCTTTTCAATTTCATTGACTACCACACCTGAATCATACCCTGCATTAGCAGCAATTTGAGCTAATGGAGCTTTGATAGCGCGTTTGATAATATCATAGCCAATTGCTTCATCGCCCTCAAGTTTGAGCTTGACTTTCTTTGCAGCATGGATAAGTGCCGAACCACCACCAATTACAATACCCTCATCGACAGCCGCTTTTGTCGCTGAAAGTGCATCATCTACGCGATCTTTTTTCTCTTTCATTTCAACTTCGCTTGCTGCACCTACTTTAATCACAGCCACACCGCCGCTAAGTTTTGCTAAACGCTCTTGGAGCTTTTCTTTGTCATAATCACTTGTAGTGTTTTCAATCTCTGTTTTGATTTGTGCAATTCTGTCTTTTACATCTTTTGCCTTACCTTTTCCATCAACGATTGTTGTGTTGTCTTTATCAATCACGATTCGAGAAGCACTTCCTAAGTCTGCAAGAGTTGCATTTTCTAAAGTTTTACCAAGCTCTTCGCTAATGACTTGTCCGCCTGTAAGGATTGCAATATCTTGTAGCATTGCTTTTCTTCGATCGCCAAATCCCGGAGCTTTCACTGCAGAAACATTTAATACGCCGCGTAATTTATTAACGACTAGGGTTGTAAGAGCTTCACCCTCAATATCTTCAGCAATGATAAGAAGAGGCTTGCCACTTTGCATAGTTGCTTCAAGTAAAGGCAAAATTTCTTTCATATTAGAGATTTTTTTATCAGTTAAAAGCACATAAGCATTTTCAAGCTGTGCGGTCATTTTGTCAGTGTTGGTTACAAAATATGCTGAGAGATAGCCACGATCAAATTGCATACCTTCTACCACGCTAAGCTCATCATTGATACCTTTTGCTTCTTCAACGGTGATCACACCATCTTTTCCTACTTTTTCCATTGCTTCAGCAATAAGCGCACCGATATTTTCATCTGAATTAGCAGAAATAGTAGCAACTTGAGCGATTTCACTCTTCCCACCGACTTTTTTACTTGATTTTTTAAGCTCTTCAATGATAGCTTGGCTCGCTTTATCCATACCGCGTTTAACTTCGATAGGATTTGCACCTGCTGTAATATTGCGCAAACCTTCTTTATAGATGCTATAAGCTAAAACCGTTGCTGTGGTTGTGCCATCTCCTGCTGCATCAGCAGTTTTGCTAGCGACTTCTTTTACAAGCTGCGCACCCATATTTGCGATAGGGTCAGAAAGTTCTATTTCTTTTGCTACAGAAACACCATCTTTTGTAATAGCAGGTGCGCCATAGCTTTTTTGAATCAAAACATTGCGCCCTTTTGGTCCCATTGTAACCTTTACAGCATCGCTAAGTTGTTTGATACCTTCGTAAAGCTTATTTCTTGCTGTGTCTGAAAAATTAATTTCTTTACTTGCCATTGGTTTCTCCTTAAATTGATGTATAAAATGAGTTATTTTTCAATTACGCCTAGAATATCTTCTAGCTCTAAAACGATAAATTCTTGAGAATCAAGTTTTATCTCTGTGCCTTTATATTTTCCAAACAAGACTTTGTCGCCTTCTTTTAAAAATTTTCCTTCTTGAGCTTTTGCGCCAAGTGCCTTTACAATACCCATTAAAGGCTTTTCTTTTGCATTGTCAGGGATAATAATGCCTGATTTGGTTTTGGTGTCTTCTTCAATTCTTTCGACTAAAACTCGTTCTCCCAAGGGTTTGAATTTCATCTTCGGTCTCCTTTGCAGTGTAAAATAATCAAAAAATTTAGCACTTAAAATTTTTAAGTGCGAGAATTCTATAATATTTTATTAAACGAGTCAATACTTTATAGTTATGAAATAAATAAATATTAGTCTTATAGACTAAATTTATATAAAAGTATAGCTATAAAGTTTGTAGAAAATAAGATTATAAGCTTTATTTTTATAGAATCTCAAACCCTTTGAGAATTTCAATAAAGAATATTTTATATAGAAGTAAGAAATTTAAAATGATCAGCAAGCATTCTATCGAAACGCTTAAACAGAATCTCGACATTGTTGAGATTATCGGAGCAAGTATTGATTTAAAAAAAGTAGGCAGCAATTATGTGGCTTGCTGTCCTTTTCATAATGAAAAAACGCCCAGTTTCGTTGTTAGCCCAGTCAAAGGTTTTTACCATTGTTATGGGTGTGGTGAAGGTGGCGATGCGATTAAATTTGTGCAGAAATATGATCAATTGGATTTTGTAGAAAGTATCGAAAAAATTGCTTCTATGATAGGTTTTACCCTTGAATATGAACAATCTTACACAAAAAAGGAAGATTCAATTGTTCTTGATGAACTTACACGTTTTTATCAAAAGCAACTTCTGTCTCACAAACCTTCATTGGATTATCTTGCTTCACGACATATTTCCAATGCGAGCATTGAAAAATTTGCTGTTGGGTATTGTGGAGCAAGTTTTGAAACATTGAATTTTATCAATGCTAGTCATCTCAATAAACAAGAAGCACTTGATTTTGGTGCGATTGGTAAAGATGGTAATCGTGAATATGCACGTTTTAGCGATAGAATCATTTTTCCTATTTATGCTGCTAATGGTAAGGTAGTAGGGTTTGGCGGGAGAACGATGAAAGAATCAAGTGCAAAATATATCAATTCCCCGCAAAGCAAAATATTTAATAAATCAAAACTTCTTTATGGGTATTATCATGCTAAAGAGAGAATCTATAAGCAAAAAAAGATCATTGTTTGTGAGGGTTATATTGATGTGATTATGCTTCATCAGGCAGGATTTGATTATGCTGTAGCGACACTTGGCACAGCTTTGACAAAAGAACATCTACCGCTTTTGCGTAAAGGAGAGCCAGAAGTGATTTTGAGCTATGATGGCGATAATGCAGGAATTAATGCTGCCTTTAAGGCTTCAAAGATTCTTAGTGAAAATCGGATAGAGGGTGGAGTAGTGATTTTTGAAAATGGCGCAGATCCAGCAGATATGGTTGCTCAAAAAAAGATCACTGAATTAGAAACTCTATTTTCTCGCCCTATACCTTTTATAGAATTTATTTTTTTGCATATTGCTCGGCAATTTGATTTAAAAAATCCATTGCAAAAAGAAAAAGCACTTATTGAATCTACCCAATTTCTTAATAGCTTGAGTCCTATTTTGCAGGAGGAATACAAACCCTTTCTTGCACGATTGTTGATGTTGCCAGTGAATCTTATCGGGACAAAACATAACTCTACTCCCACGCCACAAGAGTTGTTTAATCAACACACTCAAGATGTATCCGAAGCAATTCTGATTAAAACCTTGTTCGAACGACATGATATGATTGATTTTGTCGTTGAGTATATTGACAGCTCACTTTTTATTCACTATAAGAATGAGTTTGAGATTCTACTTGCTCAACAATATGAATCCCCAGAGCTACTTGCTCTCGCACTTAATACAAATATTAAAACCCTATCTGACTTACCCTCTCTTAAAGAACATTTGCGTTTGTTGATTATGCACACTTATAGTCATTTATTGACACAGATTCCCTATATTAATAACATTGATATACAACGCAAAGGATACATTATTAATCAGATAAAAACACGTATTGTAAAACTCAAAAAAGGAGAATTATTGCCTTATGTTAGCATTAGCGCTTTTTAGTGGAGGTTGCGATAGCCTCATTTCAATGAAACTTCTTAAAGATCAAGGTGTAGAAGTGATAGCTTTGCATTTTGATATAGGTTTTGGAGGCAACAAAGATAAATTAGAGTATTTTCAGAATGCAACCGCGCAAATCAATGTCCCTCTTAAAATCATCGATATTCAAAAGCAGTTTTTTGACGAAGTGCTTTTTAAGCCAAAGTATGGCTATGGGAAGTATTTTAATCCTTGTATTGATTGCCATGCCAATATGTTTGCCCATGCGTTTTCTTATTTGCTTGAAGTGGGTGCGCATTTTGTGATTAGTGGTGAAGTGTTAGGACAACGTCCTAAAAGTCAGCGGAAAGAAGCTTTGGATCAAGTCAAAAAGCTTGTGCGTGGAATAGGGGAAAATAAAAAGTTTGATTCTTTGCTTTCTCGTGATGGTGTAGATTCTGCAAAACCTCGCACTCTTGATGAATTGCTCCTGCGTCCTATGAGTGCGAAACTACTAGAGCCAAGTTTTCCCGAAAAAATGGGTTGGGTAGAGCGTGAAAAGCTTCTTGATATTAGTGGCAGAGGGCGTCATAGACAATTAGAGATGATTAAAGATTATGGATTTAAATATTATGAAAAACCCGGAGGCGGGTGTTTGCTCACACAAGATTCTGTGGCGGATAAAATTAAAGATTTGATTTCTCATCGCCCAATGAATTTTGAAGATATTGATATGGTAAAAGTCGGACGCTATATGGTTTTAGAAAATGGTGCAAGATGTGTGATTTCTCGTAATGAAGAGGAAAATATCAAGCTAAGCAAACCCAATCCACAAATGGAGCAAATTGTCCTGCTTGATTGTATAGGACCAATGGGTATTATTGAAACAAACGCATCTTTAGACGATAAGATTCTCGCAGGGCGCATTGCTTTGAGCTATGGTAAAACACAGATTGGACAAAACTATCAGGTACAAATTGGACTTAAGACTTATAATTTATCACCTATAGAGCGTGAAAAAGCTCAAACATATCTTCTTTTTCATTAAGAGGCACAGAAAGTGCTGTTTCTCAAGTAAAGATTCTAAGAGAATCTTATGCTTATAATAAATGTGTCGATATTATAAATGTATTGTATTTAGAATCTTCAAGAAAAGGAGGAGACAATGGCACTTAGCACAATTGGTAATATCACTTACCTTAATCAAAATGCTCAATTAGGCTCAATACAACAAGCCAACCAAATGCAAAAAGTGGATTTTATGTTGAATGCTAATATGCAAGAATTTGTTGATCGCCTTAAGGCTGTGCAAGAAGTTTCTCCTGCTCCACAAATTGAAGCTATTGACCCTGATGATAAACGAGACAAACAGCAATCATTTGAGCAAGAACAAAATGCCCAGTCAGAAAGTCCTAGTGAAGAATCTGCTCCAGAAGAAGTATTTTCTTCAACACATTTGCTTGACATACGCGCTTAAAGCTTTCAAATCAGATTCTGTTTGAAAGCTTAGATTCTCTAAAGTGAAGAAAATGATTGTTCTGCACACCACCACACCGAGTAAAAAAGAAGCAAAACATCTTGCTAAAATTCTTTTGGAAAATAGATTTGTTGCTTGTGCGCAAATTACCAAAATACGAAGTTATTACACTTGGAATGAGCAGATTGCACATGAAAAAGAATACCTTTTAATACTTAAGACTCATAAAAAACACAAGAAAAATATCCAAAAGATTCTTAAAAAATATCATAGTTATGAATTGCCTCAAATGATTTTTCTCAAAGCGAAAGCAAGCAAAGCATATCAACAATGGCTTAATGAGAATCTTATTTAGCGTTATTCTTGAATTTTGTTGTTTTTGAGAGTATTGTCTTTTAAACCTAAAGTAAAATATTCTTTTATTAACGAATTGAGTAAAAATATCAAAATTAAACTATTTTTTTACTTTACTTGCCAAAAATCGATTTATTTTCATGAAAACATTGGTAAAATTGCACAAAAATATTTTAGATTGAGGTAAAAAATGAAGCCTAGAATCTTAATCATCGGTGGAGGATACGGGGGATTACGCACAGCGATGACTTTGCAACAGCATTTGCATCAACAAGCAGAAGTTACATTAATCAGCAAGCACGACTATCATTATCAAACCACACTTTTACATAAAGTTGCTATCGGCACATTAAGTGCAAGGAAATCCAGAATCTACTTTCGTAAAATCTTAGATTTGACAAAGGTTCAGTTTATTAAGGATAAGATTATCGAAATAAAACCCGATTCAAAACAGGTCATTGGTAATGGTGGCGTGTATGAATATGATTATCTTGTGATTGGATTAGGATTTAAGCCCGAAGGGTTCGGTATCAAAGGTGTAGAAGAGCATGCACATAAACTTTCTTCGTTAAATGCTGCTTTGAAGCTTGATAAAGCCATCGAATATAAATTTAAAGAATATTGCCACACAAAGAATCAACAAGACTTAAGCATTATTGTTTGCGGGACAGGATTCACAGGGATTGAGTTTGCAGCGGAGCTTGGCTCACGACTTGATGAATTGTGTCTTATTGGTGGAATTCCTCGAGATATTCCTAAAATCACTTGCATAGGTCGTTCGGATAGAATCTTGCCAATGTTTAGCAAAAAGTCAAGCGCAATTGCTCAAAAAAAGCTTGAATCTTTTGGCGTAGAGGTGATATGTGGAGGTGATGTGCAAGAAGTCAAAACCGATGGTGTAGTGATACGCAAAGATGGTGAATTAAAAGAAATCAAAGGCAATACGATTTTATGGAGTGCAGGCGTTCGTGGTAGTGATATTGTCGAAAAGTCTCCTTTGGAGAATACAAAAGGTCGTGTCAAGGTCGATGCGTATTTGCGTTCGCCCCAATACGAGAATATCTATGTTGTTGGCGATTGCGCTCTTTGTACCTCTCGTGATGCTATTCATGCTCCCACAGCACAACTTTCTGCGCAAATGGGGGATTATGTGGGGAAAAGTCTTTTGAAGATTCTTGATGGTAAGGAGCAAAAAGAGCCTTTTAAATTTGTTCATCGAGGCACGGTTTGTTCGATAGGACACACTGATGGAGTAGGTATTATCTATAAGCAAAGTATCAATGGTGAATTTGCAGCGTTTCTTAAAAACTTTATTGAAAATAAGTGGCTTTATGGTATCGGCGGAGCGAAGCTTGTTTTCAAAAATGGGCAATTTCGTTATCGCACAAGCAATTAATTTTACAAATATTTCCAAGATAATGGGTTTTTCAATATTTATATGTTATAAAGCCTAACATTTGCACATTTGCATGGATAAGTGCATTGAAAGCCCTATATTAAGGAATATTTAATGGATAACACACATATAAGTTATAAAGATTCAGGTGTGGATATTGATGAGGGAAATGCTCTTGTCGAGGGTATTAAACCCATTGTAAAGACGACTTTTGATGAAAATGTGATAGGGGGGATAGGATCATTTGCTGGAGCTTATGCCTTGCCACAAGGTTATAAGAATCCTGTCATATTAGGCGCAACTGATGGCGTAGGCACAAAATTAAGGCTTGCTATTGATGCACACAGGCTTGATAGTGTCGGTATTGATTTGGTAGCAATGTGTGTGAATGATTTGATTTGCAATTTTGCTTTGCCTTTATTTTTTTTGGATTATTATGCTACGGGTAAGCTTCATAAAGATGACGCACTTTCTGTTATCAGCGGTATCGCTAAAGGTTGCAAAGAAGCGCAATGTGCATTGATTGGCGGGGAGACTGCAGAAATGCCCGGAATGTATCATAAAAGTGATTTTGATTTAGCAGGGTTTGCAGTAGGGATTGCTGAACGAGAGGATATACAAAGCTGTAAGGTTTGTCCCGATGATGTCCTAATAGCTTTGCCTAGTAGTGGATTCCATAGTAATGGATATTCATTGGTTCGCAAAGTGCTTTTTGAAAAATTGAAAATGAAATACGATGATGTGTTTGAAGGCAAACCCTTGATTGATATACTTCTTACACCTACGCGTATTTATGTGCCTATTTTCCGATCACTTTTTGGCGATGAAAACCTGCGTCCTAGCCTTCATGGATTGGCTCATATTACCGGAGGAGGTATTATTGAAAATCTTCCGAGAATCCTCCCTCCACAGCTTGGAGCAAATATTTTTAAAAAATCTTTGCAAACACCCGCTATCTTTCAATTAATTGCTCAATATGTTGATGAAGCTGAACTTTATCGCACTTTTAATATGGGAGTTGGTATGATTCTTGCTGTAGATAAAAACAGAGCAGACTGTATTCTCCAACAAACGAATGGTTATATCGTAGGGGAGGTGTGTTCTACAGAGGGTATTAAATTAACCTAAAATTTTTCACAAGGCTTCCTTATGAGCATAAAATTTTTTTTTAAGCTATACCTGCTTCCGTTTTTTGTCGTCTTAAGCGGTATAGCAATTTATACATTGATCGTGGTATGGATTGACCAAAAAAGCCTAAGAATTACTCAATATCACCGTGCCAATATACAAAACATAGATGATATCACTAATGGAGAATTAGCATTATCTACACCTTTATCAATAGATTTGTTAGAAGAAAATTTGAATGATATACCATTAGACGAAACAAATACAGAGAATCTTGCTACAAATACGACAGAAATGCCTGTCGATATTCTAGAGATTCCCACAGATTCTGAAAACCAAGAATCTGAAACGAACAATCTCGCATCATTAAATCTTCCACAGATTGATGAAAGGAATGAGCAAAATCCTGTTTCTCCAACACAAGTGCCTCAAATAGCTGAATTAGCAAAAGTTTATCGTTATGCCAAAGCTCGTATCAATATCCGCCGCAATCCTTCTTCAGAATCTCCGGTTATTTCGCGTGCAAATACAGATGAGAGCCTAGAAGTGATAGGAGAGTCTTTGGAGTGGAGCAAAGTAAGAAATGCTGCTGGTGTAGAGGGCTATGTCGCTACTCGTTTGCTTAAATTGCGTCCAAATCCTACTAGCGGTGAAATGTATATTGTGATTCCCAACACACTTAATGTTCGTTTGCATATGGATAGGACTTCACCTATTATCGGTCATTTGACAAAAAATATGCGTGTTGATGTGTTAGAAATCAATGGTGAATGGGCAAAGATTCAGCTTCCTAATAAGCAATATGGCTATACAGCATTAAGCTTTCTTGCGAAGGAGCCGTGATTATGCTTCGTTTTTTTGGTGTTTTCGGCTCACCCATTGCGCATTCTAAGTCGCCATTATTGCATAATGATGCTTTTCATATTTTGCAGAATCAAATTCATTTCAGTGGGTATTATAGTCGTATTTTGTTGGAAAATCCTTCGCGTTTGCGAGAGGTTTTTTGTGATTTGGGATTGAGTGGGGCAAATATTACAATTCCTCTTAAGGAGGAGGCTTACAAACAATGCGATGAGGTGAGAGGGATCGCTACTCATATCGGTGCGTGTAATACTTGGGTATTGGATAGGGAGAATCGTATTATCGGTTATAATACTGATGCACAAGGATTCTATGAGTGTATTAAGCCTTATGGGGTAAAAACTGCCCTTATTATAGGGGCAGGTGGTTCTGCTAAGGCTGTAGCAATGATTTTGGCGCATCATCAGATTGCCACAACGATTCTTAATCGTTCATCGGACAAGTTGGTATTTTTTGAGCAAAAGGGATTTGAGACCTATCTTTCTAGTGAATTTAAACCTATTCAATCTTATGATATTGTGATTAATACAACAAGTGCAGGGTTAAACCATCACGAATTGCCTCTTGCAGAATCTAAGCTTCGTGATGTTTTTACCAACGCTAAGTATGCCTTTGATTTGATTTATGGTAAGGAAACACCTTTTCTTACTCTTGCTAAATCATTTGACCTCTCTTGCAGCGATGGTAAGGATATGTTGATTTATCAAGCTGCCCTTGCTTTTGAAAAATTTTGTTTTCTTGATGAGAAAGTGTTGGATACGCAGCAAATTATCGCTTTAATGCGCGAAGTCTTATAGAATCTAAGCAAAAATATAGTCATTTTGTATTAAAATCGTGCTTATTTAGGATAAAAGGATTATTGTGATTATTGATGATACTTTGCTTTCACGCCTTGAAAAGCTTGCTATGATACATATTAATGAGGATAAGCGTCAAAAAATACAAGGAGAGCTTACCGAGATACTTGGGTTTGTCGAAAATATTTCTCAACTTGATATTCCCAGTCATTGTTTTGATGAAGAGCTCAAAACACCTATGCGCGAAGATTCTCCCAAAGATGCTTGTGTCGCTAAAGATGTGCTTGCTTCCGCTCCCAATGCACAAGATGGGTTTTTTATCGTGCCAAAAATAATTGAGTGATATGTCAGAATCGACTCGTATTGATCTTGACAAAGTCAAGATGCCTGATGACTGGAAAACTCTCCTCAAAGATGAGCTTTTAAGTCCTTATTTTGCAGATATTAAATCACATTATATGGACGCGATTCACAGACACGAAGTCATTTATCCACAAGCGAAACATCTTTTTAATGCTTTTTATCTCACACCCTTAGATCGTCTTAAAGTCGTTATTTTAGGGCAAGATCCTTATCATAATGCTTACCCTATTGATGGTGTATTGACACCCCAAGCAATGGGATTGAGTTTTAGCGTCCCTAGAGGTATGCCTATCCCACCTTCTTTACAGAATATCTACAAGGAGCTCTCACGGAGTCTGAATCTGTGTATGCCAAATCATGGGGATTTGAGCGGTTGGGCGAAGCAAGGTGTGCTTTTACTCAACGCAATTCTTAGTGTGCAAGCTAATCAACCGACTTCACATAAACATTTTGGTTGGGAACAATTTACTGATGGTGTGATACAAACTCTCTCTGACCACAAGACACATCTTGTTTTTATGCTATGGGGGAATTATGCGAAGAAAAAAGCAGATTTAATTGATCAAAGTAAGCATAAAGTGATTTGTGCTCCGCACCCAAGCCCACTTTCAAGAGGCTTTATCGGGAGCGATGTTTTTGTCCAAGCAAATGACTATCTCCGATCCATTCATCAAGAACAGATTCTTTGGGATCAGCTTTAATCCCAAGTTTAGCGTTTGTGTGCGCCGCGTGAAGAATCTTGTTTTCTCTCTTGCACAGGCACTTCAAGCGTGATTTTTTCTTTATTGTCAAAGTGCAAAGTAACATCAACCTTTTCGCCCTTTTTGAGAGGAGATTTGAGATCAATTAGCATTAAATGCAAACCACCGGGTTTAAGCTCAAGTGATTCTTTAGGTTTGATTTCAAGCTCTTTAATTGCAATCATTTTCTTGTCTTTGCCCTCACCCTCGACTTTGTGAATCTCAAAAGTTTTACTTCTTTCACTCTCGCCAGAAAGCAAGCGAATAGGCTTTGAAGAGAGATTTTTTATGTGCATAAATACACCAACCATATTTGAATCCGCGCGTGTAGTGTAGGTGTAGGGTTGCGTGATTTCGATATTTTTAGATTCTGCGGCAAAAAGCATACCGATACCACATACTAGACTGATTAAGCTCATTTTTAGTTTCATTTTGACCTCCGTAATTTAAAAAGATGAAAGATTATAACATTCTAATCACATATTATTTCCAACAGACAAAATTTATACGAAGATTCTGTTAAGTTTAAGAGAAATGGGAGAAAATTATCACCCCCCAAGATGAGAGGATAAGGAGAATCAAAGCATTCCATACGATTTAGCCTGTGTTGCGAATCCCTTGTGCAATCCCTACGATTGTCGCGTGAATCTGCTCCATTAGCCTTTGACGCTGTTTGGGGTAATTACAAGAATGATATTTTTTGATGAGTTCAATTTGTGTGAGATTAAGCACGCTTAAATAAGGGCGTCTTAGAAGAATGGATTCTCGAATGTTTGATTCTCTATCAAGCAATACATTTTCTCCACGCAAAAATAAAAGATATTCCATTGTGAGTTGGTATTGGCTATAAATACTCTCCCACACATTTTTTTGGATATTTTTATTTTTGACAAATTCATTATAAAGTTTAGCAATGTCTAAATCCACTTTCATAAAGGCTTGAGAGATGTTATCAATCGTGGTTTTAAAAAACAGATTCTCTTCATAGCAGGCTTTGAGCGCGGATTTATCACCCGATGCCAAACCGCTTCCTAAACCATACCATGCGGGGATAATTGCTCGATTCTGTGTCCATGCAAAGACCCATGGAATAGCGCGTAAGTCCTCGACTTTTTGGGTGTCTTTGCGTTTGCTAGGGCGAGATCCTAAGTTGAGATTCTGAATAAACTCAATTGGTGTAGCATTTTTGAAATATTCCATAAAACCATTATATCCATAAACAAGCTCTCGATAATGTTCGCAGGATTTTGCTGATACAGGCTCAAGCAGATTGATTGTGTGAGTATCAATGTGGCAAGATTCACCCACACAGAATCTGTCATAGACTTCTTTTTTGAGCAACGCGCTGATAGTGCTAGAGAGATTTTTTGTAGCACTTTTTTGTTGCAAGTATTTTGCACTAATCATTTCACCTTGTTCAGTTGTTTTAAGCACACCGCCTATGCTTTGAGGTGCTGAAGACAATAATGCTGCTTCAAGACTTCCTCCACCGCGAGAGACGCTTCCCCCTCGACCATGGAAAAAATTGATACGAATTTTGAGTTGCGATTGAAGTTTGGCAAGATTCTCAATTGCCTTGTAAAGATTGTAATTACTTGCAAAGATACCGCCATCTTTGCTTGAATCTGAATAACCTATCATGATTTCTTGTTGCATTTGGTGGTCAATGAGGTATTGTTTGTAATGAGGATTGTCAAAAAGTGTCCGAATGATTCTAGGAGCTTTTTGTAAATCATCAATCGTTTCAAAAAGTGGTGTGATAGAGATTCTTGCTTTTGGTTTTTTGCTTTTAGATTCTTTAGAGGTTTTCCACAGTTCACTTTGTTTGGCAAGCCATAGCACACAGAGCAAATCACTTGCTTGTGTGCTCATTGAGACGATAAAGCTTTGCAAGACTTCTTCACAAAGACGATTTTTTGACCATTGGATTTTTAAAAACGCTTCCACGAGCCGCGCAGAATCTGGCGAGAGTTGATCAATAATCGTATGAAGATTGATTCTTTTATGGCTTAATGCTCGGTTAAGAATCTCGATTTTTTGATGTTCGTTTAGGTCTTTGAAATCGCTATCGCATAGCCCCATAAGGCAAAAAATCTCACAGATTGTTTTAACAATCACATCACGATGTTCGCGAAAATCCATTCGTAAAAGATGAAAGCCTCCTAAAAGTGCTAAGTGTCGTAGCTCAATGAGACGACTTGCAGACAGCGAATCAAGGGATTCTATCATCATATCAATATCATCTAAAAACTCTTGGATACTTTTGTAGGTAAAATTCACGCTATCAGGCACATTGATAAGAATCAAGCGATTTTCAAGTTTTTTCTTGATGAGGTAGAGTTTGGCACGGAAAGGTTCTCTCTCGAAAAGTCGTAATTCACTGCTTGAGAGCTCATGTTTTTCAGATTCGAGAGATTGGAGAAATCGTTTGCTTGGTTGGATAAAGTCAATTGACATTGAAAGCTCGCGTATAAGCTTATTGACGGATTCTAAATACACATTGACAATCGCTCTTTGAGAAGTTTTCATTACTTTTGTCATTACTTCATTGCTCACGAAAGGATTCCCATCTCTGTCGCCCCCAATCCAGCTCCCTAAGACAATAGGCGAAGCTTCCAGCTCTTGCCCTAATACTTCTCTCACATCGCCGAGCACTTTTGTGGAGGCATCAAGTATTGAGCTTTCGATGATATAAAGGAGATTGTCTAGCTCAAAGAGAATCTCCATTTTCTCACTGCGCACTAAATGCGTATTCCACAAGAGATTCAGCCGATAAAATAAATGTTCGCGGGCTTGTTTGCTTTGATAGGCAAAGATTGATTTGATGTCTTGGCTCATTTGGTGATGCGCTTCAAGGAATGTGCGGCGGCGAGATTCTGTCGGGTGTGCGGTAAAAACGGGATAAAATGTCAAATCTTTAAGCACTTCGATAATGTCATTTTTATCATATCCTTCTTGGAGTAGCCCTTGAATAGTTTTGGAGAGATGGTTGAGCGTGTAAGTTTCGCTAAGATTAATCTCTTCGATAATATTTAAAAGCATATGGTAAAGAGTGAATGCTTTGATGATGGGTAGAATCTTGTCTTCTTTAGCAATAAGCGAAAGTGTATCTGTAAGGGTTTGTTGCAGGGTGAGTGTGGATTTTTGTGATGACGGATTATGCTCAAGGCATTTTTGAAGCATTACAAAATAAGACTTGACTTTTTTATCAGTTCTCTCAAGCATTTCAGTGAGAATCTCCGACACAAATCGAAATTCTTGAGGGCTTAAAAGTGTTGATTTTTTGGAGGATTTTTGCATCATTATCCTTTAGTTGTGATTTGATAAATTATAACCTAAGTTTGTTTTAACTATAATCCTTGTTTCAATAAAACTTGAGCGATAAATGTCGCACAATGATTTCTAAGGAGAAATGATATGGCATTACGAGTGTATTACGATAAAGATTGTGATTTAGGGCTTATTCAAAAGAAAAAAGTAGCGATTATTGGCTTTGGTAGTCAAGGACATGCACACGCAGAGAATCTAAGAGATTCTGGTGTGGAGGTAAAAATCGGGCTTTATAAAGGCGGTAAAAGCTGGGCAAAGGCGGAGGCAAAAGGTTTTGCTGTGTTAGAAGTAGGAGAAGCGACTAAATGGGCAGATGTGGTGATGATCCTTATCCCCGATGAATTGCAAGCTGATGTGTTTAAACGCGATATTGAACCAAACTTGAGCGAAGATAAAATCATTGCTTTTGGACATGGATTCAATATTCATTTTGGGCAAATCCGAGCTCCTAAAGGTGTGGGCGTGATTATGGTTGCTCCTAAAGCACCCGGACACACCGTGAGAAGTGAATTTGTCAATGGAGGAGGGATTCCAGACCTTATTGCGGTTGAGCAAGATACAAGCAAAGGCGATGCAAAAGCGATTGCATTAAGCTATGCAAGCGCGATTGGTGGTGGAAGAAGTGGTATTATTGAAACGACTTTCAAAGATGAAACAGAGACGGATTTATTTGGTGAGCAAGCAGTGCTTTGCGGAGGTGTCAGTAGCCTTGTAAAAGCAGGATTTGAAACTCTTGTAGAGGCAGGTTATCCTGAAGAAATGGCGTATTTTGAGTGTCTCCATGAGCTTAAGTTGATCGTGGATTTGATTTATCAAGGTGGTTTGGCAGATATGCGCTATTCTATTTCAAATACGGCAGAATATGGTGATATGATAAGCGGTCCGCGCGTGATCAATGCAGAATCTAAAAAAGCGATGAAAGCGATTTTGAAAGACATTCAAGAAGGGCGATTCGCAAAAGATTTTATTTTGGAGCGCAAAGCAGGATATGCACGAATGAATGCTGAACGAAAGAATCTCGCTCAACACCCAATTGAAAAAGTCGGACAACAATTGCGCGCGATGATGCCATGGATTGGTAAGGGCAAATTAGTCGATAAGGATAAAAATTAAGCCTTTTAATATTTTTTCCCTTCCTAAGCCCTCTTTTATTGATTTAAGGGGGCAATCTGTTTGATTTTCGTTATAAAATGCTACTTTACTTTTAATCTTTAAGCCACGATTTCAATTCATTGAGAATCCTAAATGTCGAATTTAAGGATTATTTTGTTGTTGGGATTTGCGTGATTTGACGATAGTAGAGCATACGAATGCAAGAGTAATAAATCCTACGCCAATAAGCCCTGTGATTATTTCGCTCACTTCAATGAAGATTTTTAAAAACATAATCAGCGCAAGTGTGCCAATCGCATAATGTGCGCCATGCTCCAAGTAGATGTATTCTTGCAAGGTTTCTTTTTCGACCAAATACAGCGTCAGACTTCGCACAAACATTGCTCCCACGCCTAAGCCTATCATAATGATGAAAATATTATCACTCAAGGCAAATGCGCCAATGACACCATCAAAGCTAAAACTTGCGTCCAGAATTTCTAAATATAAAAATCCTACAAGCCCATTGCGCGCACTTTCAGTGCCAAAAAAAGCATCAAAGGAGTGTATCAAGAGATACAGCACTAAAGCCGAAAAATATGCCGCTCCAATCAAATAATTTTTCGTGAGTAATAAAAGCACGATACCGACTACACACGCAATCAAAACCGCACTATAAGGAATGCGAGTGAGGCTTTGGGTGAAACGATTTGCCTCTAGCCATTTGAGCCATTGCTCTTCGCGTTTAGAATCTAAAAAAAACTGCAAAAATACCATGAGCAAAAACGCACCACCAAAGGCATAAATCTCAAAACGACTCTGTTCTAAGGCTTTATGATAAGATTGTGGGTCATACATCGCAATATGTAAGGTTTCAAAGATTCCCATTCTCGCAGCTATGGCAACAATAAGCACGGGGAAGAAAAAGCGCATACCAAACACAGCGACAGGAATCCCCCAATAAATAAATCGTTTGCGCCATTTTTCACTCATCGTATGGAGGACTTTAGCATTTACTACAGCATTATCAAAAGAGAGGCTAACTTCAAGAATAGAAAGCAGTGCGCAAATAAACACACCAGCCCAATTCCCCACATAAAAAGCAAGACATAAGCCAATGAGAGCAATAACAAATGAGCTAAAAAAATATTTCATTACTATTCCTTGCCGTGGCTTTATCAATAAAACAAAGTATTATAGAAAAATAAAGGCATCAAAGATTAAATGATGCTCTTTTTGCGGTTTGTGTCAATTTTAAATCCCTAAAATCTTGAGAGCTTAAATCTTTGGATTGATTGGAATAAATCCCGGCTATGCCTAAGGTGTATTGAGTTGCAGGGCAGAGCCCCGCTTAGAAAGATTAAAACTGCAGACCAAGCTCTAGCATTCCTACAAGATTTTGCGCTTTTGGGTAGTCAAAAGTCGTATTACGATGAGATTTTGCAATATCATAATATCTTGCTTTGAGATTCATAAATACACCAAATCTCTCGGTAAAATTGTAAGTAAAGCCTATATGAGCCTTTAGTGCATAAGTGTAGTCATTGATCCTAGAACGAATGCCTGAATCTTGATTATTAGGGTAAAAATAATGATAGCCATAAAACACATAATAATATCCTAGTGCATATTCATAGGTCGTTTTACCTTGTGTGTGGATAAAGCCATGCAGCACTCCGCCTATTTGGTGCAAACTTGTCCGCAAAGCAGTAGCGTTATCTTGGATTTCCTCTGCAAGAGTTCCATACGCGTATTCAAGCTTAAGATAAAGCGGATAGTTTTGCGTGGCAAGATTGTAGCCGACATTGAAAAATCCTTCATACATATACAGAGCTCCAGAATCTATTTGGTTTGAATTTTTGCCAAAAGCAATATCTCCCCCGCCTTCTGTGATAAGATTGCGCGTTGTGTTAATAAAACTTCGCCCCGTTATATTGACATATCCACCTATATTTTTGAAATCATTCCCACCAGCATCACTTGTATAACTACCATAAAGCCCACCGATCCCGATACGAAAAAGATTTATATCATCAGCATAAGCTGTGCTAAATAAGCAAATAAGTCCCAAAAAGGTTTTGTAAAATATTCTCATTTTATACCTCACATTTTCAAGTTAAACATCTTATAAAACACTATAATCCCCTGAATCCAAACTCTAGCATCGCCACAATATTTGCCGAGCTTGGATAACCCTGTGCGCCATCACTATAAAATGAAGCTTTAAGATTTTGATACTTGCCTATAAGTTTGGTATAGAATATTGTTTGCAAACTAAGCTTACGACTTAAACCAATACTTGCGCTCAAAATATAGCTTTTAAATGGATCGCGTTGAATATAGGAGGTTTTATCGCCGATGACATAAGATGATTGATTTGTTGTATATGTGTAGCCTAAAGAATACTCAAAACACGATATATTCCCAAGTGGCATTGCTCCCTCAATATCAGCACCCAAAAGCTTAAGCTTACGACTTAAGCCGTGTTTGCTATCATGGCTATTAGATTCTACTAGTAAATTGATGTAAAGCGGTGTATTTAAACTTGCAATATTTACGCCAATTTTAAAATATTGGTCTGAAATCATAAATCCCGATTTTTCTGCTACATCAGGCATTTGATAAGCTTTACTCTGCCCTCCACCAATGCGCACGCCAAACACAGATTGCACGCGTTGAAAAACAAAAAATCTAGCCTCTCCAGCCAAATAGCCCCCAACACTACTTACATCCTCTCCACCAAAGTTATAATACGCTCCACCTATACCTACCTGTCCCATAAAGTAGCGAGATTGAGAATCTGCCCATAGTATATTATGAATGCAAAAAACACTTATAATACATAAGAATTTAACAATATGTCTCATTTTACTCCTTAGATTCATTTAATACAGAATGAGTATGTTATAAAACATACTCATATGAGCAATTTAAACTCACCACCAATGATGATCTCTGCCAATCTCGTATATTAAAGCACCAAGACCAGTAATTGCGCTAAAAGCACCCCAAAACTCCCCTGTCGTTTCTTCCATTTCATCTTCACTAAGCACTATCACATCGACATTTTGTGCATCTGTGCCAAAAAGAAATTCAGTATCAGCCTGATTAAGTTTCGTGCTAGATTCTAATGCTGCAAGAGGACTGATGCTCAAACTAAAAACTAAAGCTAATGAAACCCATAACTTGTTCATAACGAACTCCTTTATAAAAATGATTTTGTTATATTATTAAAAATATAACAATTTATTTTATATAATAAAAGTAATTATCAGAATATAATATAATACTTTGTTGAGTTTGTGTCCAAAAATGAAACGATGAAAGGTGATGAGGATCTTCGCTTAAGCCTACGCTTTGTGTGATTTTATGGCTTTGGTTCGTGATACCATTTGGGCAAGGCATTGTTAGATTCTAAATAAGAATCCTCAAACATTTTGTGCGTTAGCGCATTTGGATTGAGCTTTTGCCCCCAGCTTTCAAGACTTTGAGCAAAAGTTTTAGCACGAGCAAACATAAAGCTCATATTTTCTGTATGACTGATGTCCCAAGATTCTATATTTTGATTGAAGCGTGATTTGTAAAACATAAAGCTCATATCTTTGACACCGCCCACATTCCACGCATTTAATGGCTGATTGAAATGACTATCAGCAAACATCAAACTCATATCTTGCACATTTGAAGTATCCCAAGATTCTATATTGCGATTAAAGGTGGTTTTCATAAATGCCCCCTTCATATTTTCGACTTTGCCCACATTCCACAACCCAAGATTTTCATCAAATTCTTTCACACCTGCGAACAAGTAGCTCATATCTTTGACATTAGAAACATTCCATGATTCTATCCCGTCAAAATCTTGCCTCGAATAGGCAGTATGCGTGCATTTTTGATTGTTATCTTGCCACTGCTGAATGAGTGCCGCTTTAATTGATTCAGTGTTAGAATCTGTAGGCTTGTAGGTCTTATCAGCCGCTGCGATTTCTTCAATACGGAGGATTACAAACGCATCGACTGATTTAAGAAACTGCTCAAATAGCTCATTGCATTTTTCTTGCGGGATACGCGCAAAGAGATAGCTCATATCGGTGATAGCGGAGGTGTCAATTTGTCCAAGCTTGATGCTTTCATCGCCAAGGAGATTGACTAACTCTAAGCGGTCTTTGGGGTGGTGGATTGCCCTTGATTCTGAATCGCTAGAATCTGCACAGCCATTAAAAATAGTGCATATCGTTATGATAGAAATAAATAGCGTTTTATACATAAATACCCTTTTGTGCTGTTTGCCTTGTAATCATACCAAAACTTACCTTGTTTATTTAAAAGCAAATAATATTTTTAGGATAGTTTTAGTTTAATTATGATAACTTTTATTATTATAAATCAAGGAGAGATTATGAATAATCCTGAATCCCTTAATATAAATAATGTTTCTGAAACCTTGCTCATTCCGTTATATTTTCGCGCATGTGAGGAAAAACGGGCGAATGAAGGAAAGAGTGCAATATTGCGTGATAGTTTTGCGCAAGGTCTGATTGATGCGATACCTTATGACTATAGCAAGCTTGATAGCGGTAAATTAAGTCGTGTGGGGTGTTGTGTGAGGGCAGCGTATTTTGATAGAAAGGTCGCAGAATTTATCACTAAAAATGATCATGCAGTAGTGATTTGTGGAGGTTGTGGGCTTGATACGCGCTATGAGCGGCTCAAATCGCAGAATCTGCCGCATTTTGAAAACGCGACATTTTATGAAATCGACTTGCCTGAAGTCATTGCCTTACGCAAAAGTCTTTTATCAGAATCTAGTAAAGATGTGTATCTGGGCGCATCTTTACTAGAGAAGGAATGCTTTTTAGAAATCAAACAAAAACACGCGAATGCTCCTATAATCGTGGTAATAGAAGGCGTGATGATGTATTTTGATAATGAGGAAATTACAAAGATATTTTCTCATTTGTCAATTCTTGGAGAAGTGCAATTGTGGGTAGATTTTGTAGGCAGTGCATTTGTTAAGCATAAAGTGCAGCACGATACAATTAGGCATTTTGATGCGAAGTTTCGCAGTGGATTTGATAATCCTGATGAGGTGATTGCTCTAGCGCAAAAAGCCAATGTAGCATTGTCATTGTTAGAAATAAGTTTATATATGCGGCAATATTGGTCTAGGTGGGGGATTTTTGGAATGCTTATGGGGCTTTTGCCGCGCAAGATTCAGATGAAGTTTAGTTTTATGGCTGGGTTTGAGATTAGGCTTTGTAGGGATAGTGGTTAAGTCATTGTAGGCTTAGGATTCTGTGAGGCAAACAATCCCTTTTGAGATTTTACAAGTAAGCCCGAAACCCAAAAGATGACTTTTTGGGTTAATCTCATTGGTAAGGGTTATCTGAGATAACCCCTTTTAAATTGCAAAATCGCCCTATTGCACAGAATTGTCTTGTGTGTGAATCTGCACCAAGAATGCTCCCCAGCCTACGCTCTGCCACTGCCAAGAGGCGTGAGGATCATAGTTTTCAATGATAGTTCTTAGATTCTCATACCATTCTGCATTGTAATGAGTCGCAAAGACATAATGCGAGGCGCAGTTTTTGGCATCAAATGTAAAAGAAGAAAGATCATCGCCAATACTTTCGTAAGGAATAGAGAGATGATCAATGAAGTTATAGTAATTGAACGCGTGAGCGGCTTTTCTATAAACCCACACACAATCCCCCTCTTGAATATTATTAGCGATAGAAGTAGCAAAGGTGTGAGTTTGCTCAATATAATATAAGTTGAGGCGGATATGGCGACTTTCGTGATAAATCGCTTGAAACAAACAAGTGAGCAGTAAGATTACCGCAAGGCTTTTGAGCCATATTTTTTGCTTGTAGAGTGCATAAACCCCATACGCACAACAGAGATAAAAAATCACAGACATCCATAGAGACAACCGAGAGCCGATCACTCCCCCATGTCCGAAAGGATAGATTCTAAACCATGAAAGCGCGATATAAATCACCAAAGCCGAGATTACTACCACACATAAATGAGCTTTTTGCTTATACATAGCAAAAAGTCCTAGCAATGAAAAGCCCATATAGGCTAAAATAACATTTCTGCCTTTATTGTCGCCAAATGGTGCAAAGCCACTGTATAAAGAGAGTAAAGTATCTTTGAAAAATGCTGGATATTCGCTTAACTGATGAGGTAAGAAATGTTTATCCCAATAATCATAAAAGCCACTTACAGCCTGAAAACGAATGTATAAGACATAATATATCAAGAAAACGACACAAGGCAAAAGTAAAGAAAAGAAATTTTGCTTGATAAAGGTGATAAGATGCGATCGGTTTTGATATACGTATCCTACCACACACGCACCCCAAATAAAAATAATCGTGTTTGAAAAAAACATCATCACCACTGCCGCTATACAAAGTCGCTTTACCCCTGCTGTGAGATAAAGATAAATAGCCAAAAAGGCGCAAAATGCTTCAAGTCCGTATTGTTTAAACTCTGTGCTGTAATACAAAAGCGACATAGAGCCTACGCAAAGCAATACAAAAAAGCATTGCCCAAAGTTATCAAACAGCATTGCGCCGATTCTGTATGCAAGTAGCAATGAGCCAATCCCGCACAATAAAGGCATAAAATATAGCCAATATTCACCATAGCCAAAAACCAATCCCCCGAGCTTAGTGATAAGCAAGAATCCTAATGGAGCAGCTTGTGTGTGCGGTAAGGGCTGAAAAAAGATTTCTCCAAAAGAGATGCCAAAAAGGCTAAAGCTAAGCATTGCTTCATCAAGCCATAAATCTTTATGATAGAGATATAAATAGATTCTGATACCGATGCCAAAACACAGAGCAAGCAGTGTAATGCTGTGCCAAGAAATGAATGAAGTAAGTGAGAAAGGGTATTTTTTCATATTTTTCCTTTGAATTGAGATAAGAGATAATGCACAGATGAGAATCTGATCATCTAATGTTCCTTATAAATCACAAATGTGCGTAAAGTGAAGTTAAAGACAAACGCTGCGCCTATAGCAAAGATTTTGCCTAGTAATTCATTGATATGTGCTATATCTACACAAATATACAGCGTCCCTAAATCAATGCCTAAAGCTAAAAATGACACGAGATATACTAAAAAACTTTCTTTAAATAGTGAGTGTTTGGAGCGTTTAAAGACAAATCTCCTCGCCCAAATGAAATTCCACAATGTCGCTATCACAAAGCTTATCAATCCCGCAAATAAATAATACCAATGCAGTATTTCAACACCCACAAAAAACACCCCCCAATTTACGATAGCGGCACTCCCACCGACAATGGTATATTTGAAGAGTTTAGAGAGGGTGTTTTTCATGACTATTCCTTGATGATTTTGGCAAAGTTATTCATACCGCACTGAAAGTAGTGATGTGTAAGGAGTTTCAATCCATTTACTTGTGATAGGGAATTGACAATGTCTTTTTTATTGTAATACCTTTTATGGTCTAAGATTTCCTCTTTACTAATGATGTGCAGTTTGTAGCTTAGAAATTCCAGCACAGGTTTGGCTGCGTGGCTTGGCACGGTAAGAAGCAAGATACCATGAGGCACAAGAACTCGTTTGATTTCATTAAGCATATCTATAGGGTGATGAAGATGTTCCAAAACAGCCAGTAAGGTGATAATTTCAAAACTTTCATCATCAAAGGGCAGATTTACATTTTGCATATCCCCCCCCCCCGTTAAATACAGACGCTTGAGTAGCATGGAGATTCTTAGATTGATGAAGATTTACAGAATCCCACTTCGGCTCAAAATAATAACTAAAAGTGCGGATTTTATCAGTTTGGATATTTGGAGCTTTGAAGTCTATCCCTACACCTTGTGCAATATAGGGGGATATTTCTTTGAGTAGCTTTGCCTCCCAGCCACAGCCTATATCCAACACTCTTGGATTGTTAAATTCTTTGATAGTGGGCAATACTTTGTTTAAGCGCATTGTTCGCAGTAATGGTTCTAAAAGAGCTTCTTTCATTTTTACCCCTTGAAGCGATATTTGAGGATTGCCCATAATGCACGAAATCCATCTTTTACGCCGATTTTCTTGCCTTCTTGATAGGTTCTTCCATAGTAGCTAATCCCTACTTCATAGATTCGGATATTTTTTATTTTGGCGATTTTTGCAGTGATTTCGGGTTCAAAGCCAAAGCGATTTTCTTGCAAGGTGATGCTTTGAATAATCTCACGCTTAAAGACTTTATAGCAAGTCTCCATATCAGTAAGGTTGAGATTAGTAAGCATATTAGAAAAGAGTGTGAGCATACCATTTGCGATGCGATGCCAAAAATACAATACCCGATGAGAATCTCCACTCACAAATCGTGAGCCAAATACGACATCAGCGACACCTCTTTCAAAGGGTTCAAGCAGTTTGGGGTATTGACTAGGGTCGTATTCCAAATCCGCATCTTGAATCAAGACAATATCGCCTGTAGCTTGAGTTATGCCTGTGCGAAGAGCCGCACCTTTGCCTTGATTATGCGTGTGGTAAATGATTTTGATATGAGAATCTTTATTGTCGGTAGTATCGTGAGTATTGTGTAGATTCTGTAGAATCTCTTTTGTGCCATCACTGCTGCCGTCATCAACAATGATGATTTCTTTTTTATAGGGAAGAGGGACATTTTTAACGACATCAAGGAGAGTTTCAATCGTAGCTTTTTCATTAAAGCAAGGGATAATGACAGAAAGCGTATTTAGGTTATGCCCCCCCCCCCGTAATACTTTGATAAGATTCCATAGTAATCCTTTCGAGGTGTAAAATAAATAAAGCTTGCCATTATATTTAAATTTCTTTAATTTCATCTTTTATCATTTGCGGCGGATTCTGGTATATGTGAATCTTCTTGATAGTCGTAATCCGTGTTGATATGCCACAGATTCACAGCTTTTCCTAGAATCTTATCAGCACAGGCTAAGCCCATTAAAATGCTATGGTCTTGATTGTTGTATTTAAAGCTACCATTGCGCCCGATAAAATACAGATGAGAAAAGCTATCAAGGGCAGTATAGATTTTATTGAGATTCTCTTTATATCCTCGTTCATACACGGGGTAACTTTTGTGCAATTTTAGGACAAAGCTTCGTTTAATATCTTGTGGTTTGAGAAGAGCAGAATCGATTAAATCTTTTTTGGCGATATTGATAAGTTCTTCATCGCTAAGATTCCATAATTTTTCATCATCATTTGCCCAATATTCTAAAGCAAGTATGTTTTCCTTCCTGCCACATTGTAGGTCTTTTGTCCAATTTGCAAAGTTTGTAATCCGACCAGTTTGGACATGAGGAGAATGCACATAAATCCAATTATCTTCAAAAAGCTTCGTTTCAGAATCTGCCTCGACATAGACTAAAATCGTATTGCGAAACTTAAGTTTTGAGGCTAGATCCGTGATGTCTTTGTCTAATTCACCAAGAGAACAAACCATTTCTTTAAAAGGCGCACTTGAGACAATAATGTCAGCTTGGTATTCGCCCTTATCGGTGAGGATACTATAAGCTTTTTTATTTTTCGTCTTGATGCCTAAGACCTTGCAATTTAAATGGATTTTCCCACCTTTTTTAAGGATTTCGTTTTTCATATTTTCATACACAACCCCACAGCCCTTTTTGGGATAATTAAAAGCATCGACAAGGGTTTTGTGTTTTTTATTTTTATCACCGAAAAATGCGGATTTGATAGCTTCGTAGAGGTTTAAGCCTTTGATTCTTTGTGCGGCAAAGTCTGAATCAAGCTCCTTACATTTGATACCCCAAAGCTTTTCTGTGTAGGATTTAAAAAAGATACTATAAAGTCGGTAGCCAAAGGCATCGGCTACCCATGATTCAAAGCTTTCTCTTTTAGAGTTCTCTTGCCCCCCCCCCCGTTACTTTTTTATCAGTCTTTATAGCTTTAAATATTTTTGCGCGTAAAAAACTTAAGACACAGAGACAAGATTCAAAAACACCAAGTTTAAAAAGTGCATCAAACCCTCTAAGCGGATAGTAAAAAAACTTTCGTTGATAAAAAATGCGTGTAAGGCGGGAGACTTGTTCAAATTCACCATAAGTATGAGAAAGCCAAAAGTCGTTAATGCGTTTGTCTTTGCTAAAGAATCGATGAGGACCAATATCGACAATCTGCGAAAAAAGCTCAAAACTCTTGCTCATTCCACCGACTTGCGAATCTGATTCAAAGATTTCTACTTCAAAGCCTTTCTCTGCTAAGATTCTTGCACAACTAAGCCCTGCTGGACCTGCACCAATAATGATGACTTTTGACATTATTTTTCCTCTAAAAATGTGATTTATGTGAATTTAGATGGTGAGATTATATCCTAAAATTCACAAAATCGTTTTTTTTTTTTTTTGATACAATGGGTGATGATAATTCAAAGGAGGAGATAATGAGACATATTTGCAAATGGAGTTTTATTCTAGGGGTGGTGTGTGTAATATTTTTAGGTGGGTGTGGTGATAAAAATACAGAATCTGGGGAGTTGGAAGAAACTGAAGCACAACAATATGTGTTTGAAGATGAAGCAGATGCAAGTTTGCAGCTGATGTCGAATTTAGCTACTATGAAGACTGCCCGAGAAGCTCTGCACGATTCTTATGATACCAATAGCTTTGCGCATAAAGATGAAAACGCTTTTAAGCTCGTTTCTAATGCGCCTCTTAGCACTTTTGGCTCTGATGTGGATACTGCTTCTTATGCTATTGTGCGTAAAGCCATAGAGAGTGGAGAATTCCCTCAAAAAGGAGCGGTGCGTATCGAAGAATTGCTCAATAATTTTACATACCATTACCCCTCTCCTAAAGATTCTGTGCCTCTTAGCATTGATGCCTCAATCAGTGATGCGTTATGGAATCCTCATCACAAAGTCTTGCGAATCGGCATTCAAGCTAAAGAGATTGATTGGACAAAGCGAAAGCCTTTTAATCTGATATTTTTGATTGATACTTCCGGTTCTATGGAGGGTGCGGATCGCTTGGGGCTTGTCAAAAAATCCCTCAAAATGCTTGTTGAGAATCTTAATCCTAACGATAGTATCGGCATTGTAACCTATGCGGGAGCATCTTCGGTGTCCTTGCAGCCGACTACAGATAAGCTCAAAGCCCTTCACGCAATAGAATCACTCGTTGCGATAGGATCTACTAATGGCGGCTCTGGTATCAAAGATGCCTACGCACTTGCAAAGGAGCATTTTATCAAAGGAGGTGTGAATCGTGTGATTCTCGCGACTGATGGAGATTTTAATGTCGGTATCACTTCAGAATCTGAACTTGTTGAGCTTATCAAGCAGCAAGCACAAAGTGGCGTGTATCTCTCGGTATTTGGTTATGGTATGGGGAATTATAAAGATTCTACATTGCAAAAACTCGCCGATTCAGGTAATGGAAACTATGCTTATATTGACACACTTTTGGAGGCGAAAAAGCATTTGGTGGAGCAGGTGGGAGCGACTCTTGTCGCAGTAGCAAAAGATGTCAAGATTCAAGTAGAATTTAATCCAGTTAAAGTCTCTTCTTATCGGTTGATTGGTTATGAAAAAAGGCTACTAAATGATGAGGATTTCAATAATGATGACAAAGACGCGGGTGAAATGGGTGCGGGACATTCAGTAACGGCTCTTTATGAGCTGATTCCGACAGAAACTCAAAATGCAGATTCTCAAAACCCTACATTGGGCAAAGATGCAAAAGGTATGATTGATCCGCTAAAATATAGCCAAAATATCGCAAATAAAGGATTTGAATCAGAATGGGTAAGTGTGAAAGTGCGATATAAAGAGCCAAGTAATCTTGCGAATGCTCAAGAGAAAAGTATGCTACTTGAAAAAGTCGTGCGTGAAAGCGATGTGAGCAAAGATGGCAGTGCAGATATGCGTTTTGCGCAATGTGTGGCGGAGTTTGGTATGTTGCTTTTAGATTCTGAACACAAAGGAAATGCAAGTTATGAAAGTATCTTAAAAGTGTTAGAAGAAAAAGGTGTGAGCGATGATGTGTATCGGAAGGAATTTATCGGGCTTGTCGCAAAGGCATCACGACTAAGCCCTAAGCCATCGCATTAAGCGTGTATAGAATCTTGAATAGAATCTTGCCCCATAATCGTAAGATTCTTATAATACTCCCCCCATTCTTCCAAGCTCTCAATCACAGCTTTAAGGCTCTGCCCTAGCTCGGTAAGCTTATATTCTACCCTTGGGGGGACCTCGGCATAGACTTTGCGTTTGACAAGCTTTGCGCTTTCTAGCTCACGCAGGTTTTGTGTCAGAACCTTTTGCGAAATGCTCTGGTTTTTGGTTGCGCTAATGCTCTTTTTTAGCTCGCCAAATCGCCGCGTATTCTCCAGCAAATCGCGGATAATCAAGAATTTCCATTTGTTGCCAATCAGGTTGAGCGTGGTTTCGACAGGGCATGGCGAACAATAATCTTTTTTTTCTTGCATTTTCACCTCACAGATTCAAGTTTTTGCTCAAAAATTGTAGCATAAAAAGCTCTAAAATACGCAATAGTTTCAAAAAGAATACTATATAATAAAAAAATGCCTACTTGATTTGTTAAACTTAGTATATCAAAATTTCATTTGTTCTTCAATAGAACAAACTTTATCCTCAAAATAAAGGAGTGATGATGAAACAAGCATCATCAGATTCGAGACGAAGCTTTATCAAAACTTCGTTCATCGCCCTAAGTGCCGTTAGCTTAGGCATTCTCCCAAGCTTTGGGAAAGAAAATAAACCAAAAGGAAAAACAATGAAAATAGCAATCTTAGCAGCAAGTGGTAGAGTGGGCAGGCTCATCACCGATGAAGCCCTTGCCAAAGGTTACGCGGTTAGCGCGTTTGTGCGCGATAGCAAGAAGCTTAGTCCAAAGCCCAATTTAACTATCGTCCAAAAAGACATCTTTAGCCTAAACGCAAATGATTTACAAGGTTTTGATGTGATTATCGATTGTTTTGGCGAATGGAAGCAGCTTGATTTGCACAAAAAACACATCGAACATCTTGTGAAGATTCTAGCAGGAAACAAAGCGAAGCTCCTTGTCGTTGGTGGCGCGGGCAGCCTCTATATGGACAAATCACACACCACACAGCTTATCGACACACCCAACTTCCCCGATGAATACAAGCCTTTGGCAAACGCACAAACAGAGGGACTTAAAGTTTTACGCGGTGTTTCAGATATTAATTGGGTGTTTGTAAGCCCACCGGCTGAATTTATCGCTGATGCGCCCAAAACCGGAAAATATAAAATCATTGGCGAAGAATTTGAAGTCAATGACAAAGGCGAAAGCAAAGCAAGCTATGCCGACTATGCAAGTGCGATGATTGAAATTGCAGAGAATCCAAAATATAGCAAACAACGTGTGGGTGTGATAGGGTTATAAAAAGTATAAGATTATAAGATACAGAATCTTCCTGCACAGATTCTGTATCAGTTAAGAATCTTAGGCAGATTCTGTTTAATCACTTGCTTATTTATACATTTATCAGCATTAAAGAATCTAAAATTTATATCCTACTTGTGCGTAAAAGCTCGCTCCAGCCACACGATAAAAATCATAATAGCGGTTATTTGTGAGATTAAAAAAGCTAAGGGAGGCATCTAACCCCATTTTCCATATATAGCCTATTTTGGCATTGAGACTAAATTGACTTTCATAATACCCATAAGTGTCGCTTAGGGGCGTAGAATTGACATCATCATTATAAAATGCAGGCGTATAATATGCCCATACAGAGGCGTATAAACCATATTTTGGCATATAATGCAATGCGATATTTGCCATGTGTTTGGGCACTCCAATGAGCTGTTTGCCCACAGATTGAGGTCGTGCAGGATTCTCTAACACTTTAGCAAGAGTGAGTGTGTAATTCCCCTCTAAAATAAAATCACTCCATAAAGGCACAAATGCGCTGTATTCGATACCATTGATACGCCCTTTACCAGCGTTGATATACCGCCAAGGGTCATTTTTGCTACCTTTACCGGAACGATAGATCATATCCCTCATTTCAAGCTGATAATAATACAAACTTGTCGTGATATATTGTGTGCGAAGTTCTGCCCCAATATCAAAGCTTAGCGCACTTTCTTTTTTTAAGTCCGGATTGAGCTCCCAATAATTGCTCGCATGCGTGAATTGATACATATCACGCATAGTAGGCATTCTAAATCCACTCCCGATACTTGCTTTGAATAATAGAATCTCTAAGGGTGTGTAGCTGATGCTAAATTTTGGGCTAAAGATAGATTCTGTATTGTTGATATTGTCTTTTCTGTCGTTAGGTGTAACTAAATTATTAATCAGATAGCCGTTGAAATTATGCCAATAGTCATAACGCACACCGAGATTTGTGCTAAGGTTATCAAGCCATTGTGCTTCCCAATTCGCATACATTGAGGCGACAAAGGCTTCATTCCCAAACTTGCGCCGAGAATCTGTGCGTGTGCTGTTAATGAGCCAATTTGTCATATTCCTTTGATCTTGTGTGTAAGTATAGTAACGAAATTGTGAAGCAATTGCGAGTTTGTGTCGCGAAAAAAATTCGCTTTGATAAATCACATCAAGATAATTACTGCTTGAATCCGTGTCTTGTGTGCTGCCTGCTCCGCCAAATCTGTCCGCACTTCCTTGCAAGGCGTCCTGCCAAATACTGAAGAGATTCATTGAAGAGAGAGCGATTTTGAGTAGAGAATCTGTAAAGTTGTGCGTGTAGGTGAGATTCCCATACAAATGTGAATATCTTCCCTTGCCTCCAAGTCCCGAGCCGACAAAATAGTCTTTATTGTCGATGAGGTCGGTAGGATTGCCTTGCGCGTCTTTAAGGTAGCTGATAAAATTTTTGAAGCTATAGTCATAGCTTGAGAATCCGAGCATCAAACTTAGCATATCTGCATCACTTATATCGTATTCTGCTTTGAAGCGCGTGTCATAAATGTGATAATCTCTATCTCCCCCTGTTCCGATAATCGTTTGCCCTGCTTTATCAATAAAAAATCCATTCATATTATTATCTTGAGCAGTAGAATCACCTGCGGCAAAATAAGTCGGGAAGCTCGGATAACCACCACTGCCTTTATATCCTGCATTAAATTTTACACGCAATCGTTTATTAAAAAACGCATCACCAATACTCACATAGAGTTTAAACAGATTCTTATCGGCAGTGTGAGATTGAAATTCTGTGCCGTATCCTGTGATGAGTGATGCCTCGAAAGTGTTGGGCATTGCTGTGATAAAATTAATCACTCCACCAATCGCACCTGTCCCATAGAGATTTGAATAAGAACCTCGAGCAATTTCTACTCTTTGTATGTCTTCGAGGAATATTTGATTGATGATGCGATTTTCACCCTCAAGATCGCTTAGAATCAGTCCATCAAGCATAACTAATGTGCCATAATTAATCCCGCGAATCTTGATTTTGGGGCGTGGATTAAAGTTTGTGTCATTATCAATCCTCACACCTGCAGTTTTTTTGACAATATCAGTGATTTTGGTATTTGGTGATTTGTGAATCTCTTCAGATTCTATGACTGAAATATGACCGGGGATATTGACTACATCACTTTCTAAGGGTGAGCCAATAGCAATAGAATGTTCTAATTTGTAGGTTTGCAGGGACGATAGGGATTCTGTGTCTGTTGGTGGATAAGGGCGAGAGAGATTTTCATCAGCGAAAGTTAGTGTCAGCATTATCATAGAAAGCGTGATAGGAGAGACTTTGATAGTCATAAGTTTCCTTTATATTCTTTGTTTTAGGCTTTTAGAGACCGCATATTATTATGAAAAGCAAGTGATTTGATAATACTAATAAAATTTTAGTATTATTTATTCTTATAATAATTTAATATTTATTAATAACTGCTTTAGTTTTACAATATAATTGTAATATTTGCTGTGAGATTCTTACGATGAGGCTTTAGATATGATGTTAGTGTATCTGTGGATTTTGTTGAGATTGTGGATTCAGCAAGTTTAAATTTATCTTCTTGCTACCAAAAAGGTAGCAAGGAAAAAGGCGAAGCTGTGATAGTTAAATCACACCTTGATCGATCATCGCTCCAGCAACCTTTCTGAATCCAGCGATATTTGCGCCAAGCACAAAGTTTGTAGGATCGCCAAATTCTTGTGCGGTTTGGCTAACATTAGTAAAGATGCTTTCCATAATACTATGCAAACGATTATCCACGGTCTCAAAACTCCAAGGATTCATACTTGCATTTTGTGCCATTTCTAGCCCACTCACTGCTACACCTCCAGCATTTGCTGCTTTGCCCGGTCCATAGCAGATTTTGGCATTAATGAATTGATGCACTGCTTCGATAGTAGAAGGCATATTTGCACCTTCACTCACACATTTACAGCCATTTTGAAGTAGATTTTTTGCGTCTTTTTCGTTTAGTTCATTTTGTGTCGCGCTAGGGAAAGCAGCAAAGCAAGGGATTGACCATACAGCGTTAGTGCCTGCAGGATAATCACTCACTTTTGTATATTTTGCGCTTGGTTTTGCTTTAGCGTATTCTGTGAGTGAAGCGCGTTTGACTTCTTTTACCTCTTTAAGAAGTTCTAAATCAATGCCTTGCTCATCATAAATCATTCCTTGAGAATCGCTCACGGTTACAGGTTTTGCACCTAATTGCAAGAGCTTTTCCACGGTATAAATGGCGACATTACCTGCTCCAGAGACGGTGCAAACTTTACCCTCTAAAGTTTCTCCGCGTGCTTTGAGCATTTCTTGTGCAAAATATACACAGCCATAACCTGTGGCTTCTGTGCGCACTAGGCTTCCGCCCCATGCTAAAGCTTTTCCTGTCAAAACGCCTTCATAGCAGTTTGTGAGTTTTTTGTATTGCCCAAAAAGATAGCCGATTTCTCTACCACCTACGCCAATGTCTCCTGCAGGGACATCGGTAGTAGCACCGATATGTCGATAAAGCTCGTTCATAAAGGCTTGGCAAAAGCGCATCATTTCTCCTTCACTTTTACCTTTAGGGTCAAAATCACTTCCTCCTTTTGCTCCACCCATTGCAAGTGTGGTAAGTGAATTTTTGAGAATCTGCTCAAAACCTAAGAATTTAATGACACCTTCATTTACGCTTGGGTGAAAGCGCAAACCACCTTTGTAAGGTCCTATGGCAGCATTAAATTCGATGCGATAGCCGCGATTAGTTTGGATTTTGCCCTGATCATCAACCCAGCTCACACGAAAATGAATCTCTCTATCAGGCATAGACAGACGCTCTAAAATAGCATACTCTTCGTATTTTTTATCTTTATCAAGAGCAGGTTTTAAAGATTCAAAAACTTCCTCTACTGCTTGATGAAAAAGCACTTGTGCTGGGTATTGCGCTTTGATGCGACTGAGGACATTGCTGGCATAAGACATGAAAAGCTCCTTGTGTTTGAAAATGTTGCACAAAATAATGCGTTTTATTATAAGATATATTTCTTAAAACAACCTATATAACGACAATAGCAAAGTCAAAATTACATTCCAAGTCCCAATATTTCCCAAAGTGATAAGACTTCATCGTCTTCTAAATGAATACTAGATTGTGTTTGGAGGAAAGAGAGAATCTTTGCTTTGTCAAAGATTTCTCCACCGATACAAGAATGATGAGCAAATAAAAAAGCTCTTCCCAAAGCGATTTCATCGTGGATTTGCTCACCGCATATAAAGCATAAATGTTGCTCATTGTGATTTGTGTCTTGATGGTATTGATGCGATATTTGATTAATCCTACCCTCAAAGGCAAGCATTTGGGCATACATTTCGATAGCAACGCGTTTGGGATTCTGGACATTGAGCTTATTTGCTCCGTTTTCAAGCATTTGGAAGTAGAATTCTTCGATAGTATAAATATCAGAGAGATGTTTGTTTAAAAGTGCGATAAATCGTTGCCAAACATAATAACGCTCTTTGTCGTTTTCCCATTTGTGCGCAAGGTGTAAGATGTGTTTGAGCTTGGGGAGAAAGGTAAGGTTTTTTTCTTCTTCAAAGTCGATTTTACGCCCAAGGTTGATGATGCTATGACGCGTCCCATAGAATCGATAAAGTGTTTTGATTTGGGTTGGTGTGAGGATTCTAACGATAAGGTCTTCGGCTCGACTTTTTTGCATATTCAAGATATAACCCTGCAAATCTATCCTTATTTTAAGAAAATTGATAGCATAATTTTACCTTAAAAAGTTTTCTGTATATTGGAGAAGTTAAATTTGAGTGTGTTTGTCAAGAATGCGTCTCTTGCAACTCAAAAAATCATACATACCCTTAAAAACATGACCCCCGACCTCTATGTGTATCATCAAAAGGGAGCGGGAGGCGATGTGAGTATCGGTGCAGATTTAGTGAGTGAAAAAATCTATATGGATTTTTTGTTGCCTCTAGCACATATTGATTCTGAAGAGAGTGGGAGAATCCTTTCGCCTAGTCAAACGCAAGATACGATCATTTTAGACCCTCTTGATGGGAGTGATAATTTTCTTTCACATATTCCTTATTATGGCTCGTCTTTGGCGTTATGTGATGAAATGGGTAATGTCAAAGAATCTGTCGTATTTAATTTTTGCACAGGAGAGGGGATTGCTCGTATTCATCAATCCAAAAAGTGCTTTCGATTCTGTATTGATGAGATTCTGAAGGGTGATTTTGCAGCTAACCTCCTTGCCTTGCAGCAAAAGGATCATTTTTCAGAATCTGTATTGGGAAATGTAAAATGTGGCATTTTTGAAAAAGCTTATGTAAATCCTCATTTTGCACATCTGCTTTATGAAAATAAGATAAAATTTCGTTCTTTAGGTGCGAGTGCATTATCAATTGCCAATGCACACCGTGCCAATTTTATGCTTTTTTTAGGTAATATTCGTGCATTTGATAGTAAAGCAGGCATATTTTTATGTGAAGATTTGCATCATAAACACACCGCGGATTATCTACTTATAAGCAGAGATAAGCATATTTTTGATATGATTCACCAACTTTTATTAAAGGAGCAATATGGGCTTGGGAAATTTTTTTAAGGGCAAAAAAGAAGATACGAGGCTTGAGAAGAGCGAAACTCCTAATCATTGGCTGAAGTGTCCTAGCTGCAATGCAATGATGTATTTTAAAGAAGTATTTTCACAATCCCATATATGCCCTAAATGTAATTATCATTTTAAAATTTCTGCTGAAGAAAGATTAGAGCTTTTGTGCGATAAAGATACTTTTATCGAGTATGACAAGGATTTAAAACCCATTGATCCGTTAGAATTTGTAGATAAGAAAAGCTACAAAAAGCGTGTGCAAGAAGGAGAGGAAAAGACAGGACGCCCAAGCTCGGTGATTGCAGGAGAGGCTTTTATTGATGGCGTAGAAATGCAAATTGTGCTTTTTGACTTTGCTTTTATGGCTGGAAGTTTAGGCTCTGTAGAGGGTGAAAAGATCGTGCGTGCGATTGATAGAGCGGTTATGAAGCGTCAAAGTCTTGTGATTTTTTCTACAAGCGGTGGAGCGCGAATGCAAGAATCAACTTTTTCTTTAATGCAAATGGCAAAAACTTCTGCTGCGCTCAATAAACTCGCTGATGCAAAATTGCCTTTTATTTCGGTTTTGCTTGACCCGACATTTGGAGGTGTCAGTGCTTCTTTTGCATTTTTAGGAGATATTATTATTGCTGAACCGGGCGCGATCATTGGTTTTGCAGGACCACGCGTCATCAAGCAAACAATCGGCGCAGATTTGCCCGAAGGATTTCAAACAGCTGAATTTTTGCTTGAACATGGGTTGATTGATATGATTGTAAATCGCAAGGAGCTTAAAAAAACCTTGAGTGATCTAAGCAGAATGCTTAATCCCAGCTATGCAAATCAACATTTATTCTATCAGTAAAAAAGATTCTGCATACAAAGCATTAGAAGATGAATTTGTTACCAAATGTCAGCAGTTTGGAGCGCAAATGCAAGTAGTAGATTTATTGCCCAAAAATGTGCTTAATGCGCAAAAAATTTCGCCCCAAAAAGCACGAGAATCTTACACTGATGCTTTCACAAAATATCTTTTGCCTCATGCTTTTAATCTTGCCTTTCACCCCAATGCCAAATGTCTAGATTCTTTGCAATTTGCGGAGGTTATCCAATCGCACAGCCATATTCATTGTTTTATCGGTGGGGCTTATGGGTTGGAAGATACTTTTTTGAAGCAATGTAAGGTTTTGAGTTTAAGTCCGCTCACTTTTAGCCATAAAATCGCAAAAATCATTGTGTGTGAGCAAATGTATCGGGCACTTAGTATTTTGCATCAGCACCCTTATCATAAGTAAATAACAAGGAGGTTATATTGATAGATTATAGTTTTTTTGAATCGCTGTTAAAAGAGCGTTTGCACAAAATATGTCAAAGTATTGATACAAAAAATAGTCGTATTAAAAGCATTCAAGATACACATTTTAAAGATGAAAACGATATGGTAAGCGCATTTTTGCAAGGGAATCTTGCTATGAGTGTTATTGATTTGTATCATGCAGAAATGAGTGATATTCAACGCTCTTTGCAAAAGATTAAAGAGGGCGTGTATGGCATTTGCGAAATGTGCGATGATGAAATTGATGTCGAGCGGCTAAAGGTAAAGCCTCACGCAAAGTATTGCATCAAATGCCGAGAACTATTTGAAAAAAATCAAAAACAAAAAGGATAACAATGAAGTTGAAATATTATGCTCTTTTTTCATTCGTATTTTGCTTGATTTTGGGATTATATATTTATAGTCTTGAGAGTGAATCTTATACTTATGTATTGCCATTTAATGAGATTTCTATTACTTTGCCTGTGGCAGTTTGGATTGTAGGAATCATTGGATTATTTTTTGTCTTGACTTTGGCATTTTTTGCGTCTGCATGGGCAAAAGATATGCTTGAATCTTATCATCGCAAACATGATTACGATAAGCTTTTGACGCAAATCAACGAGCAAGCACTCAATCAGCCTATCAAAAATCGTATTTATAAACGCAAAGCATTTGGCGATCTTTCTAAGATTCTGCAAAGATTCTATCTCAAACCTCGATTAGATTCTGCGGAGAGTTTTAATCACAAAATCGATACGCTTTTTGAAAATTATAAAGATGTGATGAGTGGCAAGGTCGTGGATTTGAAGTCTTATCGCTTGAGCAAGGATAATAAATTCATCATTCAGAATCTTAAAAATAAGATTAGGGCGAATTACAAAGTGGGATTTAATATCTTGCATGAGAATGAATCTGAAGAGCTTAAAAAGTTTGCGTTTCTTGAGATTCTTAAAAATGCTGATTATAAGGAGTTTGAAAAACTTTTATCGCAAATGCCTGAACTCCCGCTTGATAAGCCTATTGTCAAAGAAATATTGAAAATCTATCTCAAATACCCCCAAAATATCGATAATGAGAATCTCTCAAAAGCATGCAAAAGTGTGGGATTTGATGCAAATGATTATCTTCAATTTGCACGCGATTCTCAAGGTATCCTTTCTCCTGATAAATGGATACGACTTTTTGAAGAATGTGCGGATAATGACGAGAATGCAGAAATGGCAGTGTTTTATGTGTTTTTTGAGTTAGAAATGCTTGATAAGGCAAAAGAGCGACATCGTTCTCATATCAAAGGTGAATATAAGCTGATTGATGCTTATTTTGATCTCAAAAATGCAAACAAAAACTATCCCTTTGATATTTTCTTGATTAAAGCTTAGGCTTTGAGAGATTCTAGAAAGCTTGCATAAAGCTTTTCAAGATATTCGATTTCTTTTTTGCAGTCGTCATTATTGTGCGCATTTTCCAGAATCTGCATACGCTTAAAGAGATATTCAAAAAGTGCCTTATCAATATCGGGCAGTTTATTGATAGCACTTGCCTCTTTTGATTGCCCTTTGATGATCACTTTTGCAGGAATCCCCACAGCAGTGCAATCTTTAGGCACATCTTTAATCACGACAGAATTTGCGCCGATTTTTGCATTTTCACCGATGACGATATTTCCTAGAATCTTCGCACCCGCACCAATCACAACACCATCACAGATTGTCGGGTGGCGTTTGACTTTATTAAGATTTGTCCCGCCAAGACTTACCCCTTGATAAATGGTTACATCATTGCCGACTTCAGCAGTTTCACCAATCACAACACCAATAGCGTGGTCGATAAAAACTCTTCTGCCGATTTTAGCAGCTGGGTGAATATCGACATTTGTCAAAAACCCTGTAAGCCCCATGATAATACGAGCAATTGCCTTAAATCCGCGATTATAGATTCTGTGAGCGATACGATAATGCACAAGTGCTATCAAGCCAGGATAATTAAAAAATAGCTCAATTTTACTATTGATTGCAGGATCTTTTTCTAAGATAATCCTAAAATCTTCGCGAATGATACCCCAAAAACCCATTATTCACCTTTGTTGGTCGCGATAGTGCGTAGATAACCATTTTCACTAAGCATTACATAGAGCATGCCAAGCATTTCCTTTTTGCCCTCTTCGTCAAGATTCTGATTGTCTTCGATATGTTGTTTCAGTCGCCGTTCAATATCTTTTGTGTCATAATCCAAATCATCAAGCACATCAAGGATTGTTTGTGCTTCTATCAGATGTGTAAGCTCATAGCCTTTATTCAAATCATCGTCAAATTCGATACTAAACTCTGTGGGGTGTGTGAAGAGATTGTGCCGCATTCCAAGCACTTCTTGATAAGCTCCTACAAGGAAAAACCCAACAAAATATTCTTCTTTAGTAACATCGACATCGTGCAGGAATAAGGGTTGTGTGGCATTAAAAGCAATTTCTCCATCAGAATCACAAGTAATATCCCATAGGCTTGCACTTCGATTAGGTCGGCGATTCAGTCGGTCAAGAGGCATCACAGGGAAAGGTTGTCCTAATCCCCAATAATCAGGCAGACTTTGGAAAAACGAGCAGTTGAGCAAATATCGTTCTTGCACTTGTTCTTGGATTTGTAAGATTTCATTGTGATTCTTGTATTTAAGGAGTTTGATTACTTTTTTGATGAGTAAATGCACAAGCACTTCGGTATTGCTCCGATCTTGTAAATCAATATAGCCTAAGTCAAAGAGTGTGAGCAAAGATTCCATATGGTCGAGACTATCGTGGAGGCATTCGATGGCGTTTTTTTCTCCAATCGTGTTGTAAAGATCAAAAAGCTCTTCAATCAAAGGTGGATTTTTCTCTTTGAGTTTTAAGGCTTTTTCATCGTATTCATGCGAGAAAAGCTCTAAAACGGGGGCGATTAAGACTGCATGGCTTGCCGCGATAAAGCGTCCAGATTCTATAAAAATGTCAGGTTCGGGTTCTTTTTTGTTTTTCATAATTTCGCGTAAAGAAAACACGACATCGCCGCTAAATTCGCTCAAGTTGTAGTTACGATGATTTTTACCCTCGTGTTGGGTGTATTCGACAGCTAATCCCCCACCGATATTTACGCATGTGAGATTCTTTGCACCTTTTTTGCGAAGCTCTGCGTAAATATTGCCCGCTTCACGAATGGCTTTTTTAAGCGGAGAAATATCGCTGATTTGACTGCCGATATGAAAGTGTATCATGGTAAATTTGTGCAAAAGATTTTCTTTTTCAAGCATATTGATAGCCTCTAAAAGCTCGGTGCTTGTCAGTCCAAATTTGGAGTTAATCCCACCGCTTTTTGCCCAAATACCGATACCTGTGCTATGGAGGCGGATTCTAAGTCCGATATTGGGATAGGGCTCACCCATTTCTTTTGCCACTTCAATAATCGTTTCTAGCTCGTTTAACCCCTCAATCGTAAGTGTAATATCGTGTCCCATATTTGCAGCGTTAAAGCCTAAAGAAATCATTTCTTTATCTTTGAATCCATTGACGGTGATAGGCGAGTGTTTGTTAGTGTAAGCCATAGCTAAAATAAGCTCTGATTTACTTCCTGCTTCTAATCCGTAGCATTTATCTTTACTTTGTTCGACAAGAGGAAGGACAAAATTAGGCATTTGATTGACTTTGAGGGGGAAAACAGCCTTAAATTGCCCTTTGTAAGAGTATTCTTTGATAGCGTCTTCAAAGGCGTTAAAAACTTTATCGACTTGATTGCGTATCAAATGAGGGAAGCGCAATAGCAAAGGACCTTTATAACCCTTTTCTCTTGCTTCTTGCACAATGTCAATGAGGGCGGGTTTGTTTTTGTGATTAACCTTGACTTTTCCGTCTTGGATAATAAAATCATTATTGCTCCAAAAATTAATCCCATAATCTACCATTTTGTTCTCCTCATATACAAATTGAAGTTTGAATTATAGCACTTTGGGCTATACTTTTAAGCGTAAAAATACAAATTTTATCATTTATCGAGGTAAGATGAATAAAGAAAGATTAACGACACCTGCGACAAAATCCCCCACGCTTGACATCAATGAGCAAGATTCTAAGAATGGCGGTGAGCTTTTATTTTTAGAAGATTTTTGTGAAGAGATGATGCGCAACGGGTTGATTGCTAAGGATTTATCACATTATATCTTAGAAGTGGTAGCTGTGGATTCTGATTCTATGCGTATGATCAATGCAGAATATAGGGGAAAAGACCAAACTACCGATGTGCTAAGTTTTCCTTTGGAGGATTGGCTCTCTGCTTGGACGCAAGAAAATGCTCAAGATTCACAGAATCTGTGTGATTATGATGCAAATGAGGAGAGATTAGCAGGAATGCAGCCTTGTTTGGGAAGTGTGGTGATTAATGTCGAGCTTGCCAAAAGTGTCGCAAATAGGCTAGGGCATAGTGTGCAAGATGAGATAGCATTACTTTTTGTGCATGGGTTTTTGCATATTTTAGGCTATGATCATGAAGTCGATAATGGTGAGCAAAGGGCATTGGAGCAAGAGATTATAGAATCTTTGGGTTTAGGGGAAAGCTTGATCGTGCGTGTGGAATCTACTTAAATCACGAAAATTTCGTTTTATCTTAAAACGAAACAAAGATACATTTTTTGTCTTTGTTTTTTTGGTGAAACAATTGACAATTGCCAAGCTTTTTGGGGGACTTGATACACCCCCCATTTTCTACTTACTCCCTATTATTCATTTCATAAAAGATTTTTTTTCCATAATCTAAACCTTTTTTAAAGCTATCACCATTCACATTTTGATTAACAAAGATTTTCACATTATCTTCAATAAATTCCTTACATAGCCCACCAGCAACTTCTCCAAGAGATTTAAACTGCTCACTATTTAGTTTATTCCCTTTGGCAAACATTTCTCCTGCTACTTTATCAGTTACATTAAGAAAACAATACGCATGTGCTATCCCCAACAATAAACTTTTATCAACAAAAGAGTCGTGATCTATAGAGACATTATTAATATCAACTTCTTCACCATAGCAACCCAAAGCCAACAATCCAGCCAATACAATAGCTTTAATTTTCATTCCATACTCCTTTAAAATGGTATTTCGTCATCATTAATATCAATAGATGGCATATCGTTTTTTGCATCATTAAGTTTTTTCAAAAACTCTTCGCCACTGATAATAAATATAAGAACACTTTTGTATTGATTAAAGTCAAAATCATTTTATTTATCTTGGCTCTATTGACCCATCATAAGAAAGCTTTACCATAAAAGATTCTTATAACCATACCTTGCTAATATTTATAAAAAGTCTTTGAAAAACTCCTCTTTAAGCCATTGTTTCATCTCATCGTTGCGTTTGATGATAGATTGTTTATTGATATTTTCTGGATTGAAACTCCTTACAAATGGCAGGGCAGATTTGCTATAAGCCTCTCTTTTTTCAGAATCTGATCTGTCTTTACCCTCGCTGTTTAATCGCTTTTCAAGTGAAAGAAAATTGCCATAAGTGTGGATATAATTTCCTAAATCATCTTTATTATCAAACTTTTTGTTTTCGATTATGTCTTTTTTGTCTTTATCGAAAACACTTTGAGAAATAATATGTTCTTGGGTTTGGGTAGTTTTTTTGCCATTGTCTTCATTGGTTAAAAGATTTCTTAAATGTCCATCATCAATCCCCCTACATTCTTTTTCGATAAAAAGATAGTGAAATACTTTTTTGTGTGTTTGATTAAAAGTATGTTGCACAAAATCATTAATATTACTCTCTACGACTTTTAATCCTCTAATGTAATCTTTTATAGATTCTGTAAGCAGCGTAGTATTTTTGTCTTGGTATTTTTCGATTAAATCATAAGACTTTTTATATTTTCCATTCATTTTAATCAAAATGCAATCTGTTTTGGCAAAAAGTCTTATCATCTCCTTATCAAGCTTTTGATCGATTTTTAGGCGTATGAGTATTGTAATACATCGGATTAAGGTTTTCAATCATGATTGTTTTAAACAACTCTTCATTTGTGTCAATCTCCTCAAGTATGTCAAGCGTAGCTTGGAAGAATGCCTTAAGGTCATCACTATAATCATTTAAAAACATTTTAAGCAACGCCTTGTTTTGAGTTTTGTCTTCTTGAGCAAGGTCTTTGATAGCCTTTTTAAGTTCGATATAGTGATTTTCAGCAGATGCTTTATACAAACCTAAGTATTTCATACCCTCCGCAAAATTCTTTTTGCTCGCAAGGTGATAGCGAAACACATCACATTCAATATCATTAATTTAATTTGATTGTGTCGCAAAAATTGTTGAACGATAGGGGTGAGCAAATATTTGCGAAGAGAATCTAAAAATTTCTCCAAAATTTTGATTAATCTTAGAATCAAGCTTATCATCAACACAATAGCGATTAGAATAATAAATCAAAAGAGATTTGAGTTTATCCAAAAGTCGCAATGGCACACCCCGATCATTCACACTTTGAAAGGTGCGGATAGCTGCTCCCACATTGTGTTCTTTGAAGCATATCAAGCGCATATTGATAAGCTTTGTGAAGTAGCTATCAGCTTCCTTTGAATCAAAAACTTTTATTTTGCCAAGTATGCAGTTAAAAACATCATAGAGGTTGTTTTGTCCTTGAGTGGCTGGTTTTATATCGAGTTTGCCTTTGCTTGGGAGATGGGCTTGATTGCTAGATTCTAGAATCTGTCTAAAAAATTCTCTATTACTCTCGCTCACTTGGAGTTTGTATGTCTTTTCTTTGTAATCTTCATAAAGAAATCCTTTACCAATGTGGTCTCGTTTTTCTTCACTTAATTTTTCCCACAATGCAAGAAGGAGCATAAAAGTGGTAGTAAGCCTTTGCTGCCCATCAATCACATCAACACTATTTTGATTTTGATTGTTGGGAGTTACGACAATTGTGCCCAGAAAATGCCCCTTATCTGAATCTGTGTTTTCTAGCTCTATACTTTCTTTTAAATCTTCCCACAATTCCTCAAAATTTCTTATCTCCCACGCGTAGTCTCGCTGATACGAAGGGATTGAAAACAAATGATATTCTCTAAAAATTTTTTCTAATGTGCTATTTTCGCTCATTATTTGCTCCTTGTTAGCCTATTCTGATGCTTTTTGGCATAAAATTAATTTTCTTCAAATCCATTTATAGCGGACTAGCCAATCTTTGTAAGTTGTTTGCTCAATTATTACTTATTCTTTCGGTTATGCACCGCAAATCAAAAGTTGATTGTTGATTTTATTGAAGTTATCACTTTTGATGCCTTTCCACACAAGAAACAAATCCACAATTGCCCAAATAAAGCCTATTACTATAAAACATGTCAAAAATTTAATAATCCCTAGTCCTATATCGCCTTTGTAATATCTATCTACGCCAATCCAGCCAAACATAAGTCCTAGTATAAGCCCAATAATAGGGCTTTTGAGCTGGAGCATATTAAAGCTTGCGATTCTTTGCTCATCGGTGATTTTTGAAAGTCTGCCTTTGAGTAACTCAAGAGATTCTTTAGGCACTTTGCCTTCCCAATTCCCCGCTACAAGTGAGGCTTGAATGACATTATTTGATTCTTGAGATTGATTTTGTGTATTTTCCATATCTTATCCTTGGATTTTAATTTAAAAACGAGCATTCTATCCCCCCCCCCCCGTTAAAAATAGCTTAAAAGTTTGGAGAATCTGTGAATGTGAGTGTTGATAAGTCGTGATGTGTCTTTGTGGATTGTGGGAATTCTAAAAGAATCTACGGCGGTTTTATGATACTAGCTCTTTCCATACTTGAAGTGCTTTTACGCTGATTTCTTCATCAATCACGCTTAGCCCAACACCCTCGCACATTATGCGTAAATGCCGCATTTTGTGAGTGTATTGCATTGTGCTTAATGGGTAAAACATATTATCAAGCCATACATATATCGCCCAAAAAAGCATTTCACTTGCCGGTTTGGGATAGGCGACATTAAGTGAGCCATCAGCGTTTCCCTCTTCGATAAAAGATTCTAAAATGGGGCAGATATTATTGTGCTGAAGTCGGTGAGTGATTGCACGAGGTGAGCTAAAAATCGCACTGCAATTGCGAATCAATGCCTTATGTTTAGCGATATGTTCTAAATGTTGTAAAATGATTGCTTGAATCTTATTTCTACCATTGTTTTGGGAGTGTTGAATGTCCCAAAGTGCGCTAGCCCCCTCCTCATAACGCGTCAAAATAGCTTCTAAAATATCTTCTTTGTTTTTGAAATGATGGTAAATTGCCCCTTTGCTCAAGCCAAAATGTGCTAGTTTATTGACAATATCTTGCATTTTGACGGATTCAAAACCATAGGTGCTGAAAAGATTGAGTGATATATCAAGGATTTTTTGTGTGGTTTTTTTGGGTGTTTTGCTTTGCGACATCTTGTGTCCTTTATGAAAAATAAGGCTTATATTCTAACATACTAAATACAAACAAAAGTATGTTTATAAACTTATAGCTGCGTAATATTAGTTATTGTAAGATTCAATATATCGTTCTAAAATAATACAAGCACTCAAAGAATCTATCTTGCCATCTTTTTGTGCTTTTGCACGCGATTGTTTCTTCATATGTAATGTGTCTCTAAAAGCCTCAATGCTTGTGTAATCTTCATTGATATAAATAATTTCACCTTGAAACTCAAGCAAGTCGATAAAATGTTTAATGCGTTTTTCCATTTCGTGTGCTTCATGTGTGGCTTGGTCATTGCTAGGCAGTCCTACGACTAAATGTGTGATATGACGAGAGTAAAGCACAGAGGCTAGTTCTTTTGCTGCTTGGTTGCGATTTTGACGCAAAATAGGATCTAAAGGCAAGACGATGCCTTCAACAAATGCGGCTAACCCTATTTTCTTTATGCCGACATCACAAGCAAGTGTCAGGGACAGATTCTTATTCAGAGGCTAGCTCTTTGTAGGGATTTTCTTAAAGGTTTGTTGTAAAATTAAATCAGACATAATTTTAGTATCCTTGTTAAGTATTAAATAAAATTGCTATTATAATGGGTTTGTGTTAATTAAAAACTCAATTACAGCACACGAATACCGCCAGATTCTCGGATAATCTTGCCTTCTAGTTCGTATTCATAAAGCTTATCTCCAAAACGCGCAAATGCTTCTTCAAAAGAGGGATTATTTTTGCAAAATTGCAGAATCTCATCATTTTCTTCATTATGAGAAGGGTTTATACCAAAGATAGAGGCAACAAATGAAGATATATCATAAATTGCCTGCGCTTTGCCTTGTGCTAAAAGGCTGTTTGTCCCCTCACTCTCTCCAATCCGATGAGGCAGCACATAAAGAGGTTTTCCGAGTTTTTGGGCAATCAGTGCGCTTTGCATAGAGCCGCTGTGAAGGTCGGCTTGAGGGATAATCACATATTCGCTCAAGGCGATGACAAGGCGATTACGTTCTAAGAAGCTATATCGTTGAGGTTCGTAAGGAGATTCATATTCACTTAACACTAAGGCGCGTTCCATCATTTGCCGTATCATTTTGGCGTTGTTTTTGGGATAGATAATATCAAGGCTTGAGGGTGAGAACATAATAGTATGCGGGAAAGCATGTGTGTGTGCAATAATATCCACGCCTAAAGCCCCACCACTGACGATTATACCTCCCATTTGTGTGATTTTATGGGCAAGGGTTGCAACGAAAGTTTTGGTGTAGGGATTGGGTTTGCGTGTGCCTACAATGGCGATTTTGTGAGGGGAATCAAGCAATTTATCATTGCCCTTAAAGAAAAGTTTTGAGGGAGGATTTTTCAGAATCTTCAGCGATAGAGGGATTTCATTGAGCGTTTGCATAGAATCTCTCTCGCGTGTAATGAGTGATTGCCTGTGATGAGAGGTAAGATTCTAACTCTTTGGGCGTAACAAACTCAAGTGCATGGTTTAGCTCATCACTCATTTGCTTGAGAGCCTTAAAAGTGCTTGTGTGTGGGTGGCAAATCGCAATGATATAGCCTTTCTTTTGTGCTTTTTGGATTGCAAGTTTGAGTTGGGCTTTTGTGTGTGTCGTGGAAATCTCATTATCCAAAAATATATCCCTTTGCATAATTAAACGCTTTTGCTGATGAGAAATTTTCTCGCTTGCAGGGTGAGGTGTCGTAACACTATCGATAAATTTTAAACCTAATTCATCAAAAACACTTAAGAGATTAAGCATATCTTTTTCACTTTGCGTAAATTTGCTTCCTGTGTGATTGTTGATATAAAGTAGATTCGGAAAATCTTGCTTAATCTGTGCGATGATTGCGTAGATATTATCTTTGCTTGTGCCTACCTTGATAGGCTCTAATTCTTTTTGTTCAAAATTTTGCGCTTCTAGTGGGAGATGTATCATATAAAAGGCATTTTTTTGTGCGATTAAGGGAGTTTTGGGATTGTATTTTGTTTTCGGAAAGATTGAGGGGATAATTTTTAGCGGCAATGATTGAATCTGTTTGATTTGTGAGGCATTTTGAATATCGTCCATAATCAATAGAATCTTTGGTTTGTTAGAGATTGTTGGATTCTTTAAAATCGTGTTGTCTTGGGTTTGATTGGCATCATTTGAGTGTGTAGGCGATAAAGATTCTAAAAAAATAAAATTATCTGCATGTAGAGAATAAAGCTTTTTAAATCCATTGACAATGGGAATTTGCGGCGTTTGATTGGGTGATTCTAAAGTGCTGGAAGTATCGATGATAGAATCAGCAATGCTTTGAATAAAAATAATCCCTAAAAGTAGAAATACCCTTACAAAACGCACACTATTTATCCCCAAGTGTGATTTCTACTTCAAGGGTGCTGATATTTTGATTACTATTAGTGGTGATATTGACTTGACTTGAGCGTGTGTATTTATACACGACTTTTAAAATTTCTTCTTGCATTTCTTCTAAGTAGGGAATATTTGCCGTTCTTTCATGGGCAAGGACGATTTTTAACCGATCTTTGGCTGTTTGTGCGCTTTTAGAAGAACGGAAGATTCCCATCATTGAAATATCCTTTTGAGAGTATTTATCACACCTTCACTCTCAAGACTTTCAAATGCTACTTCTTGCCCTAAGATTCTTTTAGCAATGCGCGCATAGGCTTTGGCACTTGGGCTTTGTGTATAGATGACAGGCTCGCCTGAATTGGTCGCGGTGATGATTTTACTATCTTCTGGAATAAGCCCAATCAAAGGCAATGCAAGAATGCCTAGCACATCATCTTGTGAAAGCATTTCACCTTTTTTTACAAGGTCAGGCTTGATGCGATTGATGATGATATGTTTTTGCACTTCCTCGTTATTTTGGGCTTTATGAGACTTAGCATCAATGATGCCAATCACGCGATCACTATCACGCACGGAGCTTACTTCTGGTGTTACGACAATCAAAGCTCTATCAGCCCATAAAATCGCATGTTCAAAGCCCCCTTCAATCCCTGCAGGCGAATCAATCAAGATGTAATCAAATTGTGCGCGTAATTCTTCTAAAAGCTTTCGGACTTTTTCTTTATCAAGGATTGTTTTGTCTTTTGTTTGAGAAGCAGGGAGAAAATAAAGATTCCGTGTTTTTTTGTGCATAATCAAGGCTTGCGAAAGGTTACATTTGCCTTCCATCACATCAATCACATCATAAACGATACGATTTTCTAGCCCAAGCAACATATCAAGATTGCGTAAACCAATATCAAAATCCACCGCTACGACTTTTTTGCCACTTTCTTTTATTTCTTCTGCAATACCCACAGCAAGATTAGCAGTAGCAGTAGATTTGCCTACACCTCCTTTACCCGAAGTGATAGTGATGACTTCTGCCAAAGATACCTCCAAAATGAAAATAATTAAAATTACTTTTTAAAATCTCAAAAGACTAAATGCAAAGCGTATTGTATATTTTTAAACTTAAAATTACACTTGCAAAATGAATTTAAATGATTTTTGCTTTGTGTTTTTGGGATAAAATTGATTGAATGGTTTTTGAGATTCTCAATTTATTTTAAGGTAAGGAGCAAGATGTCTGATTATCTTGATTATTTTTCTTTAGCCAATGCTTCAAGGACACACGCACGGACTATGACTTATAAGAATCGCACGATATTTTGTAATGAGAATCAAGAGGCGATTTTGCCCCCTAAGGTCTCATGGAAAGAAGTTGCGCGTTATTATCTGCATTATCCTCAAGATGCGAGACCCAAAAACCACGTGCCTTTTGTCGATTCTGATTTTAAGATGTGCTATTTTAAGCCTAGTATCGCGTGGTTAGGACATTCATCACTTTTCTTGACTTTTTTGCATTTACACATACTAGTCGATCCTATTTTTTCGATGTATGCTTCCCCCTTTCCCTTTGCTAATCGTGCTTTTAAGCAAACAAAATGCTTTTGTGCAGATGATTTTCCACCACTTTTTGCTGTGATTATCACGCATTCACATTTTGACCATTTGGATAAGGCAAGTATTATGCAGATTCAAGAAAAGACACGATATTTTATTTGTCCCCTTAAAGTAGGGGATTATTTGAAATCATGGAAGATTCCAGCGAGTAAGATTATTGAGCTTGATTGGTGGAATGGCATCGCTTTAAGAGAATCTTGTGCTGCTCAAAAGGATTTTGTCCCACAAGATTTACGCAAAGACAAACAAGAATCCACAAAACATCAAGCGATTTTAAGAATCATCGCTACGCCCTCACAACATAATTCTGCACGAATGGGTGGATTCAATACGACTTTATGGGCAAGTTTTGTAATTGAATTTTTAGGAGAAGATTCTCAATACACAAGGGTTTTCCTTAGTGGCGATGGAGGATATTATACACATTTTCAGCGCATCAAAGAAGCATTTGGCGGTTTTGATTTGGCATGCTTGGAGAGCGGGCAATACAATCAAGCGTGGAGATTCTCGCATTCTTTCCCTCATGAGATTGTTCAAGAGGCTATTGATTTGAAAGCAAAAATGGTTTTGCCCATTCATTGGGGACGATTCATCGCAGGCACACACGCTTGGAATGGTGTGGCAAAGTATTTGCATCAGCGACTTCCTCCATTGGGCATTTTATGTGCGATTCCTCAAATAGGGCAGGTTTATACAATTGGAGAGAATCCACCCACACTCAAATGGTGGGAAAATGAATAAAACACCTAGCCTTAAGTGATAATCTTTAAGTCAATCTTGTGTATAATCAGCCTTTTTAGATTCTTAAAATGTGAGGAGAAAATATGATTTTACAAGGCAAAAAGGGTTTGATTGTGGGCATTGCTAATAATCGTTCCATTGCTTATGGTATTGCTAAGGCTTGCAAGGAGCAAGGTGCGCAACTAGCTTTTACATTTCTGAATGAAGCTTTAGAAAAAAGGGTGCGTCCTATTGCGCAAGAATTTGGCTCAAGTGATTTTGTTTATGAGCTTGATGTGAGTAAGCCCGAGCATTTTTCTTCGCTTTTTCAGTCTTTACAGACAGATTTTGGGAATCTTGATTTTGTCGTGCATTCTGTCGCTTTTGCGCCAAAAGATGCGCTCACAGGTGATTTTGTCCAAACAAGTAAAGAAGCATTCAATACTGCTATGGAAATTTCTGTGTATTCGTTGATTGAGCTGTCTCGTTGCGTATTGCCTTTGCTGAATAAGGGAGCATCGATTCTGACATTGACTTATTTAGGCAGTATGAAATATGTTACTAATTACAATGTAATGGGCGTGGCAAAGGCTGCTTTAGAATCAAGTGTGCGCTATCTTGCTTATGATTTAGGCAGAGCTGGAATCCGTGTCAATGCAATCTCCGCAGGTCCGATTAAGACACTTGCTGCAAGCGGAATCAGTGATTTTAACCTTATGCTTAAATGGAATGAAGCCAATGCGCCTTTGCGTGAAAATGTCAGCATTGATCAAGTTGGCAGTGCTGCGATGTATCTCGTGAGTGATTTGAGTAGCGGTGTAACGGGTGAAGTGCATTATGTCGATAGCGGCTATAATATCATGGGAATGTGTGCGATGGAAGATGTCGATGGTAAGCCAACACCGCGTTGGGAAATATTGACAAAACACTAAAATTTTGTAGATTTATTTCATATAATATTTTATTGTTGAAGCTTGGGATTCTGATTTTACAGACTCAAGCGATTTTCTAAGGAAATTGATGACATTCTTTACAAAAAATCTCCACCTTATTTCACTAGGCTGCACAAAGAATCTTGTAGATTCTGAAGTGATGCTAGGCAGACTCAAAGGTTATCATCTCACGCCTGATATTGCTCAAGCTGATGTGATTATTGTTAATACTTGTGGTTTTATAGAATCTGCAAAGCAAGAAAGTATCCAAACCATACTTCAAGCAAGTCTTGAGCGCAAAAAAGGCGCGATTTTGGTTGTGAGCGGTTGTTTGGCAGAACGTTATGCTGACGAACTCCAAAAAGAAATCCCTGAAATAGATATTATCACTGGTGTAGGGGATTATGATAAGATTGATCAGATGATTCAAAAATCCCAATCGATTCGTTCGCAAAAAGTCTTTTTATATGACGGAAATGATGAGCGCGTGATTATCGGTTCGCATTTTCACGCGTATATTAAGCTTAGCGAAGGTTGCAATCAACAATGCAGTTTTTGTGCGATTCCTTCATTTAAGGGCAAACTCCAATCGCGCCCTTTAGAATCTGTCTTGAAAGAATTGCAAAATCTTTATAGCAAGGGTTATCGTGATTTTAGTTTTATTGCGCAAGATTCAAGCTCTTATTTACGGGATCAAGGGATTTCAGAGGGTCTTATAAAACTTATAAAGTCTATAGATTCTCTTCACCTCCCTATCAGTGCAAGAATCCTCTATCTTTATCCTTCGACTACAAGTCTTCATCTCATTGAGGCAATTGCGCATTCTGCAAGCTTTCTGCCGTATTTTGATATGCCAATCCAACACATTTCCGATGCGATGCTAAAGCGTATGAGACGAGGAGCGAATCAAGCAAAGCATTTGGAGATTCTTAATGCTATGCGCGCAGTGCCGCATAGTTTCGTGCGGACGAGTTTCGTGATAGGACACCCCGGAGAAAGTGAGGAAGAGTTTGAAGAATTGCGTGATTTTGTGGAAGATTTTGCTTTTGATAGGGTTAATCTTTTTGCTTATTCTCCTCAAGTCGGCACGAGTGCTTATGATATGCCCCAAGCTGTCCCGACAAAAATTACCAACAAACGCATTAATGCTTTGAATAAGATCATCAAAGCCCAGCAAAAGGCATACAATCAAGCAATGGTGGGACAAGAGATTGATGTGATTGTCGAGGGGGTTAGCGAGGTGAGTGAATATTTTTATAGTGCAAGAGCAAAAATGTGGGGTAAAGATATTGATGGGGAGATTCTTATCAATGATATTTCTGATGTGCGAGATTCTCTTGTGCCGATTAAAGAGGGCTATTATCGCACACTTATTACGCAAAGCAAAGGCGGCTTTTTGTTTGCTACATTGCTTTAAGTGGTTTAAATGGACTTGATGACATTTTGGGAGGTTTTATGAGATTTTTAATCATTTGTTTCTGCGTTGGGATTATTAGTGGTGCTAGTATCAAAGATACTGACATTTATGCCAAAATGGAATGTAGATCTATTAATACTTGTAATTTAAGTATGTTGCAGGATTTAGAGTGTAATAATTTGAAAATTTTAGAATCTGATGCGAGATACAATGATAAAAATCCATATTTTGTTTATGGATTTGATTTTAATTTTTTTATTGATAATCTTGAGGGTTCATATCCATTATGGGCTACACGCACTTTGTTTAGAGCGAGTATTTTTCCAGAAATTGGCATGGAGTTTTACAATCAATCAATTCGTGTTGGCGGCTATTATATGATGAATATGGGTGAGAGAGTGCCAAGTCTCGAAAATAGTGGTTTGAGTTTGTATTATAGCACTGTAACAAAGAATTTTAATGGCTTTTTTGGGATTTTCCCACGCAAGCATTGGATTGGAGATTATCCAAGTTTATATTACAGAAAAGATTTTTTATTACAAAATCCAATGACAAATGGTGTCGCTCTACAATACAAGAGTGCAAATAATCTTTTAGGGGGGGGGGGGTATAATAGAGTTAATTGTTGATTGGTATGGCGGAAATTTAGAAAAACGAACCGATGAGTTCTTAATTCAGGGCTTTGTTAGCCAAAGATTCTTTCAAGATAATCTTTATCTTGGAGGCACTTTTTTGTTATATCACACAAAAAACACAGAGATTTTGAATCCAAATAGCGATAATCTTAATGTGTGGTTGCTTGATAGATTCTATTATCAGGTATTTTTAGGGGTGGATTTATCAAGGAATTTTAATAGGTTTGATATTTCTTTGGGTTTGCTTGGATCAAGTGAGAGAAAGAGATTGCACACAGGGCTTGAGCCATTTTTTACTAATATGGGATTAGATTTGGGCTTGAGGTATAATTATAAGGGTTTTGGGATAGAAAATAGCCTTTATTATGGTGCAAAACAGATGCAGTTCTTTAGGGAATATGGGGAGGTTATCTACTCTGGTTTGCCATTTTATCATGCAAATTTTTATGATAGATTAGAAGCATATTGGGAACACAGAAATACTTATTGCACAGCACGATTTAGCTTTATTTTTCATTTTACAGAATCTATTATTGCAAATCAACAAATGTTAAGTATTGTGATTGATACAGATAAATTATTGAGGAAAGTATTTTAGGATATTTGTTTTTGGTGGTGGCTTTTTTGTTTGCCACATTGCTTTAAGTGGTTTTAAATCAAATTTTTATTATATTCTAAAATTTATAGATTAATCTCAACTTCAAAAAATTAAGGAGATCTTGCTATGTTTAATTTTCTTCGTGGCATCAGTATCAAAACAAAAATCGTGATTCTCGTGTTTGTCCCGATTCTAGCAATGCTTGTTTTCTTGGTCAATGAGCTTAGAGAAACTAACGATATGATCAATCAAGGAGTGATGCTTCAAGAACAAGTCGATATTTCTGAACAGCTCTCAAAGCTCGTGCATGAAATGCAAAAAGAAAGAGGTATGAGTGCAGGATTTCTTTCAAGCAAAGGAGCAAAATTTTCTTCAGAGCTTAAAGCACAAAGATTGCTTACAGATAAAGAATACCAAGCTTTACGCACATTGATTGAAAATACAGAAAATTTTAATGCGGGATATTTTGATTTATTGTATAAGGGTTTAGAATCTGTGAGCAAGATTCAAGAAGTTCGCAATAATGCGGACCAGTCAATTCATACAGCGGTAAATCTCACTCCTCAAACGATTGCTTATTATACTTCTACAATTGCATTTTTGCTTGATAGTGTTTTAGAATCTACAAAGCTCATTACTGATGCTAATTTGACGAAGCTTATGTTTGCTTATACAAATTTTTTATACGCAAAAGAAAAAGCAGGACAAGAGCGAGCAAATGCTAATGCGATATTTGCGGCAAATGTCATACCGCCAGATGCTAATTATAATAAATTCGTAAGTCTTATTGCCGAGCAAGAATCTTATACAAAACTTTTCCTTGCCCTTGCTTTGCCTGAAACGGTAGCATTTTATGAAAAGAAAACACAAGATTCGAGTTTTCAGCAAGTGCAACTGATGAGGGACGCACTGCATGCAAAACGGCACGAAGGGAATTTTGGCATAGAAGCAAAGGTGTGGTTTGATACGATTACAATCAAAATTGACCTTCTTAAAGAAGTCGAGGATTTGCTTGCACATGACCTTAAGGAAAATATTACAGAGCATCTTAACACATTGAGAAGCAAGCTTGTTGCCTTGGCAATAATAGAAGGTGTGATTGTTGTCTTGACATTGATTTTATGTTTTATCGTCATCAGAAGCCTTATCAGCCGCCTTGCAAATGTCAATACAAAGCTCAAATATATCGTTGAAAATAAGACTTTAGCCGAACAAGTAAAGATTATTAATAATGATGAGATTGGGACAATGGCAACATCAGTGAATACTTTTATCCGCTTTATGCGAGATGTATTTTCAGAAGTATTTAAACAAACCAAAAGCAATTTAGATATTACCCAAAGCCTTAGTAAGATTTCACATCAACTTGATGAAACCTTGAAAGAGATTTCAGCCATTTCTGGCAACAATACAGATTTGGGTGAGAAAAGTCGCACGATTATTGAGACAAATATTCAAATGTCTGTGGCGACAAAAGAAGAGTTAGAAAAAGTATTGGGAAATGTCCAAAGCACAAAAAATATTGTGGATTTAATCAATAGTGAGATTCAAGAAGATGCAGCCAAAGAAGATCAGAATATGACAAAGATTCGTTCTCTTAGCGAAGAAGCCAAAAATATACAAGGCGTTTTAACCGTGATTACCGACATAGCCGAACAAACTAATCTTCTTGCGCTTAATGCTGCGATTGAGGCGGCTCGTGCAGGAGAGCATGGCAGAGGCTTTGCAGTCGTTGCTGATGAAGTGCGCAAACTTGCCGAAAGGACACAAACTTCGATTACTGAAACAAGTGGGATTATTCAATCAATTTTGCAATCTATTGATGAAATCACAACAACGATTGAAGATAGTTCTCAATCAATGCAGCATTTAACCGAGCAATCAGGCATTATGCAAACCAATATAGAATCACTCACTACGGCTATTCAAGTTGCGGTAGAAAAGTCTCATTTAAGCTTTGAAGGTGCGCAAAAAGTCGATGCAAATACTTCTTTGATACTCGAGAATGGAATCAAGATCGCTTCGTGTTTGTCCCAAATCTCTGAAATTAATGAAAAAATGCAAAAGACTTCAGACACATTAGGTGAATTGACGCATGATTTGAATGATACAATCAGTGCTTTCAAAATGTAGAATCAATTTGCTTTGATAATGAATAAATAGTTGCATTTTTGAGTAAAAAATGCACACCCTATCAAAACGCTCCTTATTGTTTGTGTATTTTAATCACACTTAGTTTATGATAAATATTGATTCAAACAATAATGAAAAGGAGCAAAAATGAGTTTTATTGAAAACATCAAAATGCAGGCAAAAAGCGATAAAAAAACAATCGTGCTTCCTGAAACTTCCGATATGAGGACACTCCAAGCGGCAGATAAGATTCTCAAAGAAGGGTTTGCTGATATTATTCTTTTGGGTGATGAAAAAGCTATCAATGAGCTTGCTCACACTCAAGGATTGAATTTGCAAGCAGCAAAATTTATTAATCCCTCTACTTCAGAGCTTTTGGGGGAATTTGTAGAATTATTTGTCAAGCTTCGTTCTCACAAAGGAATGGACCACGACAAAGCAAAAGATTTGCTTACAAAAGATTCTCTTTATTTCGGTGCGGCTTTGGTTAAATCTAAAAAAGCTGATGGAATGGTTGCTGGAGCAATTCACGCGACCTCTGATGTATTGCGTTCTGCATTGCAAATTGTAGGGACAGCAAGTGATTGCAAGCTTGTATCGACTTTTTTTATTATGGTTGTGCCAAATTGTGATTATGGGCTTAATGGGACATTTGTTTTCTCTGATGCGGGGCTTTGTCAGAATCCAAATGCCGAAGAATTAGCACACATTGCCCTTTCTTCTGCTAAAAGTTTTAAAGCAATCACACACCAAGAGCCTATCGTTGCAATGCTTAGCCATTCAACTTATGGCAGTGCTTCACACCCTGATGTGGATAAAGTCGTCCAAGCAACGAAGATTGCAAAAACTCTTGCTCCTCAATTGCCTTTAGATGGAGAATTGCAACTTGATGCGGCGATTGTCCCAAGTGTGGGAGAATCTAAAGCTAAAGGTTCAAAAGTCGCAGGGAAAGCTAATGTGCTTATTTTCCCTGATTTGGATTCTGGAAATATCGGATACAAGCTTGTCCAACGACTTGCAAACGCTCAAGCTTATGGTCCTATCACGCAAGGAATGAGCGCGCCTGTTAATGATTTATCAAGAGGTTGCAGTGCTGATGATATTGTTGGCGTTGTCGCATTGACTGCTCTTCAAGCTCAACAAAATTAATAAAAAGGATAGAAAATGAATGTTTTAGTTATCAATTGTGGAAGTTCTTCATTAAAATTTCAGCTTATTAATACAGAAACTGAAAAGGTCATTGCTTCTGGGATTTGCGATAGAATCGGTATTGATGGTAGCGTGCTTTATTATAAAACGCCTGATGGTAAAAAGATTGAGAAAAAAGAAGAAATGCCTCATCATACCAAAGCCGTTGAAATGGTGCTTGAAGCTTTGCTCAACAAAGAAAATGGTGCAGTAAGTTCGCTTGATGAGATTAAAGCAATCGGGCATCGTGTGGTGCATGGCGGAGAGTTTTTTAAAGAATCTGTTTTGATTAATGATGTTGTGATTCAGCATATCAAAGAATGTTCGGATTTAGCTCCTTTACACAATCCTGCACATTTAATGGGGATTGAGGCTTGTCAAGCAAAAATGCCTAAGACTCCTATGGTAGCGGTATTTGATACTGCATTTCATCAAACAATGCCTCCTAGAGCTTATATTTATGGTGTCCCTTATGAATGGTATGAAAAACACAAAGTGCGCCGATATGGTTTTCACGGCACGAGTCATAAATATGTCTCACAAAAGACTGCTGAATTTTTGGGCTTAGATTATTATAATTCTAAAATTATCGTATGCCATTTAGGGAATGGTTCTTCAATTTCAGCGATCAAAAATGGAAAATGTGTCGATACAAGTATGGGCTTGACACCGCTTGAAGGTCTCATTATGGGGACAAGAAGCGGAGACTTAGATCCTGCGATTCTCGAATACATTTCTAAACGCGAAGATTTGGACATTCAAAGTATCTTGAATATCTTGAATAAAAAATCCGGTGTGTTGGGAATCTCTGGATTGTCAAGTGATTTTAGAGATTTGCTTGATGCGGATTTAGGTGGGAATGAACGCGCCAAACTTGCTCGTTCAGCTTTTGCCTATCGTGTGCTTAAATATGTCGGTGCGTATTGTGCGGTGATGAATGGCGTTGATGCAGTAAGTTTTTGTGCAGGTGTGGGAGAAAATGCGAAATTCATACGCGGTATGATTGTAGAGCATTTAGAGTTTTTAGGTGTAAAACTTGATGTGGAGGCAAATAATGTGTGTGGTGAAGAAGCCATTATTTCCACGCCTGATTCTAAAGTGCGCGTGTGCGTGATTCCTACAAATGAAGAGCTTGTGATTGCTCGAGACACAAAGACAATCGTCTCACAACTTTAGAATTATCAAAGGGGATTTTATGCCTAATCTTTCAAATATTGCTTCTATTCCGCTTTTGTCGCCAAAAGATTGCGTGTTGGTCTGCATTGATGTGCAAGAAAAGCTTTTGCCCGCAATGCAGCATCACGAGAAAGTGATTAAGTATAGTAATATGTTATTGCATACTGCTTCTTTGCTTGATATACCGCTTCTTGTTACCGAGCAATATCCCAAAGGATTAGGACATACGCATTCTGCGATTAATCTCCCTCAAGATGCTTGTGTGATTGAAAAGACGACTTTTAGTGTTTTTGGCGAAGAGAGATTTAATCAAGCATTGGCAAAACTTTCCGAACTTTCCGAATCTGCCCCTAAAACATTAATCTTTTTTGGTATTGAGGCACATATTTGTGTGTTGCAAAGTTTGCTTGATGCAAGAAGATTAGGGATAGATTCTATTTTGGTCGCTGATGCTTCTAGCTCGCGTTTTAAGCCACATTATAAACTTGCCTTGAGGGAATTAGCGATTTGTGGTGTGCGGATTCTAAGCACAGAATCTTTACTCTTTATGCTCCTTAAAGATGCAAAATCCCCTCATTTTAAGGCAATCAGTGCGTTGGTGAAATAATCAATGTTGTTCCCATCCAAAGCTCCAATTGCCTTTGTTGGTTTTAATCACTGCTTCTCTGACATTGCAACGACCTGAATTTGTTGAATAGACAAGAGTTCTTGTCTTATCACCAAATTGATATTTTTTGGTAGGTTTGCGTTTTTTTATCTCATCCATAAAAAACATTTCCGCCTCTTGAAATTCTTTTAATGCTTCTTTGATGGTTTTCATAAAATCTTCAGGTGCGTATTCTTTTAGGTCTGGATTCTTGGCTAAATACTCCTGTGCGTCAAAAGTGGATTGATTAAGATATTCTTTTTGGATAGATTCTGCATAGGCTAAATAGGCACTTGGATAATCATTATCATGCTCTTCTAGAAACTTATCCCATTTAACTCCACGGCACGCTTGAGAACCTTCTTTTTTATTAACCCACTTATAAAAATCTCCACTACCATAAAAAAGGCTACACCCAACCCGAGTTGAGTATATATCGTCCCTTACTTTTTCTAGATAAAACTCACCTGCCTTGCTATAAAAAATTGTTGGTATCTCGACTTCATATATTCCATAGTTGTTGCTAAATTTCCCAGTGTATTCTATGGTATCATAAAATGCATCTACCACCCAACAATTCCCACGATTCACTACAATATCTTGAATTTGAAGATCATTGTCTAAAATATCAATTATAATTTTATTATCTTGGAGTGCGACATTCACTAGCGGTTCTGATGAACTCAACGAAAAATTTGAATCCGAATCTCCATCGCCACAACCTGTCAGCAATACTGCCAACCCCATAAAACCCGTAAATAAACCTTGAAAAATTCTCATTGCCTCTCCTTTGTTTTTATTTTTATTTTTTGCCTTTTTTTAAACCCCAAGTTTAATTGCTTTGCATTTTGCCTCCTTTACAAAAAAATAAAAGAAGTATATTTATAATTAAGGTGATAATTCCTAACCCTATTAAGCAACAAATATTAATTTCGCAAAAGTAAAGTAATAAATTGATTATAAATACATAAACAAAAATTGATGCGCTGAACCACCCTAAGGCGATGTTGATTTTGCTAGGTGAAAAACGATAGGGTTTTAAGCTAAAAAAGCAAAAATCTTTATTGTAATCGTCTAAATTACAATAAGCTTTTTCATTTCCTAGATAATCCTTTAAATGTTCCTCATGAGCTTCTTGGATAAATTTAGAAGCTTTTGCCAAAGCCACCCAAAATAAAGACAGAATCGCCCCCACATTGCACACAAATAATTCAGCGCATAAAAGGGGTATATACTCGTCTTTGGACTTGGTAATATCATCAATAATCTTAAGTTGTAAAATTCCCATTGCAGTAAAAGCCATCACAATTAAAGGCACGAGTAAAATGGAACGTTGCCAGAGATTCTTAATCTCAAAATTATGAGCTTCCCAAATGTATTTCGTCAAATCTTCTTTAGCGTCCAAATTTTTGCCCTAATGTTGATATAAGTGAGCGGAGATTCTATCCCCCCCCCCCCTTAATTCCTACTTAAATATTAAAAGAGGAGAATTTGCAAGAATGAGCATTGTTTTAGTGCCAAATGTGCCTATGGTATATTTTGATGGTGTTTTAGAGAACTTTAGGCATTTTTGATTATAATATCTTTCAAGAATTTATTACAAGGATAGCAAATGGCACAAAAGGCAGTCAAAAAGGTTGTTTTGGCATACAGCGGCGGGCTTGATACAAGCGTGATCTTGAAATGGCTTGGGGATAATTATCACTGCGAGGTGGTTACTTTTACCGCTGATATTGGACAAGGAGAAGAGGTTGAGCCTGCTCGAGCAAAGGCTTTGAAGCTCGGGATTAAACCGGAGAATATTTTTATCGAAGATTTGCGAGAAGAATTTATCCGTGATTTTGTATTCCCTATGTTTCGGGCAAATACAATTTATGAGGGCGAATACTTGCTTGGCACTTCTATCGCACGCCCATTGATTGCTAAAAGATTAGTAGAGATTGCCCAAAAAGTCGGTGCAGATGCGATTTCACACGGAGCGACAGGCAAGGGGAATGATCAAGTGCGCTTTGAGCTTGGAGCATACGCGCTTAATCCGGATATTCGCGTGATAGCCCCTTGGAGAGAGTGGGATTTGAATAGTCGTGAAAAGCTCCTTGCCTATGCAGAATCTGCAGGGATTCCTATTGAAAAGAAGGCGAACAAATCACCTTATTCTATGGACGCGAATTTATTGCATATTAGCTATGAGGGGCAAATCTTAGAAGATCCTAATGCCGAGCCAGAAGAAGATATGTGGCGGTGGAGTGTTTCACCAATGCAAGCTCCAGATAAACCAGAATCTGTGAGTATTACCTTTAAAAATGGCGATGGTGTGGCGATTAATGGTGAGAATCTCTCACCTGCAGCTTTTTGGGGCAAACTCAATGAATTAGGCAGCAAGCATGGTATTGGTCGGCTTGATTTGGTAGAAAATCGTTATGTGGGAATGAAGTCGCGAGGTTGCTATGAGACACCCGGTGGGACGATTTATCTCAAAGCTCATCGTGCGATAGAATCTTTGTGTCTTGATAGGGAGGAGGCGCATCTCAAAGATGAGATTATGCCTCGTTATGCGAGTTTGATTTATAATGGTTATTGGTTTAGCCCCGAAAGAGAGGCTTTGCAAGCATTGATTGACAAAACACAAGAATGTGTAGAGGGCGTTGTGAAGCTTAAGCTTTATAAGGGCAATGTCATTGTTGTAGGACGAGAATCTAAAAAATCACTTTTTAGTAGCGCATACAGCACTTTTGAAGAAGATTCAGTTTATCATCAAGGTGATGCAGAGGGCTTTATTAAACTCAATGCGTTGCGCTTTATTATCGCAGGTAAATCTCGTAAATAGGCTTTTGATGCTACAAAAGGCTCTTTACATTTGTTTTGCTTTTTTAGTGCAAGTAAGTATAGCTCAAGATCAAACACCTTTTCATCTTAATTCTCATGATATATCTCAAGTCGCTTCCTTAGCGGAGGCTGACTTGATGGTTTCTCCATTTGTCTTAGGCACTAAAGGGCAGAAAAAAGTTTTAGCTATTTCGGATTTTAATGATGTCAGTGATTTTGGTATAGATATACATCTTTTGGCGCGTGAATTGGTTGCTGGTATGCTTGATTCTCAATCATTTACTCTCACTGCAGCGATTGCCGGGAATGCTTTTAACGCTGATCCTAGTTTAGATAAAATCCGCTCTTTACGCAATAACGAAGAGTTTAGTGATATTATCCCTAAGGGTAAATTAATCACACCAAGATATTCTTTGAGTGCGCGTATTAGCAATGATATTGTTATGCAAAATAATTTGAATATTGTTACTTATCACTTTATTTTCAGTATTGTGAATCTCGAAACGGGATTGGTTGAGTGGGATTATATTGAACATATTAAAAAAAGCTCAAAAGAGAAACTCCCTTCCTTGGATAGAGAATCTCCTTACGGCAGGAATTGTAAAGCGAATGCTTTAAATCCCAAAGAGGTCAAACAAGCTTGTGAAATTGCTATCAGTGAGATTTGGTTGGGAGCTTTTGAGGAGATCCCGCAAGGCAAAAGAGAGCTGCTACATACTTATGCCAAGAGGGCTTGCGAGCTAGATTCTGCTTTTGGTTGTCGGGCACTTGGCACAAGCTATAAGTTTGCACACACAGACTTTGCTCATGCTAAGAAATATTATCAAAAATCATGTGAGCTTAAAGATGGCGGAGGCTGCTATAATCTTTCAATCCTCTATGAACATGCACAAGGTGTGAATCAAAATATTCCTTCAGCGAAGCAATATGCAAATCTAGCGTGTGAATATGGTTATAAATCAGGGTGTGAGAATCTTAAGCTTTTGGAACAATATAGCGATGAAGATCATTTTGATGAAAGAACTTTAATGCTAAAGAGTGATTGTGATATGGGTTTAGGTATCGCATGTGGGGATTTGTCATTTTATTATTATCATGGAATGGGCGGGGTGAATAAAAATCACACCCAAGCAAGACTACTTTTGGAAAAAGGCTGTCAATTAAAAGATGTTAATAGTTGTTATCAGCTAGGCTTATGGGAAATGCAGGGCTTGGGAGGGACGCTCAAAGATGCGAAGAAAGCTTTAGAACATATAAAACTAGCGTGTGAAAGTGATGCTAAGACAAACTGCAAAGCCTTGCAAAAAATGGATTCACAAAAGCAAGATTTATACAAGTGTGAATCTAATACACCAATTTTTGCCTCTTCTGCTTGTCATACTACAGGTGGTATATATGAGCATGGTTTTGATACATTAAAAAGTGATATGAATCAGGCTTTGAAGTATTACAAAAAAGCTTGTGATGCAGGGTTAAATACGGCGTGTAGCTCTTATAATAATGTGCAGCAAAAGATAAAGTAAGTTATGAATGATAATGTTGGCTAAGGATTTTAAAATCTGTAATACACGATGTTTGAAGCATGTTTCATAATCAAAAATAAAAAGCTTTTGTTATGGTTTATGGCGCATCAGGTGTCTTGATAGAATCTAATAAAATATATCGCCTTGTGATACGCAGTTTGTTAGTGCTAGCAGGGTGAGTAACCTCTCCACTTATGTCAAGCAAGATGTTTTGAGAATCTAAAGCAGTCAGTGCAGTATAAAAATGGTAGTTGGATTCAAAGATAAACTCTTGATGGGCGCAAGTAGCTATATCTCGCTCTTTAATACAGAGAATTAGCATAGATTTGAGGCTTTGAGCGTAAAGATTAAGCTGAATCTTGGCGTGGATATTGGATTGAGAGTGAGAAAGATTGAAAGAATGTCGAAGAAAAAAGGTGCAAACAATACCCACAGAAACAATCAAAAACACTGCATAAATCATATAAAATCCCTTGCGGGTAGCTCTCCCTTTCATAACCAATCCACGATTGATTCTAACCAGATTCCACCGCTTTCACAGAGTGAAGTCTGATGAAATGGGTAGCAAAGGGTGAATTCTAAAAAAGATTGCGTATTTTCTCCTAATGTAAAAATATGAGGCGTGATACTAAAGGAAGATACATTAAGAGCGATAGGAGTATCATCAAGCCATAAAATGCGGTCTTTGAACTCGATTTTATGAGGTTGAGAATCCAAAGGCAATGCAATGCGAGGGGTGTGTTCAGGCGTATGATCAAGAGTAAGTGTGTTGGTATTGATATGTGTAATCGTGTAAATATCTTTAGGATTTGGAGCAAAAAATCGCTCTTCAAGGCTAAGCGCAGAGGGTGTGTTTGATATAAGATAGAGTTTTTGATTCTGATGCCAACCATAAAGTGTCTTGAAAGAAAGTGTAGAATCGCTGTGAGAATCAATAGAAAGCGACACTGCAGGCATAAGGATACCATTTTGAATCTGTGCTTGTGTGAATGTTTTGTCTCCTCCGCCGAAGATTTTTTGGCGATCAAAACTTATAAAATAAAGCTGTCCTTGTGAAAACACAGAATCTAGGGGCTTGTTATCAACACTTATAGATTCTGCAAGGGCTGTCTGCATAATATTTTCAAGTTTTAGCAGTGCAATTCTATAATGCTGGTCGTTTATTTTTTGCTGTAAGGCAAGATTTTTGCTCAAATCAAGCAAAATATATCCACATACGACACTAATGATGCCAAGCAACACAATACACACCAAAACTTCAAAGAGCGAGAATGCGCGGTGATGTCGGCAATGTCTCATTGTATGTGGATAGGGATATAAAACACAAAGGTTTCACCAAATCTATGCGTATAAGATAGGGCTTGTGTTTCATAGGTAAGATGAGCAGGCGAAAGAGAAGTGATCATTTGAGTGGAAGAGACGGGAGAAAGAAGTGTGTTTTTGTAAGTTTGGTAGGAAGAAGGACGCGTTTGCAAGTCAGCATTTAAAGTATGGACAAAGCCAAGCGTTAAGATGATTGCACTTGCACAAACGCATATTGCCATTACGGCTTCAAGCATCATAAATGCGGGGTGTTTGGAAGAGTGCTTGATCAGATTCATCAAGAAATATCCACCATATCCACAAAGAGCTCTGTTTCTAAGTAAGCTTTATGGTCTGTGTCGTAAGTGATTTCAAAAATGAGTTTCCAACGTCCTTTCGGAATTTTAAATGCAGAAGAGAGATAGCGTGTGTTTTCTACACCATCGGCGATTAGCTCACCTAAATCTTGCAAAGCATTAGCTTGATGATAAGAATCAAGATAGGCTTTAATGTGAATCTCACTCGGGGATTCTGCTTTTTGCGGGATAAGATTCAAAGCAAGTCTGATATTTTGCTTGTCGATAAAGGCTTGAGTTGGAAACTTTGGATTAAACTTATCACGATGAGGCTTGCTTTGATAAGGCGAAAGGAGATTTGTATCCCTAACTAAGGTTGCATCGCTTGAATCTAAAATATCCAAATACCTATTGAAAGAAGCATCAAAAATATCTTGGTCTATGAGTAATTGATTGATGTTTTCATCAACAATGCGTTTTTTTGTGAAGTAAGCATTATCATCTTGAATGGGGTTTTTAAGTGCAATAGTGATAGATATACTCACCATTATGACACCAAAAATAATTACGCCAATAATCGCGAGAGGCCAATAATTTTTTTGTGTTTGCATAAGAATCTCCTTATTTTTTTCTTGTAATATAAATAAAGCCGATAATGCCAAACATTACAAATAGCATCGCATACATACTAAAGCGGACAAATTCGCGACCCCCTGTCTCGTCTTTGGGAAAATTGTGTTCTAGCTTTTGATTAAAATGTTCAGCGATAAGATCGGCTGCTTCGACATAGCCATTGAGCAAGATTGCTGAAATGCGTTGCGGTGAAAGAATCTCATCTTTTTGTTTGGGCAGTAAAGGCACCATGTATTCAAAAAATACTTTGTTTTCATTAAAGAAGACATTGGGTTCAGAGCTTAGGATATTGATTTTTTGATCATTTTTAAAGAAAAATATTACGCTGTAAGGCTGGGCAAGATTCTGTGTGATAGAAGATTTGTATTGATTACGCGCGAGTTTAGCGTCAGATTGGGCAAATTCGGAAGGGACTTTGTCAATCACAGCAACATAAAGAGAAAATCCTGTTTTGGTAAAAAGCTCATTGGAGAGTTGTTCGATAAAGGCAATTGTTTTAGGCACAAGCAAAGCATCACGATTGTCTAAAACATATGATTTTGTTTCAAGATTCTGACATAAAAGAAAAAGAGGAAGAAAGAAGCTAGCATAAGCTAACTTCTTGAGTAATGCGAAAAACATCGATCTAGATCAAATGTAAGAAAAAATTTGGGACAAAGGGGATAACAATTGTTGCCACAGCAGTGATAACCAATAATGTTCCTAAAAGTTTTTCAATCAATGTAAGATTCATTTTGTTCTCCTTTATTTTGCATCAACGCGATATTTTGCGTTGTCAGTGCTGATTTGTTGAATCGAATCTTTTTGATCGATCTTGTAGTATTGTGTTGCCACTGACTTTTGCGTAAGGATAGCGCAAGTCCCCAATCCTGCTACAATGCTCAATAAGAGCACCACAGCAATAATAAACCCTGTTAAACCATTGAGACCAAATAAACCATTCATTTTAAATTCCTCCCTTATTCATCTTTTGATTCTAATGAACGAATAAACACATTAAGCGCATCTTTTTGGGTTGGCGCAAAATTTGCATAATCAAAAGAAGGCATAATACCTATCATACCTTTTTTGCCCTTATTAAGCACTTCAGAGAGGAACTCGGTTGTGCCGTATTTGGTTAAATCGGGAGCAAAGCCGTCCATTCCTTTACCATCATCGCCATGGCAAGTGGTGCAAGTCATTGTAACAAACAATTCTTTGCCTTTGCTTACTTCTAAAGGATATTTTGTGCTTTTGACTTCAGAAATATCTTGCATTACATACGCAGCAATAGCTTTTGCATCATCATCACTCATTTCAACAGGTATCATTTCGCCTGCAAGGTAATCTAAGCCTTTGCCACCTGTTTTGATGATCTCAACGATGCCATCTTCTTTTGCCCATTTTGTCAAATCTCTTGCTTTTCCGTTCATACCTTCAGCACTCAAACCATGACATTGAGAGCATTGAACTAAGAAAATATTTTTACCCATTTCTTGTTTTTCAGTTTCTGGGAGTTGTTCCCAAACACTCGCATATTTGTCATTATATTTTTGCACTTCTTTGTTGTATTCACCGATTTGTGAATAAGCATTGAGTGGGTATCCTAAAAAGATATACCAAAGTCCCCAAATAAGGACACCTAAGAAACAAGCTGCCCAACCAACAGGTAAATTATTGGCTTGCTCACCTATTCCGTCCCAGCTTTCGCCCATAGTTTCTCCATCTGCCTTGCCATCTCGTATTTTTTTGAGATATACACCCATCACAAAGATAGTGAGCACTAAGATGATAAAAGCACCTAGTAACCCAAGCGTTGTTATATTATCTGACCAGTTCATCTAGTTCCCCTTTATTTAGTTTTATTTCTTGGCTCTATAAGCTCATCGTCAAGATTATCATTTAGGGCAAGGTTGGCATACTTTTCGTAATCTTTAATCCCCTTTCTTTGAGAGGAATAAAGATGATAGATGTATCCATACAAAAAAGCTACCAACAAAAGTGTAACAACCAAATAGATAATCTTTTGATACTCAATTATAGTTTCCATTATACTTGCTGCCCACATTATTGTGCCTGTGTAGCTGTCCTACGAGCTTGACTTAAGCTATTCATATAGGCAATTAATGCAACGATTTCTTTGACTTCGCCTCGTGCAAATGCGTCTTTGACATCTTGGCTTATCATATCATCAACGATTGCTTGAGCTTCTTGCATAAAAAGAGCTTTAGCTTTTGCCATTGATTCTGGAGTTTTGTCAAAACCTTCTGCACCAATTTGAACGCCTCCTTCTACATCATAAGGCACACCAAAAACAACTTTTTGTGTGTATGCTTCAGCAAATGCTGTTTCAAAATTTGCATTTTTGTTATAAAGGTGTTCATAAGCAGGCATAATAGAACCCGGAACACGGGATTTTGGATCTCTCATGTGTCCATCATGCCAGTCTGTGCTTCGGCTATCCCCGATTCTATGCAAATCAGGACCAGTTCTTTTAGAACCCCAAAGGAAAGGTCTATCATAAGCATATTCACCGCTAAGACTATAAGCACCATATCGATCGGTTTCTGCCTTAAAAGGTCTGATAAGCTGTGAATGGCAGTTATAGCAGCCTTCTGAAATATAAACTTGACGCCCTGCTGTTTCGAGCAAACTATAAGGTTTTAATCCCTCAATAGGTTGAGCTTTTTTAGCAAAACCGGGGATTACTTCAACTAGCCCTGCGATTGAAAATACTACAAGGAACGCCACCGCGAAAAAGAATGGATTTTTTTCTAAAAAACTAAACATCTTTATATCCCTCCTTTCTTATATTGCCATTGGAGTAGCATTTTGGGGTTCTTTTTCAAGCACCCTACCTGAAGAGATAGTCATTAAAATATTGTAAATAAACATAATAAATCCTGTCAAATACATAAGCCCACCGATAGCACGAATAAGGTAATAAGGGAAGAGGCTAATTACGGTGTCAATAAAGCTATAAGCCAAGCTACCATATTCATCGACATCTCTCCACATCATACCTTGTGTGATACCTGCAATCCACATACTGGAGAAGTAAAGGATAATACCTGTTGTCATAATCCAGAATTGTGCGTCCATTAATTTTTTGGAGTAAAGCTCTTTTTTGAAGATTCGAGGCACCATATGGAAGCACGCAGCAATAACCATAAAGCCTACCCAACCTAAAGCAGCATCATGAACGTGTCCGATAATCCAATCTGTAAAGTGAGCCAAGCCATTGACTGAACGGATAGATTGAATAGGTCCTTCAAGAGTAGTAAGCATATACCAAGTAGATGCCAAAATCAAGAATTTAATCATCGGAGATTCTTTGATTTGATGCCATTGCCCTCTCATTGTGAGAAGCATATTGATCGCTGTTCCCCAAGAAGGTAAAATCAAGATTACCGAGAATACTGAACCAAGTGTTTGAATCCAGTCAGGTGTTGTAGAATAGATCAAGTGATGCCCACCTGCCCAAATATAGATAAACATCAATCCCCAGAAAGAGAAAAGTGTGAGTTTATAAGAGAAAATAGGTTGCCCAGATTCTTTAGGCAAGAAGTAATAGATTAAACCGATAATTCCTGATGTAAAAACAAACGCAACGGCATTATGCCCCCACCACCATTGCACCATCGCATCATTTGTTCCTGCATAGAACGAAATAGAATGAAAAAAGCTTCCTACACCAGCGATGAAATAGGTAGGAACAGAAAGGTTGTTGAAAATGTAAAGAGCAGAAATACCTATGAAAGTAGCGATAAAATACCACAAAGAAATATAGATTGTTTGCTCGCGTCTTACACCCATACTACCAAAAAGGCTTACGCCCCATAAAACCCATACTACTACAACCATAATGTCTAAAGGCCAAATGAGTTCAGAGTATTCTTTAGATTGAGTTAATCCGCCAAATAGTGAAACAACAGCAAGTGCCATTAAAACGATATAGATCCAAAAATGAGCTAATCCAACCACGCGCAAGAAAGGGTGTTCTTTGTAAGTGATTTTAAGCACTCTTTGTCCAAGATAATACCAAGACGCCCAAATCCCGCTCAATGTGAATCCATAAATGATACCATTGGTGTGAAGAGGTCGAAGCCTTCCAAAAGTCCCATATTCCGAAGCCAAATAGTTTAAATCTGGGAAAGCCATTTGAAATGCGATTACTACACCAATAAGTAGTCCCACAAATCCAAAAGCCATCGCAGAGAAAACAAACAACTTAGCAATTGAGTAATCATACTCGAGTGTATTTGCCTGCATAGATTCTCCTTGTCCTTTTTTGAAATACAAACAAATTTTAATGCCTTTGAAGTTATAGCTACCTTAAAAAATTAGTAAAAGTTAATAAAAAAATAACAAAGCATTGTTTAAGGGGTAAAAAAGTTGCCAAATTGTTTAAAAAAAATATTAATTTTTGTTTTGAAGTAGTAATCCTTTGCATTATCACAATGAGAATCTAGCATATTTGATGCACAAAATATAAGCCATAGAGGTTTTCTTAACTTGGGAGGTATCTTTAGATTCCCACATTTTTGTTTGAAACTTTTATTCATCGGTAAAAGCATTACTTTTTTACCCATATCAGCACAAATCACATCTTCATTAATTTTGTGTGTGATAAAAATACAATGTGTATTATGCGTGATAATCAGTCGGTGTTGGATTTCGCACGAAAAATGTGTGCGGATAATTTCTTGTCGTTGGGATTGTGAAAGCACGCAGCCGAGTTCTTTGGCAATTTTATCAACATGCAGTAGCACAAGATACGCTTTTTTCTCAAGATGTTTCTTGTTAATAGAAAAGATTCTGTATTTTTGGTTTGATTTGTTCAAGTCTTTCCAAGAAAGTTCAAGATATTTTGGCTTAATAAGATTGAGTAGTATATTTTTGTCTTCTTGCAGATACAAGAGGCTTTTTGCAACACCATTAGGAAATGCTTGAATGAAAGGATCGCTGAAGTTTTTTCTGAAAAAATTGCGTTTAAATCGCATATCTTGATTGCTTTCATCTTCAAAAAAAGTTAGCGCATTATCAAAGCAATACTGATAAATATCGTTTTTAGGAATCATTGCTAGGGGTCGGATAATCTTATAATCTCCTTGAGGTGTTTTTCGTTGTGTGTCAAATCCTACTAGATTCCCCAAACCAGCACCTTTTGCAAATTGCATCAGAATCCATTCGAAATGATCATTGAGTTGATGTGCTAGAATGAGATGCGTGTATTGGTGATTGACAATGATTTCATCAAAAAAGGCATAGCGAATCTGTCGTGCTTGAGATTCAAAGTTTGAGGTAAAACCCAAAGGAGCATCTTTGACAAAGCATTTTTTGTGATAAGTTGTGCTTAGTTGTTTTGCATAAGCGACTTCTTGGAGCGACTGTTCTCTTGTGTGATAATTGATGATTGCTATGTCAAAGGGGATATTTAAATGTTGTAAGATAAAAAATAGCCCTACCGAATCTACGCCACCAGAGAATCCTAAAAGATTCTGTGATGTCTTGAGACGATGCGTATCAGCAGAGAGTTTATCGTAAATAGACAATTTGCACCTTTTTTAGTTGATTGGTGCAAATTATAGCTTATTTTTATGTTTAATGTTTGTGAGGATTGCGTGAATGTGGATTCCCTTTGCCACCAATATAGACGATTTGTCCATCAGGGAGAATATCATAAGCTTGACCAAAGCCTTTGACAAACCGACCCTTTTTTGTCTCTAATGCAATTAAATGAAAGTCTGTCATTGTCTTGATTGTCTTGATGCCTCCCGCTCCACCCATGAGAGATTCTAAAGCCTTCAAGGCGTCGTTAAATTCTTGCGTATCACGTTCTACAAATCGTGCGTTTGCTCGGTATCGAAGTCGTTTGCGCAAGATGACAGATTTTGCTTTGCATTCGTCCTCTAAAAACATAATTTCGATTTTTGAGGGGTTTGCTTGGATACTTGAGAAGTGTTCTGCTACCTCGCTGATGTAAATATAAAGCTGATTGTGAATCTGAATCAGTGGTGCGTAAGAGCAAATCGCTTCACCCTCTGCATTAATGCTTGCAATAAGGATAGAACCAAATTCTTTTTTGAAATCTGCGATTTCTGTGGCAATTGCTTGAGTGTCAGGAGCTTTTGCACTTTGACAAAGTTTAATAATAGAATCTTTGAGTGTGTTTTCATCACATTTTTGTGGAAATTCGACACGCAACGAGATGTTGTCATTATAAACAAGATCTAAACCGATAAAATCGACTTTATCCAAACGGACATTCTCCACATGTGTGGCATTGCCAAATTTTTTGCACAAATCAATCATTGCGTCTTGATGATGGGCATTCATATGCTCGATAATATTTTGATAACTCATGAAAAATCCTTGTCAAAATGAAATTTAGAAGATACACCATTAAGGCTATACTCTAGCTTTTCATTAAAGTATAGCCTATTGATGCAATCAAACAACAAATAAGGAAGGAAAAGATGCTTTACTAACCCGACCCAACCCTACCAAAAACTTTGCAAGAATCCAAGATTCTAAAATCCTTAAAGTTTTTTGTTAGCAAATATCTCAAAAACAAGTGTGATTATAATACACAGAAACTTAATCTAATATTAATAAGTATTCTTATTTTGTAAAATGTGCGAAACTTATCCCGGCAGTTTTTATGAATCTTGATTGTTAAGTGATTTGTGTGGGGTGATTATGGAATCTTTAAAGAGTAGTTTGTGTTAGTCTGATAACTAACACAAACTTTTGTATGAAAGTATTTGATTAAAAGAAATGACGGCTTAAAAATTCATTTGTGCTGATAAGTAATATCTTCTCCCTTCACCAATATATCTGTAATGATTGGCGATTTGTTTGCCGCTATCAAAAGTTTTGTAATGAACAAAATTGAGATTGAAAAGGTTATAAATAGCAAAATTGATGCGCAATAATTTTAAAGGCTGATAGTTGATACCTAGATGTGTAAGGAAGACAGGCTTATAGAATTCTCCAAGTGCAGCTGCAGCAGAATTTATAACTTTAGCACTGCCGCGATAGATTCCAGCTTTTATTTCTTCTCGCAGATAAAAGCTTAATTTTTTAATATCATAATGCAAAGAGGCATTAAAATTATGCAAAGGAATATTTGTCAGTCTCTTACCTACAGCTTTGGGATCTAGGGTTTGAGAGATTTTCGTTTGATTGTGCGTGTAAGCACTATTAAAGCTAATTGCTCCATAACCTATGCCAATGGGTTTGATTCCAAATGTTGTTTCTATACCATAGCTTTTTGCTTTATCGATGTTGAGATAAGTAGCACAACCACCAGTTGCGGCGCAAGTTTTGCCATTGATATTTTGTTTGTCTTTGGCGAAAGGAATAGGTGCTATTCTGTCTGTAAAATCCGTATAGAATCCCGTAAGACTTGCTGAAAAATAGTCATTATCGCTAAGAATGGATAATTCATAATTGACACTTGATTCTGGCTTAAGGTAAGGATTCCCATAAGTATGCGTTTTCCCTTGCTTACTAAGATTCACTATACCATTAATAAGATTAGAAAGAGCAGGGGTTTTATATCCTGTCGAAACCCCGCCTTTAATGCTTAGCCATTTATCAATAATATTATAGGCAATATAAGCGCGTGGGCTTGCGTTAGAACCAAAAGTAGAGTTGAAATTCCCACGCACACCCAATGTAAGAAAAAGTTTATCCCAAAAGACAAATTCCCCTTCGGCAAAAAGTGCGCCGATGTGTTGGTGTTGGAAGGCTTTGTTGCCCGTTGCTTGAAATACTTTATCTTTAAAGGTATTAAGCCAATATCTTCCACCCAAGCTGACATTGATGCCAAAGATTCGTAATAAATCAAAAAACATATTGGTTTTGTAGTCAAAGATAATGTCTTGAGCCGTAAGCTGTCTGCTATTTCCTGCTGCTACACCATATGCTGTCCTTAGATTATTGATAGTTGGTGCTTTGTCTGAAAAAGTCTCTGTAGGCACATAGCGGTTGGGATTTGCTGTAATATTGTATTGCAAACTCATATCTGTGCTTAAATATGAGATAACTGAAGGAGTGTTGGTATAATACCCTTTGTGTGCCAAAATAGCATTGAATCTGTAAAAATTCATCTCTGAACCATAGCCATTTTCAGCTCTTTTGCCTGCTTCACTTTTACTATCGGCAGCGTTGTAACCGCCCATAATTCCTTGCGAATTATCATAATGTTGTTGAGCATAATCAAGGTCAAGATACATCATGTTTTTAGAAATATTATTATCAGCAGTTTCTTTGCCATTCCACACGATACGCCCACCGATATTGTAAGTTTGTGCAGGAATAAGTCCTACGATGTTGCCTCTTGTGGCATTGGCATTTGTGCCATTTGTCGTAGGGACAATTTTAAGATTATTGCTAGAAACAAAATCACGCGTATAAACTCTTCCTCGCAATTGTAATCCCCAATTTTTTTCTTTATTGAGCGGTTGTGTAGTAAAGAAATTAAAACTTTGCGTGTTACCAAAAGCCTTTTTCTCTTGGAAAGTATAGTCATACCCAAAAAACGCCCCCGGTGAATCATAAGATTTTTTGGTGATAATATTGACTACCCCACCAATCGCATCGCTCCCATAAAGAGTGGAAGCAGGACCTCGTATCACTTCGATTCTGCTGATTGCAGAAAGCGGCGGCATAAAAGAAGTAACTGAATCGCTAAAGCCATTAGGGAAAAGGCTAGAATCTGCATTGATTCTCTTCCCATCAACAAGAATCAGTGTATATCCACTTGCTAGACCACGTATAGAGATTCCATAGCCGCCTGTCTTACCCACACTAGCATCTGTGCTTACGCCCGGCACATTGGCTAATGCTTCGGCTAAGTCTCGAATAGGGCGAGATTGCATTTCTTTAGGACTAACGACTGAAATTGATGCAGGGGCGAGAGTGTAGTCTTGCTCAAAGCCAGACGCAGTAACGACAGATTTTTCAAGTTTCACTTTGTGTATTTCTTCGTGTTCTTGAGTATTGTGTGTTTTTGTCGTATCATTATTGGGGTTTGCAGAATCTGCTAAAACATTTGTAAATAATAATGATAATATTAATGAAATATATGTAAATTTGTTCATAGATTCTCCTTTAAAAATAAATCAGATTAATAAAATTTTTTATAAATAATAAGAACGATTATTTATAAAAATCCCAACATAGCAAAGAAATTTAACACAATATAAAACGAAAGTAAAATTTAAAAAAGTTGTGAGATTTTGCTCCACAATCAAGGGAAACTACAGAGATTTAAAAAAACTTTGATGAGATGATAGTCAAAAAAATTCAAGCACGGGAAATGATTTCTAATGCCTTAATCACGCGTAAGATATGCTCTTTATCGTTTTTAGAATCAATATGAGAATGACGCTGTGATGAAGCATTAGAATAAGAAGGAATGGTTACTAATATCTTTTGTGCGAAAAACGCAATAGACGAATCCAGTGCCATATTGTGAGGTAAATTTGGAATCTCTTGTTTTCCGAGTTTGTATTCGACCATTTTTTGGTAAAGGCTGTTTTTGTCAAATTCATCTTTAATGACTACGCCCGTGTCAAAAATGGCGATCTTATCGCGTTTGGTTTCGTCATAAATCGCTGTCTTTTTGCTACCGCCAATCATCATCTCGCGCACCTTGATAGGACTAAGCCACGAGACATTAAGCGTAATGATGATGCCAGATTCTAATTCAATATTGATATTTGCCAACGCATCGTTAGGATAATCAAGATATTTGGTTTTAAAAGTAGAAACTTTCTTGATATGTAGCCCGACAAGATAATCGATAATGCTTAAGTCATGGATTGCCAAATCCCAAATCACATCGACATTGCTTTGAAATAATCCTAGATTAATGCGCCTTGCATTGATATAGACGATTTCACCAAAGTCAGCAATATGTTCTTTGAGATAATTCACTGCTGGAGAGTGTAGAAAAATATGATCGCAATAAAGTTGCACATTTTGTTTTTGCGCAAGATCGTAGAGTTTGTAGGCTTCTTGAAGATCTGTTGTGAGTGGCTTTTCGACAAAGGTATGCTTGTGATGTTCTAAGGCGGCTTTAGTCAGTGTGAAATGTGTATGCGGAGGCGTGATAATGAAAATCGCTTCAATAGATTCATCACACAAAATGCTTTCATAGCTCGGATAAAGTGTAAAGTCATAAAGTGAGCGTGCGTTTTCAAGTGCGTTTGAATCTTCATCATAGATACATACAAGCTTAAAAGCGGGATTTACGCTGATAGCTTTTGCGACATTTCGTCCCCAATATCCATAACCAATAAGTGCGCATTTGATAGGCATAAGTCCTCTTTTAGATGCTTTAGATTCAAAAACTTATTATACTATAAGTTAAGAATCTAGCGCAAAACTCTAGCTTTCGTTTATTTTTCCATATTTGATATTTTTTGTTTCAGCTCATTTTTGCGGTTTTGAAATTTCCTAAACTTGCCGAAGGTGAGAGCATTCAAGATTCTGTATCGTTTGAGTTTGGCTTTGTAGATAGGGAGGTAAGAATATTCTTTGATTGTAAGGGAGAGCTTGTGTGTGATATGATCGTGCAAGATTATTTCATACAAGGGGCAAAGCCTTGCATATCGCCAAAATTCATAGCCGTATGCAATATCTAGCTTATTCCAAGGTTTATAGTGAAGCGTATAAGGGTCTTTAGAGGCTTCTTCATATGCACAGATAAACTCATAATAGGGCGTATTTGCCAAGCGTTCTTTCCATGTGGGAATATCAATCTCTGTGTGCCATATCAGGTGATTCCAATTATGCGGCAAGTATTTGACTTTGTCTTTAAAAATGTAGTTTAGGATGGATTGATCTGAATATAAAGTTTTGATGCCTTTTTGTAAAAGCCCTATCCCTAATTGAAGTAAGTCAAGGTTTACCTCTCGCATCAAGCGGAGATTAAAAAGCATCAAGCCGCTATTAAAATAATCACTCACATTTGAAAGTTGCAAGGTCTCATAGATATAAGCGCGATACATTTCTAGCTCTCTGACTTGGACATTGAGGATTAGACCCACATCTCTTACGGCTGCTACCAAAAAATCCTCCATATTAGTGTGATATAGTTCTGCAATATCTTTGCGAAAGGTAATATCGCAATCCACATAAAGGACTTTTTCAAAAGTTTGAAAGATTTGGGGAATGAAAAGGCGATAGTATGCTTCGATTGTCAAGTAATAGTTGAGAGTAAATAAACTCGTGTCGTATGAAGCAAGTTTGGGTTTGATGTCGATAAAATAAATGCTTAGATTTGTATTTTGCATTGAGTGCAGGGCTAATTTGGTAGATTCTGTAATATCTGTCTCTAGGACGAAAATATCATAATGATATATCGGATTGATATGTTCTTTAATGGATTGGACAGCGACACTTAAATATTTGGCATAATTTTCATCGCTTGCAAAGATGATAGGGATATGATTAACGCGAGCAAGTTTTCCTAATTCATCAAGATTTAAGATTGTGTTGTGTTGTGTTGTGTTGTGTTGTGTTGTGTTGTGTTGTGTTGTGTTGTGTTGTGTTGTGTCATTATAATCTCCAAAAGATATATTATAGCAGAAAGCGACTAAGGATAGAATAAAACAAAACGAGAGAAGTAAATTTAAAAGATGAGCATTTATTCAAAGGGATTGTAGAATCCCTTTGAACTTTTAATTATGATTTCGCGTCTTCAACGATATTAATAATCGTATTTGCCACGCGGCGAGCAGTTTTGTCCAAAAACTCTGCAGGAGAAGTAAAGCCAACGCATGAGCAGTTGATTTCGCCCAAGACATATTTGTCTTTACCATTTGCATCAGTATCAAGGATAAAGTCTGCAGTCCAAATAAGTGGCAAGTCATAATTGCCAAGCTTGCTCTTAATCTCGGGCAAGTTGCTAAGGAAATATCCCACAAGCTCGCTCCATTGCTCGGGTTTGTCATAGCGATATTTCGCACCGCTAAAGAGTGTTGCAGAAAACGCGTCTGCGCCCTCGGCAGGTTTTTTATGCACAACATAAATAGGGTCTTTATAAAGCATAAGGATTCGAATCTCACCTTCTTTAATGCGGGGCAAGAATGTCATATCGACAAGCATTCCATTGTCGCCCTTGAGGTATTTTTCGCAAAAATCCATAAACTCGCCGAGTTTGCGCTCTTCAACATGGTTATCAACCGCTTCGGTGCAGCGAATCTCCGCATCAAGAGGCAATTCACTCACGCCTTTATATTTATTTGGGTCTTTGATTTGCACACGCCAAATCCCTTCACCAGTGCTACCGCGATTTTGTTTCAAAACACGCTCACCTTTTGCAAGGGTTTTGGGGAAGTTTTTCTTAAAGTCATGCTCGCCGCCTGCTTCCCATTTGACGCCGATTCTTTGTGCTTCTGCGGGGTCATAATATGCCAAAGTATCAGTTGGGACAAGCTCGGTATTGCGCAATTTGGTAAGCGCGTCTTTTGCACCATAGCCAATCATCGCATCAGGGTGTGGCATACCAATCACGCCATCAGCGCAAAGTTTGCGCAATACATCAAAATAGAGTTTTTCCTCTTTAAGGTTACCCGGATTCACACGCGAAACATACGCGTCTGCACCCTTTTTGACATATTCGTAAATCTCGTTTTTCTTCGCGTCATCACGCAAAATCTCATCGGTAAAAAACACGACTTCTGCTGTCCAGCCAAGCTTTTTAAGGTAATCCATCATTGGCACGGTGTCTTTTCTATGCCCGTCTTTACCTTTGTCGCTTCCGCCCACTGCCTCAAAAAACACAACATGTTTTTTCATAACAAACCTCCTATTAAATTTGAAATTCCCTTAAATCATAATCTTTATTTTTTAAAAGCAAAATAAATTTTTACATAATCCTTTAAGATTTGTATGATAAATTAGCTTTTTACTCAATTTTGCAGATTCTAAAAATATTAAAATTTATTTTTGTAACTCATGCAAATATCAAAGGAGAATCTGGCATATTTTATTGATTTGTCAGCGTTTCTTTTTATGTTTTACGATATATTTAATTTAATAAAATTTAATCTTGAATAAATACTACAATTAAGGAACGCACGATGAAAACTAGCAATTTATCAAGCTTCATTTTTAAAGCAATCTGTGGCTTAAGCTTGATGTTTTCTCTGACACAAGCCCAAACTCCAAAAGTCTATCAAGCCCAAGAAATCCCCGAAGTTGATGAAAAACTGATTGAAAATCTCTTGCCGCGTTTGATTCATGGATTCCAATGTGAGCAAATGAGGTCTATCTCGCATTTTGACCCAAGTGTGCTTTGGGTGAAAGATAATGATAAGATTGATGCACAAAAAGTTTCTAAAAAGATACATTATATCCGTTTTGCAGGGAAGATACTTAATGGCGGCATATTAGATTCTAAATTTCAAGCCTTTATCAGCCCCGATAGAGAGTTTATGTATTTTTTAAAGGCTAGTGATTTGGTGGTGCAAAATATTTGCGATAAGCAGCAATTTGCCTTGAGCAATTATGATAAAGAAAGCGATGCGTTTCATCTCAAACTCCGCAACAAACCCGCCAAAGAAGTCGCTATCGTGCTAAATGTGGCAGATTCTATGAAAGACTATGTGCTTGCTTTTAAGGAAATTGCACCTTTTATGGCTAGGCATATTTTCAAAGATGAGCTTGGAGCGGCTTATGCCAAAATCACGCTTGTAAGCTTTAGTTCCTATGATGTCAAGGATTTTGGCGATGTAATTGATGAGCAAGATTTTATAGCAAATGTAAAAACCTTGCAGACCAAAAAAAGCCCGAGCAAAATGGTGAATTATGCGCTTATCCAAGCGATGAGCCACTTTACCAAAGATAATGGCTTGAAAAAGGAAATTTACCTCATCACCGATAGTGCGCAGAGTGATAAATATAATACTGATAGAATGCTCAAACTCACAAAGAATCTCAATGATAATATCGTTTATAACAGCAAAGGTTCTAAGGATAATTGGGTGAAGATTCACACTTTTTCTTTGAAGCAAAATGCGACATTTTTGCGTGATTTAGCCAAAGAAACAGGCGGGGATTTTTATGCACCTAATGGCATTTATGAGTTTAAAAAGGCACTTTTAAAGCTTAGCAATGATGGCAAAGATGTCGATCCTTCTGAAATGAAAAGCGAGATTATCCCTAGTAAAACACATAAAATCTATGACCCGGATAATCCCGATGATACTATAAAATGATAAGGATTGGATTTAATGAGAAAATATCAGTCAAGATTTTTTTGATTCTTTTAATAAACTTATAGATTCTTAATCAAGCACAAGATAGGATTCTTGGCTTAAACAAAAGGAAGATTGTGAAAAACGCACTCATCGCACAAAATGACGATTCAACTATCATTACGCAATATCGCTTCACCCCCAAAGATTCTAAACCCTACCAAAGTGAGGCAGATTTGGAAAGATTCTTGCTCAAAGAGTTAGAATCTCAAGGCTATGAGCGGCTATATATTGAGGACATCAAAGATTTAGAGATAAACCTTAAATCCCAGCTTGAAAGGCTAAATAGTATCAATTTCACGCCCACAGAATGGGACAGATTCTACAAAACACATTTCACAAATGATAACCTTAAAATCCAAGACAAAACCAAAATCCTCCAAACCGACAACGAGACCCTAACACTCATAAGAGATTCTAACAATTACGCGGGGGGGGGGGGGGCAAAAAATCTCCGCTTAATTGACAGAAACACCCCGCTTAACAATCACCCCCAAGTCCTCTCCCAGCTCACCAACAACGAAGGCAAATCCAAAAATCGCTATGATGTAACGATTCTTGTTAATGGCTTGCCCCTCGTGCATATAGAGCTTAAAAGACGCGGTATAGAGCTAAAAGAAGCTTTTAACCAAATCCGCCGATACCAAAATGAAAGCTTTAGCGCGGCAAATAGGCTTTTTGAATTTGTGCAGATTTTTATTATCAGCAATGGCACTTATAGCAGGTATTACAGCAATTCCAAGCGCGAGATAAAGAGCCTTAATGATGATTATGCCTTTACGATGAGTTTTAGCGATAGTCAAAACAACAAAATCGAGGATTTAGAGGACTTTACCAAGACTTTTTTAGCCAAACGCACACTTTTAAATATCCTTACTAAATACTGCGTGTTTAACACCAATCAAGAGCTTTTGATTATGCGTCCTTATCAAATCTGCGCGTGTGAGAAAATCATTGATAAGATTCGCATCGCACACACTTACAAACTCTATGGCAGCACGCAAGGCGGGGGTTACATCTGGCACAGCACAGGCAGTGGCAAAACCTTGACTTCTTTTAAAACCGCGCTTCTAGCGACACAATTTGACTTTATTGACAAAGTGCTTTTTGTCGTGGATAGGAAAGACTTAGACTACCAAACCCAAAAAGAATACGACCGCTTTGAAAAGGACGCCGCCAATGCCACGCGCGATACGAGAGAGCTACAAAGACGCCTAGAGGACAAAAGCAGCAAGATTCTTATCACCACGATTCAAAAACTCTCAAACTTCATCAAAAAATACGAAAATTCCGCTATCTTTCATCAAGAAATCGTCTTTATCTTTGATGAATGCCACAGAAGCCAGTTTGGGGCTATGCACCAAAGTATTATTAAGAAGTTTAAAAAATACTACATCTTTGGATTCACCGGCACGCCGATTTTCCCCGAAAATGCCGCGACTTATGGCGTGGATAAACAAAGCGGCAAAGCAATGCTGCAAACCACGCAAAGCACCTTTGGCGAATGTCTCCACTCTTATACGATTCTAAACGCCATTAGGGATAAAAATGTCCTCCCCTTTAAAGTCAGCTATCACAGCACGACCACACAAAGCAACCCCCAAGAGAAAAAAGTCAAGGCAATCAACACTGAAGAAGCCCTCATGAGTGAGGAGAGAATCCAAAAAGTCGTTGCCTATATCCTAGAGAACTTCAATCGCCACACCAAGAGGCAAAACGCCCACGCCTTGCAAAATCAACGCCTAAAGGGATTTAATGCGATTTTTGCGACTTCAAGCGTGGAAGCAGCGAAGCGGTATTATGCGGAGTTTATGCGACAAATCAAAGCGGACATTTGTCATTCTAAGCCCTCTTTAGAGGGTGGAGAATCTTTAAACCAATCACAGGATAGTGCAAATCAAGACAGAGAATCTCTCAAAATCGGCATTATCTATTCCTACGAGCCAAACGAAGATTTGGACGAGTTAGATGAGCTAGAAGACCCATGCAGCGACAAGCGAAGTGCCAAAGAGTTTTTAAGGAGTGCGATAAAGAATTATAACACCCACTTTAAAAGCAACTTTTCTTTAGAATCTTTTGACAGCTATTACAAAGACATCTCCCAAAAAGTCAAGCAAAAAGAGCTAGATTTGCTTATCGTGGTGAATATGTTCCTCACCGGCTTTGATTCTAAAACCATTAATACGCTTTATGTGGATAAAAACCTCAAGCATCATTCCTTGCTCCAAGCCTACTCCCGCACGAATAGAATCTTAAACGCCCAAAAGGCTTATGGCAATATCATTTGCTTCCGCGACTTAGAAGCGGCGACTAATGAGAGCCTAAAAATGTTTGGTGATGAGAGAGCCTCTAGTATCGTGCTATTAGAAAAGTTTGAAGTGTATTTCCAAGACTATTGCCACAAGATAAGTGCATTTCAAGCGCGTTTTAGCTCCGCACAAATCGCCACTTTAGATATGCAATCCAAAAAGGATTTTATCAACGCCTTTAGCGAGATTCTAAAGCTTAAAAATATCCTAGATATTTTTGATGAGTTTGGCAGCGCGCCTAAGCCTATCAGCGATTTTGAGCTACAAGACTACCAAAGCCACTATTTGGAGCTGCACAGGGAGTTTAAAACCCACGAGGAAAAGGAAAGTATCCTTGATAATGTCCGCTTTGAAGTCGAGCTTATCGCAGAAAACGACATTACCGCAGATTATATCCTGCATTTACTGCACAGCTATCACCAAGACCAGCGCGACACGCTTAAAGTCCAGATTCTTAAATCCATCGCCGCAAGTCCCGCATTAAGAGATAAAGCCAAGCTTATTGAGGAGTTTTTAAACCGCATTGACAGAAAGCATGAGCGCACCGACTTTCAAGGGCTATTTAACACCTATATGCGCGAGTGTAGCCAAAAGGAGCTAGAGGCAATCATCGCAGAGTTTTGCCTAGATGCACAAAAGACCCAAGACTACCTAGACCAAGCCTTTAGGCTTAATTTCTTCCAAGACAAAGGCGAAGTGTATGACTTATTGCCCAAAGTCAATATTTTCGCCCCAAGTGCGCAATCCACGCATAAAAGAGCAGAGGCGATACTCTCTTTAAAAGCATTTTTTGAAAAGTATCGGGAATTTTTGCGCACACACAAGGAGGGATTATGAGAATAGCCCCCTTTTGCGAGATTTTAGGGGCTTTACTCCGAAGAATCTCACCAATACAGAATCTAAGATTCTAGAACCAAACAAGGAGAAACTAATGAATAAAATCCAAAAACTACTACAAGAGCTTTGCCCCAATGGGGTGGAGTATAAACCGCTTTGGCAAATAACATTTTGGGATAAAAAGTTTAAAGAAGTCCCTAAACAATGGCAAGAAAAAACAACTAAATTTAAGCATATTTCCGCAGAAAAATTAAAATCTCTTATTGTAGATAATGGGGCAATAAGATTACTATCCACAGGAAAACTTGAAGCCTACACGACAGAGAATCTAGCACAAGATTATTTAAATAAAGGCGAAGTTATCTCTATCCCTTCTGGTGGCTCGGCAAACATAAAATATCACAACGGATTTTTTGTAGATAGTGGCAATATTTTAGCAATTATGAGAGACGAAAATATCATTATTGCAAAATTTCTTTATTATTATTTATTATCAAAAAATCGTATTATCCAAAGTTTTTTTCGCGGTTCGGGCGTTGCCCACCCTGATATGAAAGCTATTCTTTCTATCCAAATCCCCCTACCACCCCTAGCGATTCAAAACGAAATCGTGAGAATCCTAGACGCCTTTACAGAATTAGAGACAGAATTAGAGACAGAATTAGAGACAGAATTGAGTGCGCGCCGCAAACAATACGAGTATTACAGAAATAAGCTTTTAAGCAAAGCAGAGTTAGAGAGACGCGCCCTTTATCATTGTCATTTTGAGTGGCAAAGCCCGAGCGAAGAATCTCTTAAAAAATCAAGTAAAAATGTTTCAGGCATTCGCCCTCAACTTGATAAAATCCCTAGCAGTGAAGTATATCTTCACTGCGATAAAAAACAATCGCACGATAGTGCCAACCTTGAAGGCGTGTTAAGGCGGGGGATATATAAGGGGGAGGGGCGACTTCAAGCCCCACCCCCTTATAAAGAAGAATATCCAAATAACCTTGTCAAAATGGTGAGTTTGGGAGAGATTGCTACCTGTATAGTGGGCGGGACTCCTAGAACAACAGAAAAGAAATATTGGGAAAATGGCACTATATCATGGATGAGCTCTGGAGAAGTCAATTTCAAAAAAATTAGCAAGACAGAAAAGAAAATCACTCAAGCAGGTTACGAATCCTCTAACACAAAAATTTTGCCTAAAAATACGGTGGTAGTAGCATTGGCTGGACAAGGGAAAACAAGGGGGCTTGTAGCTATCACAGAAATAGAATTATGCACCAATCAATCTTTATGCGGGATTATTGTTGGTAAGAGCGTAATTAGCAAATACCTTTATTATTACTTAGCCAATTGTTATAAAAAATTAAGGGATATTTCTAATCTTGATGGCAATCGTGGAGGGCTTACTTTGCCAATGATAAAGAACTTCCAAATCCCCCTCCCGCCCCTAGCAGTGCAAGAAGAGATTGTGAGTATTTTAGATAAGTTTGATACACTCGTCAATGACTTAAGCAGTGGAATCCCCGCCGAGATTGCAGCAAGAAAAAAGCAATATGAATATTACAGAGCGCAGTTACTAAGCTTTGAGGAGGTGTAAAATGCTTAAAAATGGATATTTTTGCCATTCGCAAGGCAACGCCATAAGAATCCCACAAATGCAGAATCTAAGATTCTAAAACCAAACAAGGAGAAACAATGAAAAGCACAGGACAAAAAGAAGAACTTTTTAAGACCTTATGGAAAATCGCCAATGAATTGCGCAATAAAGTCGATGGCTGGGACTTTAAAAATTATGTTTTGGGGTTTTTGTTTTATTACTTCATCAGTGAGAATCTCAAAAGCCATATCCAAGAAGCCTATGGGCAAGACTATGAAGCTTTAAGTGATGAAGAGGCAGCAAATGGCAGGGAAGAGATTATCAAAAGAAAAGGGTTTTTTATCCCGCCTAGCGCGCTTTTCTCCAATGTGCTAAAGAATGCGGATTTGGAGAATCTAAATCAAAACCTTACAAAGATTTTCAAAGACATTGAAGAAAGTAGCAGAAATCACAGCAGTTTCAAGCAGTTTGAGGGGCTTTTTAGTGATGTGGATTTGTATTCGAATAAACTGAATACTTCTAAAGATAGCAAATCTAATGTCGAGCGTAACAAAAGAATCCTAAAAATTATGCAAAGTATTGCGGATTCTGGATTAGACTATAAGGAAAGCGAGATTGATATTTTTGGCGATGCGTATGAATATCTCATCGGTATGTATGCAAGTAGTGCGGGTAAAAGTGGCGGGGAGTTTTTCACTCCGCAAGAAGTGGGCAGACTTTTAGCTGAGCTTACGCTGTGCAATAATATCAAGCCTAACAAAGTCTATGACCCTGCTTGTGGGAGTGGCTCATTGCTTTTGCAATATAAAAGAATCTTGCAGCAAGACCCCAAACAAGGCTACTTCGGGCAGGAAATAAATCCCACAAGCTACAATCTCGCGCGTATGAATATGCTACTGCATAATGTGAATTACACGCATTTTGACATTGCCTTTGGCGATACGCTTATCGCTCCTAATGACGACCATAAAGCCGCCGAGCCTTTTGATGCGATAGTGAGCAATCCACCTTTTAGCACAAAATGGGAGGGCAAGAGCAACGCGCTTTTAATCAATGATGAACGTTTCGCAAGAGCAGGAGTTTTAGCTCCAGAATCTAATGCGGATTTTGCCTTTGTGATGCACTCTTTGGCTTGGCTAAGCGAAAAGGGAAGTGCGGCAATTGTGTGTTTCCCGGGCATAATGTATCGAAGCGGGGCGGAGCGGGATATAAGAAAGTATCTCATAGAGGGGAATTTCGTAGATTGCGTGATGGCTCTTGCTCCTAATATGTTTTTTGGCAAAGTAACCATAGCGGTTAATATCCTTGTGTTGCGCAAAAACAAAAGCGATGACAAGGTGCTATTTATCAACGCGGGAGAAGAGTTCGTCAAAGTCGGCACGAAAAACAAACTCGCCCCTAAGCATATCGCGCGTATCATAGAATCCTACAAGGCGCGAGGCGATGAGCAATACTTCAGTGCGCTAATCCCTAAAGAGCAAATCGCAAACAACGACTACAACCTAAGCGTATCTAGCTATGTGGAGACAAAAGACACGCGAGAGAAAATAGACATCACCGCGCTTAATGCGGAGATTGGGCAGATTGTCGCGCGTCAAAGTGCTTTAAGAGTGCAGATTGAGGCAATAGTCACGGAGCTTGAAGCTTAAAACTTATCCTTATGCACCTCAATCAGCCATTTTACCATTTTGGGGTCTTGGTGGTTAAAAAACAAACTTTGCTTATCATCAAGCCCCGCAATGCTTTGCATATCTGCGTCTGTTAGCGCAAAGTCAAACACCGAAATGTTTTCAATCATTCGCTCTTTGCGCGTGGTTTTGGGGATTGCGATAATGCCTCTTTGAATCTGCCACCGCAAAATCACCTGCGCAACGCTCTTGCCATATTTTTTGCCAATCTGTTCAAGCGTGGGGTTGCTAAACATATTATTACGTCCCTCGCCAAAAGGCGCCCATGATTGCATCGCTACACCATATTCTTGCAACACCTTTTGTGCCTCAAACTGCGCGTGCAAGGGGTTGCATTCAATCTGATTGAGTGCGGGTTTAATCTCATTATTCAGATAAAAATCCACAAGTCTATCGGGGTAGAAATTGCTCACGCCAAGTGCTTTGATTCTGCCTTCTTTATAGAATCTGCTCATCGCGCGCCACGCGCCATAGGTGTCGCCAAAGGGTTGGTGCAACAGCAGCAAATCCAAGTAATCCACTTGCAATTTTTTAAGGCTCTCTTCAATTGACTTTAGGGCTTTGCTTTCTTCAAAATTATTAATCCATACTTTGGTGGTGATAAATAGCTCCTCGCGTTTGACGCCACCATTTGTCGCGGCTTTTATCGCCGCGCCGACTGCTTCTTCGTTGAAATACGCCTGTGCGGTGTCGATGCTTCTGTATCCTACGCTAATCGCGTCTTCTACGCACTTTTGCGTGTCTTTTGGCTCAATCTGATACACGCCATAGCCTAAGATTGGCATTTTCACGCCATTATTGAATGTTACAAATTCCATTGTTACTCCTTTTGTGTTGGTTGGTTTTTGAGAATCCGCGCTGTTTGTCGCGGTGCTTTGGGTGGTGGCTTTGCTCTCTTGCGAATCGCAACCTTGCAATCCAAAGATAGTAGAAACGCTCGCTAACCCTCCTGCAATGCCCAAAATCGCGCTGTTTTTGAGAATCTTGCGCCTGTGTTTGTCCATAGTTCTCCTTTGCGTAAAATCACAATGGGCATTATAAAGCATTCCACTAGGTGTTTGTCAAGGGGTTTGGGCGAGGATTCTAAAAGTTTGTTTGGGCTAGGGGGCGTTTGGGGCTTGAATGGGCTTTGTGCAGGGTGGTTGCGTTAAATTTTTTTGAAAAGATTTGTATGAGAACCCAAGCGCGCACAAGAAAGGAGCAAAATATCCTCTATTTTTTATAAATTAAAAGCAAATCTGGTTCAATATGGCATTCTCTGAAGCCTTGATATTCACCTTTTAATGCGTGATCATTATATTTTTTGTCTAAAACTTCATTATTAGCTAAAGATTGGATAAGAGTATCTATTGCTTTAGCCTTTCTAAGTTTAGCAAATTTCTTATATTCTTTTTTAAAGGCAGAGGTGAAATCAACCCTATACATCTAAAATTGCCCTTTTTGCTTCTTCCCAATTCTCATAAGGCTTTTTTTGAAACAATTTGATTTGCTCTGCTATCATATCGCTTTCTTTCATTGCTTTAAGGGTTGTTTTGTTTGGCACTTCTTGCACCTTTTTTACACCCTTTAAAAGGCTAATCGCATTGATAATTTGCTCTTTATTTTTATCGCTAATTTCAATTTCTATCGTCATTCGCACTCCTTTTGGATTCTTATGATTATAGCATATTTTGCCTATCGTTTAGAATCTACGTGCTGCGGCTTGATTGTAAGTCATAGTGCTAGAAAAATTCTTTGATGATTAATTGAGTAGAGATAATAAAACACAGACAAATCACAAAGGGTTTAATAATCTTTGCGCCATGTTTGAGTGCAAGCTTTGCCCCATTCCTCGCTCCAATCGCCTGCCCAACGCACATTATAATTCCCAAAACCCACAAAACATTCCCACTAAGCACAAAAAACAATGTCGAGGCAATATTGATACTAAAAACTATCCAACGCGAAGACGCTAACGCTTTGCTAAGCCCATAGCCCCCAACGCTCACAAGCATCGTGAGAACGAGCGTGCCGATTCCCACACCCAAAAACCCACCATAAAAACTCGCACCCGCGCAAGTGCCATAGAGCAGGGCTTTGTGCGGTGTTGTCGCTCTGTCGGTGTCGCTGATGTTGCGCGAGAGCAAGAAATACGCACCAATGGCAATCATCACAAAAGGCAAGATTTTTGAGAGAATCGCGACTTCTACAACCTGCACGCTAAGCGCACCAATGCTTGCAAACACGACCGCGATGCCGATACATACAGCGTTTGTGCGCATATCGACCAAGCCCTGTGCATAATAATGCGCCGCACCAGTAAATGAGCCAACACACGCTTGGAGCTTGTTTGTCGCCAACGCGGCGAGGGGGTTGATGCCGCTTAAAAGCAAGAGCGGCATGGTGATCATTCCCGCCCCGCCCGAGAGCGAGCCAACAACCCCGCCAAAGATTGACGCAAAAAACAAGACGAGATACCAATAAAGTGCGATATTTTCAAAGCTTGGTGTGGTGATGAGCTCGAGCATTGTGTCTCCTTAGTGCAATAGATGATAAGGCATACTTTATCAACTATTTTGACAACATTATCTATAAAATGCGTAAATGAGTGTGTCAAAGCACGCGTGGCTTTCTTTTTGATTTAAGTGTTTTGTTGCTAATATTTTGTCAGTCAAATTAATCAAGTAGGGGGATTATAAAATGCAAGAATTGAGGGTATTATTCCTAGAGTTTCAAGAGCGTTGGAATTTGGAGAGAGTCAAAAATATGACTTTGGAGGAATACACAGGAATCGGTGGAGAAACAAGAGATGATTTTACTTATTGGATTGAATACAAATTAGATTTACTAAATAAATATGATAGAAATCCTACTAAATTTGGAATTTGGAAAAACAATAATGAAGAAAAGCAGACAAATAGAGCTTCGTATAATGGGGATTATGGTTGGTTCAACTCCTTGAAAGAAAAAACTCCACAACAAGCTTTTGAAAAAATGAAATCTTATATTGTAAGACTAATCAGACTTAGTCAGGGCAATCATCTTGATGAAATTGACGAAATAGTCAATATAGAGAAACTGATAGGAGATGTGTGTGCATGGAAAATTGCTTTTTGTTATCAAAACATTAACGATATGAGAATCCTATGTATTTTTAGTAAAAATATACTGCAAAACATTGCTAAAGGTGAAAGTCTTGGTGAAAATCTTAGCACAGCACAAATTTATAAAAAACTTTTAGGTGATAAAACCTATACACTTGAAATGATGATAGATGAAAAATTTACTCCCCTTTGGAAAAAATATAATAATCAGAAGCAAAAAATGCAAGAGTCAAATAATAGCAGTCAAAACAACCTACAAGATTCTAAGAAAAATCAAATCCCGCTTAATCAAATCCTCTATGGACCTCCGGGGACAGGAAAGACATATCAAACGATAGATAGGGCGTTGGAGATTCTGCTCGAATATGGAGAAATAGAATCTATTCCTGAAAGTCGTAAGGAGAAAAAGAAAAAATTTGATGAATATAAAGCTAATGGGCAGATTGAATTTATCACCTTTCACCAAAGCTTTTCGTATGAGGAGTTTGTCGAGGGGATAAAGCCTAAAATAGATGAAAGCTCACAAAAGATGACTTATAAAGTGCGAAATGGAATCTTTAAAAAGATTTGTGAGAAAGCAGAAAATAATCTTGAAACATCACAAAAGGCAAATACAAATCATGAACCTATTTTGATAGACTATAATAAAACATTATGGAAAGCCTACACTACTCCTGGAGGGAAAGATTATTTTAAGGAATGTTATGAAAATGGGTATCTTTGGCTTTATGAACAATGGGGAGGAAAAGAGATTCAGTCTAAAGTTTCAGAGGACGATTATCTCATTATCCCCATAGCAAAACATGGGAAATCGAAAAGAATTAGGGCTTTTGGTATATTTGGAGATTTCCTTAAGCAAGAGAATGGCAAATTATATCGTAAAGTCAAATGGCTTTGGAGAGACACAAGCCCCGAGCAAGATGGTGTATTGATTCCAGAAACAAACTTTGCGCGCAAGACTTTTCGGCAAGTTAATAAAGGTAGATATGAGGTTTTAAATTGTGTGCAGTCAATGATAACACCAGAAGAATATAAACCATTAAACCCCTATATCCTCATCATTGATGAAATCAATCGGGGAAATATTTCTAAGATTTTTGGTGAGTTAATAACACTCATTGAGCCAAGCAAAAGAATCGGCGAAAACGAGGCATTAGAAGTTACTTTGCCATATAGTCAAGAAAGCTTTGGTGTGCCAAACAACCTCTATATCATCGGCACAATGAATACTGCTGATAGAAGTATCGCTCTATTAGATACCGCATTGCGTAGGAGGTTTGAGTTTGTTGAAATGATGCCAGATTGTGAAGCATTAAAAAATATTTGGCTAGTGAATAAAAAAGGTGAAGAGGATTCTAGTATAGAAGAATGGAATAGCGAAGAATCACAAGTGCTTTACCAAATCTTAAAGTTTATCAATCATCGCATTGAATTTTTGCTTGATAGAGAACACACCATAGGACACGCATTTTTCTTTGAAAAAGCAAAATTCTATGAAAACGAGAGATGCTTTTGGTATGAACTTTCTTTAAAAGATTTACAAGCGGTATTTGCCAAAAAAATCATTCCGCTTTTGCAAGAATATTTCTATGAGGATTATGCCAAGATTGATGCGGTGCTTAATGGGAATGGAATGATTAAAGTAGATAAGGAAATAACTTTTAGTAAGCTATTTAATTCCAAGTTTAACGATTGTGATAATGAAAAAAGTGTTTATCAAATCACAGATTCTAGCGAATGGGGTATAAAAAATTTTCAAAAGATTTATGATGATAGTATCAAGATAGATGATGAAAACTAACAATACCCTTTGTATCGCCGAGTGGCAGAGTTTTGGTGCCAATGAGATAGAGCAAGTTTGCGGTGATAAAAAGAAAGCCCAAAAAATCTTTGATGAGCTTGTAGAGTTTGCTCATCAAGAGGGCAATCATTGCTTTTTGAAGTTTAAAAACTCTAAAACCCTTGTTGCTCAAAACTATGTCGGGCTGATTCAAGCCAAAAGTGGTTTTTGCCTTGAGATTTTGCCAAAAACCTTTAGAACAGCACAAGAAAGTCAAGGCTTTAATGAGGCTAAAAACACGCAAGAGGCAATCAATACAGCCAAAAATATTCTCATAGAAATGCTAAAATCTCTAAAAGATTCTCCCTTTGAAGAAAGCCATGTTGCTCATCTTAAAGCCCAAAAGCTCCCTTTGCTTGAAATCTTTATTCTAATATTTCTCAATGATCTTGAAAATCTGATTAAAAATGGGCTAAAAAGTGATTATATGGTGCAAGAAGAGAATCGCAAGTTTCTCAAAGGTAAGTTGTTGTTTAATGAAAACCTCAAATACAATTTTGCGCACAAAGAGAGATTTTTTACTTCAAGCGATGAGTTTAGCCAAAATATCGCGCCCAATCGTATCATTAGAAGCACTTTAGAATTTTTAAGCAAGCAAAATCTAAGCAGCAAGACAACTCGCAAACTTGCCCAAGCTCGCTTTATTTTTGCCGACATTCCACCGAGTGCCAATATCGATAAAGATTTGAGCCAATGCCAAAATATGAGAAGTTTTAAGCATTATAGACTTTTGCTGCAGTGGTGTGAAATCTTTTTGAGGCGCAAAAGTTTTAGTGTGTATAATGGAGACTCTCAAGCCTTTGCTTTGCTCGTTGATATGAATGTGCTATTTGAAAGCTTTGTGGCAAGTGAGATGAAAAAATGGTGTAGTGATGAAAATTTTAGAGCAAAAAATTCACAATATCAGGAAGTAAAAAATATCTTTATCAAAACGCAAGAAAAATCTAAATTTTTAGCCGAAAAAGAGGATAAAAATATTTTCCAACTAAAGCCTGATATTGTAGGCTATGAAAAAGATTCAGAAGAGGTTCTTTTTATCGCTGATACCAAATGGAAAATTTTAAGCACACAAGATAGAAACTATGGAATCTCACAGAGTGATATGTATCAAATGTTTGCCTATCTTGCAAAATACCAATGCAATCAAGGATTTTTGATTTATCCAAAAATAGGGTTTGTAGAAAATAGGGAGTTTATCTTTAAGCCCGAGAGTGCAAAAGGTGTAAAGCTTAAGATTTGTTTCTTTGATATTGAAGTATAAGTCAAGCTTATTTAATCACATATTTTTCTCAATAATTTTAGATTCTGTGTGAGGCTTAAAGCTTTAGCATCTAGGTTCATAGGCTTTAAGTTTGGCTAAAAGCTCCTCTGCATTGCAAAACTCATTCTCTTTTTTCTCATCACTGCCCCATTTTGCTTGGAGATAAGGAATTTTAGCATTACGCGCTGCTCCCTCATCTTTGGCACAATTCCCCACAAACACAGTTTGCTTAAAAGGTGCAGATTCTAAAATCTTATAAATCATCATCGGGCTGGGTTTGGATTCTATGCTTGGGTTCGTGCCGATGATACTATCAAAATATTCCGCGATATTGTGTCTTACTAAAATAGGTTGAAGCCCATCGTGTGGGGCATTAGAAGCGAGGGCTAAGAAGTAGTTTTTTGCCTTGCAAGAGGCAAGCATTTCGCACACCCCTTTAAACAATACTGCTTGCTCATAATGCTTTTTAAAATATGCTTCAAAGCCGACTTTATAACTTCTGTGCGGGAAATTCTCTATTTCATAAAAGATTTTTGCACAATCCACACCGGGCGTGTGAATCGCGTGCTGGATAGTAGATTTGGAAAGTGGAGGGAGATGTCTATCATGGCGAATCTCTGCAATGGCTGCACAAATAGAATCCTCGCTATCTAGCAGTGTCCCGTCCATATCAAAAATAACATTTAGCATTGTAGCTCCTTTGGCGCGTTTATCGTTGGATTTGGTGGTTTATGGCATTATAGACTAAATGGGGTAAGAAATGACTGATTGTTGTTATCTTAACTTGTCATTTTATCTCATCTTTATTCTAAAAGCTTTAGAGGAAGAAGCGTTTTAAGCTCTTGTTTCTTAAGTTTTTTATAAAATTGCCGAATGAGTTTAAAAATTAAAATAAAAGGAGTGGGGAAATGGCAGCTGAAATGTATATTAATAAACAGAGTGTGCGCAATTTTTTATCAAGTGGAAAAAATTTTTTGATACCAGAATATCAAAGACCCTATAGTTGGAAAGAAGAACAATGTGAAACATTGTGGAATGATATTGTAGAGTTTTTCCAAGAAACTCAAGATACTAAAAACAACAATTTAAGTGATGAGTATTTTTTAGGAAGCATTGTTGGATTCATTAATGACAACAATAGGAATGTTTTTGAAGTTATTGATGGGCAACAGCGAATCACGACTTTAAGCTTATTATTCCGAGCTTTTTACAAAGTAACAGGTGATCTTCAATATCAAAAAGAACAGACTAAGGGCTATACAAAAGTTTTCGGCAAGTGCCTTTGGTTTTATGATGATGGAACAGAAGAGCTTATTTATTCTGAATCTTATTTGCAAAGCAAAGTTATCTTAGATTCCGATTTGGAGGATTTGAAGATAATCTTAAGCAAGGAGTGTGATTTAGGAGATAACAACAAATCATTATATGCTAAAAATTTTAGATTCTTTTGTGAAAAATTAGAAATTTTTTTAGGGAAACTTGATGAGCGAAAGGAGTTTTATGAAACAATGCTCAATAAAATTGTAATTTTACCCATAGAATGCAAAAATGAAGAAAATGCTATGCGTATTTTTACAACGCTTAATGATAGAGGATTGCCACTCGCTGATTCTGATATTATAAAAGGTAAAATTTATGCCCAAAAAGAAAAGAATGAAAAACAAAAGAAGGAATTCGCTACTGCTTGGAAATCCTTAGAAGCAAAGCTTATTGATAAAGAAACAAAAGAGCAGCTTTTTGATATGAATTTTTTATTTATACAATATACACATATTACACGGGCAAGAAAGAAAGATTCTAGTAAAGAGATTGGTTTAAGAAAATTCTATACAGAAAAATATAGGGAAGTTTTAAGGCAAGAAAACTTATTAAAAGAGCTTGACGAGATTGCTTCTTTTTGGCTTGGAGATTTTAATGATAAAATAAGCCAACAAGCAATGCAAATGTTTGAGGTTTTAGAATGCTATCCCAATGAATATTGGAAATATTTAGTGAGTGCATATTACTTCTATTGCAAAGATGCCCAAAAAGATTTTTTTGACGATAAAACTCTTTTGCCATTTTTGAAAAAATCAATAACCATGTTATTGGTTGGCTTTATTGATAAACCAACCGTAAATGCCATTAAAGAGTTTGTTTTTAGGGGATACACAAGCATATACGAAAATGGAGAATTAAATTTTAAGGCAAACTCAAAACAAATTCTAGAAAATGAAGATTTGTTTAAGCAACAATTTTTTAAATCTTCCACGCTCATAAAAGCACTCTTAACACTCAATCTTTACTTGAAATATCCAAAGCAAGAAGTAGAGATCTCTGGAGAAATTGAACATATTTTTCCAAAAACCACGAATTGGAGAAAGAGTTATACAGGTTGGGATAAAGAGGAAGCTAAACCATTTATAGAGTCTATTGGAAATAAAATGTGGCTTGAAAAAATACCCAATATTAAAGCAAGTAATGGATATTTTGATGATAAAAAAGAAGAATATAAAAAATCAAGATTCTTAGAAGCGCAAGATTTAGCAAAATCGTCCAAAAATGATTGGCTTAAGGAGGATATAGAAGCAAGAAATGAAGAAATTTATCAACGACTAAAAGAATTTTTTGAAAAAAACTTATAGTTTAAATAAGGATTCCAATGCACCCCTCCCACCTTGCACAGACCAATCAACAAAAAGCTTTTGCGATTATCGAAGAATGCCAAATCAAGCAGGCTTGGCAAAGTATCGGTGCGCAAATTAACCTTATTGGTTCGCTCAAAATGGGTTTGCTCGCCAAACATCGTGATATTGACTTTCATATCTATACACCACAACTGAATATTGCACAAAGTTTTGCCGCTATCGCAAAAATTGCGAGCAATCCTCGCATTACTCATATCGAATATCGCAATCTTTTAGACCAAGAAGATAATTGCCTAGAATGGCACGCGTGGTATCAAGACACGCAAGAATGGCAAATTGATATGATTCATATCGTGCAAGGCAGCAAATATGCAGGATATTTTGAAAAACAAGCAGAAAAAATCCTTGCAATCATGAGCGCAGAACAAAAAGAGACGATTCTTAAACTCAAATATGAAATACCTGATGAAACACATATTGCAGGAATAGAAATTTATCAAGCAGTAATAGAGGGAAATGTAAAAACTCTTAAAGAACTCTTACAATGGAGGGCAAATCACCCACAACAGGGAATTATCGAATGGATACCCTAAAAACTTTAGAATCTCATTTCTGAAACAAATAGGCTATAATGCCAAAATACAAAATCTTATAAAAAGCACACAAAAATAAGTGTTCCAAATTTGAAGGATATAAAAGGCAAAACAAACAATGGCAACAACACAAAATCTAGCAAAAACCCTCTTCAAATCCGCCGACAAACTCCGCAAAAACATAGACGCAGCAGAATACAAGCATATCGTGCTTGGGCTGGTGTTTTTGAAATATATTAGTGATAGTTTTCAAGTTATCTTTGACATCGTGCAAAATGAGGGTGGAGACACAGAAGATAGAGACGAATACCATGCGCATAATGCGTTTTTTGTCCCGCCAAAATCGCGGTGGGATTATATTATGAGCCAAGCTAAACAAAGCAATATTGGCATAATTTTAGATAAAGCAATGCAAGAAATTGAACAAGAAAATGCAAGCCTCAAAGGCGTTTTGCCCAAAGTCTATGCCAAAGAAAATCTTGATTCTATCGCACTTGGTGGGTTGATTGATTTACTCTCAAACCAATCCTTGCAGGGTGATAGTGTCCATAATAACGACATTTTGGGGCATATCTTTGAATATTTTTTGGGTGAGTTTGCACTAAGTGAGGGCAAAAAAGGCGGGCAATTCTACACGCCAAAGAGTGTCGTAGAACTGCTTGTCGCGTGCTTAGAACCCTACAAAGGGCGCGTGTTTGACCCATGTTGTGGCAGCGGGGGAATGTTTGTGCAAAGTGAAGCTTTTGTGCAAAGTCATCAAGGCAAGATTGATGATATTTCAATCTATGGACAAGAGAGCAACCAAACCACTTGGCGACTTGCAAAGATGAATCTCGCCATTCGGCAGATTGATTCTTCACAGGTTGAATGGAATAGCGAGGGAAGTTTTCTTAATGACGCACATAAAGACTTAAAAGCCGATTTTATTATCGCTAATCCGCCTTTTAATGACTCTGATTATGGCGGTGAGTTGCTAGAAAATGACGGGCGTTGGAAGTTTGGAATACCACCAAGCGGAAATGCTAATTATGCGTGGATTCAGCATTTTATCTACCACCTCGCCCCACAAGGCAGAGCTGGGTTTGTGCTTGCCAAAGGCTCGCTAACAAGCAACACAAGCAGCGAAGGGCAGATTCGCAAAAATCTTATTGAATCTAATTTAATAGAATGTATTATCAATCTCCCTGCAAAGCTTTTCTTAAATACCCAAATCCCCGCGTGTTTGTGGTTTATTAGACGCGGCAAGAGCCACACAAACACACTTTTTATAGACGCACGCAATTGTGGGCAACTCATCAACCGCAAAAACAGAATCTTGCGCCAAGAAGATATAGAAACTATCGCGGAAACTTACCATAAATGGCAAAAGAATGCGGGATATGAAGACATCAAGGGATTTTGCAAAAGTGCAAGCATTGAAGAGATTGCAAAGCTTGGGTTTGTCCTCACGCCCGGACGCTATGTGGGCTTGGCTGAAGATGAGCAAGATTTTGACTTTGAAAGCGAGTTTTCGCGGCTCAAAGTCGAGCTTGAAAAGCAGATTGCAGAGGAGCAGATTTTGAGTGAGAAAATCTTGCAAAACCTAGCATTGCTGGGCGGTGAACAAAAATAACCTTTTGTGCTATAATGCACTACAAAATCATACAATCACATACAAAAGGACACAAAATGACTTCAGTTGTGCAGTTTAGAATGGATAGCAACGACAAAGAAGTGCTAGAAGTAATGCTTAAGGATATGGGGCTAGACCTTGGCACAGCCTTTAGAATATTTGCCTACAAGGTGCTAAAAACCGGCGAGATTCCCTTTAGCCTTAGTAGTAGCATTGACCCCGATACGATTTGGACACAAGAAGATGAAAAAGCTTACAAAAAGGCATTAAAAGACCTAGAGAGGGGCGAGACGATAAGCCACGAAGAGCTAAAAAAGAAGCTTGGATTATGAGCGGTATTTTAGAATACAGCAAAGAGGTAGAAAAGTTTTTGCTCAAACACCGCGATTTAGCCCCTAAAATCCTTATAACAACACTCAAGATACTAGAAAGCTTCAAGGCTATGAAAACCACTATCGATTAAGGGTTGGCAAATATAGAATCTTCTATGAAACAAGAGAAGATAAGATTCTAATCATCTATGCTTATAAGGCAGATTCTCGCGGGGGGATTTATAAATAATAGATTTGCGATTGGGTAAAAATGGAATCCATAAGGAGATAAAAAAGAAATTCAGAGTAGCCTCTCACTGAAGAGTTCCCCGCACTTTCGGCAGGTTAGCCCTCTGAACTGCTAGAATTGTAGTATAATTATCTTAATGCAAGTTTTAAAAATCGTGGGGAAATATAAAAAATGATAATTTGGATTCTAAAATGCAAATGGCGGTAAAGCACCGCCGTGAATGAGCTAGAATTATACCATAAATAATGATTTAATCAAGCAAAAGCAATAAATAAACATAATGGAGCGTGATAATGGAATCTCTTTTACAATCCCAAAAGGAAAGCAATGGGTCAAAGCTTTAGCGTGAATTTCTTCGAATCGCTCCATAAAGAGGAATGGAGGGAAGTAAGGTTGGGGGAGATATGTTTAAAGGTTGATTACGGCTATACAGCAAGTGCTATTGCACAGAATACAGGAACTAAATTTTTACGAATTACGGATATTGTTCCTTCTCAAATTGATTGGAATGCTGTTCCATATTGTAATATAGATTCTAAAAGTTTAGAGAAATACTTGTTAAAAGTTGGTGATATTGTTATCGCAAGGACGGGTGCAACTGCTGGATACAATAAATATATAAAGACCAAAACTCAATGTATTTTTGCTTCATACTTGATAAGATTTAGAGCAAATCCCAATATAGCCAATCCTCATTTTATTAGTTATTGTCTGCAAGATAGAGGGTGGATTGAATTTGTAAATGGTGCATTAGGTGGTTCAGCACAGCCAAATATTAATGCAAAACAAATGTCTGATTTTACCTTTAAGCTCCCACCCCTTCCAATCCAAAACCAAATCGCAGAGATTCTAAGTAGCTTTGATGATAAAATTGACTTACTCCACCGCCAAAACCAAACCTTAGAATCCCTCGCCCTCACTCTCGTCCGCCATCATTTTATAGAGAATCCCAACCGCAATGAATGGAAAATAGGCAAATTGGGGGATTATGGAAAAATAGTTTGTGGTAAAACTCCCTCAAAAATGAAAAAGGAATATTTTAATGGCGGGATACCCTTTGTCAAAATTCCTGATATGCACAATAAAACTTTTGTTTTTAAGACAACCGATAGCTTAACGCAAAAGGGATTACAATCTCAACACACTAAAACATTGCCACCCTTAAGTATTTGTGTTAGCTGCATAGCTACTGTTGGTGTAGTTTCTATGAATGCTTTTGAATCTCAAACCAATCAACAGATTAATTCTATTATTCCTGCTCAAGAATATTATAGATACTTTCTGTATTGTTTCATGAAAGAATCTTATAATGAATTGCAAGCTATGGCAAGTGGTGGAACAGCAACTGCAAATCTTAATACAACAGATTTTTCAAATATGCCAATTTTATGTCCCGATGATATGGAGTTGCAAAAATTTCATTCTTTAGTGAGTGTTTATTTTGATAAAATCTACAACAACTCAAAACAAATCCAATCTTTAGAGCAAATGCGGGATTTGGTTTTATCAAAAATTTTTAATGAAAAAATGGAGGAGTGAAATGAAAAATATGCTAGAATTAAAAATTTATTCTTTCAAGGAGTAATCTTGGAAACGATTTCAAATTATTCTGACATTATTGGGATAATATTAACTATCTTTGGTATTCTGCTAACAATATATTTTGAAACGAGAAAGAATGAAAATAAAAAATCCTCAATTGATTCCCAACATCACCAAACCCAACACAACCAATTAACAACAACTACAAATAACATTTCTAATCAAGTGAATATTATCCAACAAAATAATACTGCACCCAATGTAAAGGATAATAAATCTTTCACATTCGCAATCAATAAAGAGACTTTAAAAAATATTGCTATTTTTATAGCAGGGATTATTTGTGGCTATTTAGCATATAGGGCTTACAGACGCTTAGCTTTAGAGAACTCGCAGGATTGCATTAAAAACTAAAGATTGAGGAAAGGCAAAAAATGAGAAATAGAAAGTTAAAATCTATTTCTAGTGAATTGTTAAAAAAATCCAAAGAATCTGCATTGGCAGCGGTTCAAATCTTTAATAATCCAAATATGCTTTTTAAATCTGAAAGTTTTATAGTTTTAATCATTATTGCTTGGACATATTTGCTGCATTCTTATTATAAATCTAAAAAAGTAGATTATAGATATTGTGAAGCTAGAAACAAAAGAAAGAAATTTCATAAAACAAAAAATGGAAATTATAAATATTGGGAGCTAGAAAGATGTTTGAAAGACGAGAATAGTCCAATAGACAATAATACAAGTAATAACTTAAAATTTCTTATAGGGTTAAGACACGAAATAGAGCACCAAATGACAACCAAAATAGATGATTTGTTAAGTGCTAGATTTCAGGCTTGCTGTTTGAATTACAATGATTATCTTAAGAAATTATTTAATGATAAGGGAATAGATAAATATTTGTCTTTTAGTATTCAATTTTCAAGTATTACAGAGGAACAAAAAGATTTATTGCAGGATTCCACTTTACCCAAAAATATTTTAAATTATATACAAACCTTTGATGATAGTTTATCTGATGATGAGTTTAATAGTCCTAAATTCTCTTATAGGATTTTGTTTATACCTAAATCAGTAAATCATAGGGGACAGGCTGATAAAGTGATAGAATTTATAAAAAGCGATTCTCAATTAGCGCAAGAAATTAATCAAAGCTATGCCAAATCTTACGCCTTTGTTAAAGAAACAGAAAAAGAAAAGTTTTTACCAAAACATATTGTAGAATTAATGAAAGACAAAGGCTATACAAATTTTTCAATACACAAGCATACAGATTTATGGAGAAGTAAAAAAGCGAAAGAATCAAACCTCCATTATGGAGTAAATGTAGAGGGGAAATGGTATTGGTATAAAAAATGGGTTGATGAAGTCGAAAGATATTGTCAGGAACATAAAGACGAATTAATTTAAAACCATTATATTTAATATAATTTTCACTATGATGTTTTAATATCCATAAAAAGGAAAAATAATGCCCACCAACCCCCTCAATGAAAAAGCCCTAGAATCCCTCTAAGTAAAACTAATTAATCTATGTTTAAAAAAATATTTTATATAATGTTTGCGTTTCTTGTAGGATTTATCCTGCAACCCCTTGCTTAGCATATGCGGCAAGGGTTCTTCAAGGGCTTACTTTGCGAATAATTACTTGCACGATGTTTGGTCTCCATTTATTAAAAAGCAAACTATTGATACAATACCTTTATTTTATTTTTCCTCAAAGGTAGGCAATGGACAAACTCAACGAAAAAGCCATAGAATCCTTGCTTTTAGAGCATTTAGCAACTCTAGGCTATCAATGCAAGAGTGGCAAAGATTTAGAGCGCACAAGCAGCGAGTGGGTGTTAGAAAATGTCTTTAGAGAAACTGTGCACAAAATCAATTTTGAAATCCCAAATGCTTTGCAAAGTCTCAATCTCAATCAAGAGATTCAAGAAAAACTGCTTGATGAGGCATTGCAAAAGCTCAAAGCCCTTGAAAATATTGAGCTTTTAGAGGCAAATGCCAAATGCACCGCTTATCTCACACGCGGAATCCCGCTTGAAGTCTTTATTGAGGGTGAGACGCGGGGCATTCTCTTGCACCTGATAGATTTTGAGAATCTAGCAAATAATACCTTTGTCGCGTGTAAGCAACTATATTTTCATGTGCAAATGCCAAAACAACCGGATATTGTGCTGTTTGTGAATGGTTTGCCCTTAGTCGTCTGCGAGCTTAAAAATCCTCTTGATTTAAACGCGACTTTAGAAAGTGCGTATCAGCAGATTCAAACTTACAAAGCACAGATTCCACATCTCTTTATCCCAAATCTTTTGTGTGTGCTAAGCGATGGGCTAAATAGCAAGGTCGGGAGTTTAAGCGCAGATTTTACGCGATTTATGCGATGGCGAAGCGAGGATAAATCACTCCCCCTAGAAATCCTTGAGGTTTTAAAACCTCGCATGCTCTTAGAGATTTTGCGCTTTTTTGTCGTGTTTGAAAAGCAAACTTTGAGCGACAAAAGGGGCTTAGCAAGCACACAAATCATTAAAAAAATTGCCGCGTATCATCAATATTATGCAGTGCAAAAGGCAATCGAATCGGTAAAAGTCGCAATGTGCAATGACAAAAGAGGCGGGGTGGTTTGGCACACACAAGGTAGCGGCAAGAGCCTTACAATGGTGTTTTTTAGTGCAAAGGCGATTGCGACTTTTGCAAACCCAACATTACTAATCATCACTGATAGAAACGACCTTGATGAGCAACTCTATCAGACCTTTGCAAAATCAAAAGAGCTTTTACGCACAGAACCCATAATGGCAACAAGCACAGAAGATTTAAAAACAAAGCTCAAAAGAGCAAGTGGAGGCGTTATCTTTAGCACGATTCAAAAATTTAGAAGCGAAAGTGAGAGCTTTGAACTTTTGAGTATGCGAGAAAATATCATTGTCTTATGCGATGAAGCCCACAGAAGCCAATATGGATTTGAGGCAAGGTTAAATGACGAGGCACAGCTCCGCTATGGTTATGCTAAATATTTGCGAGACGCTTTGCCAAATGCGACTTATCTAGGTTTTAGCGGCACACCGATAGAAAAAGCAGACGCAGACACGCGGCGCGTTTTTGGAGAATATATTGATATTTATGATATTGCTAGGGCGGTAGAAGACAACGCCACGGTGAAGATTTATTATGAAAGTCGGTTGGTTAAAATTGGGCTTAGTGTTGAAGGGCAAGAGATATTAAAAGAGCTTGATTCTAGGTTGATTGCAAATGAGGAGCAAGACAAAATCAACGCCAAAGCTACGCGACTTTGCGAGATTGTTGGTGCAAAAAAGCGGCTTGAGGTTGTAGCAAAAGATATTATTGCACATTTTAGTAAAAGGCAAGAGGTGTTAAGAGGCAAAGCAATGATTGTTTGTATGAACCGAGAGATTGCGGCTTCTTTGTATGATGAAATCATTGCTTTAATGCCCTCTTGGCATCATGAATCTTATCAAAAAGGCAAACTCAAAGTTATTATCACTGCAAATAGTGATGATGGTGTAAAGCTCGCCAAACACCACACGACCAAAGAGCAAAGAAGCGAGATTGCAAAGAGGTTTAAAGATATTGATGATGAGCTAGAATTAGTCATTGTCTGCGATATGTGGCTTACAGGTTTTGATGTCCCGCCTTTGCACACACTCTATATGGATAAATTTTTAAGTGGGCATAATTTGATGCAAGCCATTGCAAGGGTGAATCGTGTGTATAAAGACAAGCCTGCGGGGCTAGTTGTAGATTATCTAGGAATCGCAAATGAGTTAAAGAACGCACTAGATTTTTATACCCAAAGCGGTGGCAAGGGTGAGTTTGTGGAAGATAAAGACAAAGCTATTGCAAAAATGCAAGAAAACTATGAGATTCTTTTGCAAATGCTTTGTGGCATTAACCCTTTGGAATATTTCAATCTCTTCACCCAAGACAAACTCGCTTTTATCGCCCAAACTCTCGAAATTATCCTTGCACAAGACAATGGCAAAAAACGATTTTTAGACTTTGCAACAAGGCTTTTAAAAGCATATATTATGGCATTGCCTTGTGCAGAAGCAGAGAATCTAGCAAAGGGTGTTGCGTTTTTTGATTTAATCAAAAGAAGTTTAAAGAAATATGAGCGAGAAGAGGAGAGTAAGGCTCAAATCTCACAAAGCGCAATCAAACAAATCATTAATGATGCGATTGTGAGTGATGGGGTGATTGATTTATTAGAATCTTCGGGGATTTCAAAGCCAAATCTCTGCATTTTATCAGAAGAATTTTTAAGTGAAATTGCACATCATAAGCACAAAAACCTTGTCTTACAAACTTTGCAAAAGCTTTTAAACGATGAACTCTCTGCACGATTAAAAAACACAATCTCGGCTCAAAGCCTTATGGAGCGGCTTAAAAAGACAATGCACAAATATCAAAACAATCTCATTAGTGTGAGTGAAGCGATAGAAGAGCTGATTGCCCTAAGCAAAGAACTCATATTAGATGAGAAACAAAAGCAAGATTTGGGGCTAAAAGATTATGAATATGCCTTTTATGAAGCTGTCGCACAAAATGAAAGTGCAAGAGAGCTAATGAGCAAAGATAATCTTAAAGAACTTGCTATTGCTGTTTTTAATACGCTCAAGCAAAATATCACCCTTGATTGGCAACACAAAGAGAATGTGCGGGCAAAGATTCGTGTAGCAGTTAAAAGAGTGCTTAAAAAATATGGCTATCCGCCAGATATGCAAAAACTTGCGGTGGATAGGGTGATAGAACAAGCCGAACTTGTAGCGGAAGAACTATCTAAACTTTAATATCAAGGAGCAATCATGCAACTCACACCCGAAGAACAAAGCAAATTAGAAGAACTTTGTGCAATGTCGTTTGATATGGCAAGAAATAATGACTTTCAAAACCTAGAAACCTTGCTCAAAAATGGATTAAACCCAAACCTCACAAATCATAAAGGGGATTCTTTGCTAATGCTTGCAAGCTATCATAATAGCCTAGAGTGTGTGAAATTATTATTACAATACAAAGCTGAAGTGGATAAAGTCAATGATAAAAACCTTACCCCGCTTTCGGGTGTGTGCTATAAAGGCTATGCAGAAATTGCGCGTCTTCTTTTAGAAAATGGAGCAAACCCCGATTTTAAGAATCCTATGGGAATGACACCTTATGACTTTGCGATTATGTTTCGCAGAAAAGAGATTTTAGAACTTCTTGCCAAATATTCCGATAGAAAAATAGGCTTTTTCAAAAGGCTTTGGGCAGGATTTTAGGAATCTCTTAAACACACAGAATATTAAGCATATTATAAGAAAAAATAAAAGGAATGTTTAATGATAAGAACAGGTGAAATGGCACTCTTAAAGCAAATTCATACCTCTCCCCATTGCCTTGCTTACTTAGATGTTCTTGGGGCTAAAAACTTGATGTCTAAAGAAAGTGAGAGATTTTTAAATGATTTAAATTCTATATATTTTAATGTATTTCATAGCGTTGTTTTAACTAATATGTTTGATAAAAGAGAGATTTTGTTTAAAATATTTTCTGATAATATCCTGCTTGCAATAAATCTTAAAGACAATGATCCTTTAAGAAAAGTCAAAATAGAAACTCTACTAAACCTTGTTGGCAATATATCCAATGACGCCTTAAGACATGGCTATTTATTGCGAGGGGGGATTACTGAAGGGGAGTTTTTCCAAAATGATATTTTTGTCTATGGGAAGGCATTGCTTGAAGCAATCGATTTTGAAGAAAAGATTGCAATATATCCTAGAATCATCGCACAAGAAACAATTAAAGAAACATTGCCCCAATATTTCTATGAATCTGCTGATGGTTTAAATGTGTTAAATAGTTTCATCTTTGCTCTATCTGCTGATAATGTGAGTTTCAAAATGCAATTATTAGCAATGCTAAGGCAATACCACGATGATATTAAAGCTCGACAAAAGATACTTTGGAGCATAACATATTTTAATGATTATTTTGAACATTCAGGGAAAATAGACGTGCCACAAAATCTTAAAATCACAGAGGAAGAAATTGCTAATGCAATGAAGGGATAAACAAATGAGACGCAAAGACAAACTCCAAGACACACAAAAAGCCATAGAGATTATGCAAAAAGCACCTTATTGTGTGCTTAGTGCATCACCTTCAAGCGTTTGTGAGTTTAAGCCACACCAAAAGGCATATACTGAAAATGGCGAACTAAACAGCGAGTATCAAATTTTTAGCATTCCAGTATCATTTGTCTATCATGAAAACTACATCTATATCCACACTGCAAAGGCAGGACGTAAGATAAGCTTTTTTAACAATGGCTCACGCGTATGTCTTGTTTTTGTGGGGCAAGTGCAAGTGCCAAATATTTATAGCAATGACGAACTAGAGCAGATTGCGATTGATGACCCTAAAAAGCTTGGTAGTTATGTCTTTACAACAGGATATGAAAGCACGATTGCTTATGGAACAATCTCTCTTTTAAAAGATAAAGAATCTCAAGATAGAGCAATGCGCTTATTATGCCAAAAATATATGCCCGATAAAATAGCTTTTGTGCAAACTTCTGTGGATTTTGAGCGCAAACATCTTAATACTTATGCGATTAAGCTCGAGCAAATCAGTGCCAAAGCAAAATATTTTGATAACTAAATTTTAAGACAAAGGTATCAAATGCAAACGATTAGTCATTACCAATCCCCTCTTGGCAAGATGCTTTTGAGTGCAGATGATATTGGTTTAACTGGGCTATGGTTTGAGAATCAAAAAAACTATGCAAAATCTTTAGATAAAGGACATCAAGAAAAAGAAACAAGCCTCATTAAACAAGTCAAAACTTGGCTTGATGTTTATTTTTCAGGCGTGAAACCAAACTTTAAAATCCTCCTGCATTGTATAGGCACAGAGTTTCAAAAAGAAGTTTGGGAGATTCTTTGTAAAATCCCTTATGGCGAGACTATCACCTATGGCGAAATTGCAAAACAACTTGCCACAAAAAGAGGCTTAGCGCGAATGTCTGCCCAAGCAGTCGGCGGTGCAGTGGGGCATAATAAAATTGCAATCATTATCCCTTGTCATCGTGTGATTGGTGCAAAGGGGAATTTAACAGGATATGCCGCAGGGATTGATAAAAAAATAAAATTGCTCAATTTAGAAAAAGGAGAAAAATAATACTATGAATCTACGCAAACATGTTTTTCGCAAATCAATCCGCAAAGAACAAGAGATTCTCACTCTAATCCTTGATTTTGCTAAAAATCATCAAGCAATCCGCGTGGTTACGCTCGAGGGTTCAAGGGCAAATCCAAATATTAAAAAAGATATTTTTTGCGATTATGATATTTCATTTTTCTTAGACAAACAAACATTGCAAACTTTCAAAGACAACAAAGACGATAGTTGGTTACAAAATTTTGGTAAGTCTCTAATGCTCCAAAAACCAGAATCAATGGAGCTTTACCCTCCTGATTTAAAAGAGGGTTGGTTTAGCTACCTTTGTCTTTTTGATGATGGAGTGCGCCTTGATTTAATGCTCATTCCACTTGATGATGTCGAGTTTTATAAAACCAATGAACCTCTTATGCAGGTTTTGCTTGATAAAGACAAGCGATTTGCTGACGCGCTCCCTGCAAGTGATTGCGCGTTTCATATTAAGCCTCTAACAAAGCAAAGTTTTTTAGATTGTTGCAATGAATTTTATTGGCTTTATGTGTGTTGTGTGAAAGATCTTTTGCGGGGTGAGATTTTACTTCTCAATGCTCATCTTAGTATGATGCGCGAAGGACTTTTGATAATGCTTTCGTGGTATGTGGGGTTGGCACAAAATAATTTTGCTTTTTCGCTTGGCAAAGAATACAAATTTTTGCCAGAGTTTCTCACACCCAAACAAACACAAAAACTCTATGAATGCTATCAACTTGGAAACAAAAAACAGGCAAAACAAACGCTTAAAAATTGTGAAAAATTCTTTGTTAAAATTGCAGAAAAAATTATGTATTCTTGCTTTCAAGATTTTCAAACCATTCCTTACCAAACAGAGGCAAAAACTTATGCGAAGATTCTAAAGGAGTTAAAATGAAAGTTTATCTAATGATTTTTGGGATTTGTTTTGCATTGTTTTTAAATGCTTCTGAAGTTTCAAAAGATATAAAGACGGATTCCCCACAAGCACAGCAAAATGATTGGGAAGAAAAAGAAAAATGGTATGAGTTTCTTACTCAATATTGTGCAAATGATTTGGAAGGTAAAGCTTTTAACGCTGATACTAAAGAAGAATCAGAGCGGTTACTAGCACAAGCAGAACAAATCTGCCAAAAGGAAATGGCGTTTGCTAAAAAGTATTTTGAATCTATTCATCTCGGAGAGAAGGTTGATAAGAGAACAGGGCGCACTATTCCAGAGCCACTATGTTTTTGGAGTGATGGGGAGAAAGTGTGTGATTATAAACTTAAAATGCCACTGAAACTTACAGGGACACTAAAGGTCATCAGGGATTATAGTGTAGGAGCATGTGCTATTGGTGTAGAATGGATTGAGTTTGAGCCAGATTCTAAAGAATTACCTAGTTTTTTGCAGTATGGATTTAATCTTGATTTAAAACCAAATATGAAGCATTATAAGGCTTTAGAACCCTATATCCCGCAATGGTTTAAAGATAATCTTGCGGGAGAGATTGCATTGAGGGCAGAGATAGAAGCGGGGGATTATTTTCGTGCGGATTTTTCGGCTTGTAGTTTTGGGCATTCTATGCAAGTAAAAAATATGAAGATTATAAAGCCTACAAAAGAAAAGTTATATGGTAGGGAAAAATATGCAGATCCCATAGAATATGATATGCGAATACATCTCACGAGCGAGGATTCTTATGTGAATCTACGAGAAAGCCCCAATGGTAAGATTCTAAGACGCATAGAGCTAGGGAGTGATTATCTATTATGGAATCTTGGCGAATCGCGCTCACAATGGCTCAAAGTGCTGTATTTTCCCCCCAATGTCGATGATGCCAAAAAAGCAGTTATTGGCTACATTCACAAAAGCCAAATAGAGCGAGAATCTTCAGAGCAAGAGGATTGAATATTTATTGCTCTTCATCTCGCACAGCCTCTCATCGCACTTGCCCTATCGTGCAGAATCTAAAACTTATGCGAAGATTCTAAAGGAGTTAAAGTAAAACTTTGTCCCATTGATTAAGAAATAATGCCTTTGATACTCTCACAGGGGCAATCTCACAATATCAACCCACAAAACGACTCATTTGGACTTCAAATGATATAAGTCTTTTAACTCATGCAATTTTTTGAATTTGCCTTTGATGGGGGATAAAAAAGAGAGTATCCCCCCCCCCCCGCATCATTGATAATTTTATGATTGATACTAGATTTTATCCGCCTTAAAGCAGAATCTTTGGTTTGCAGACAAGACACACCAAGCCATTTGTCAAAATCAAAGCGATGATAATTTTTGCGATTATGCGGATTTGCTTCTATAAAGTCAAACCAAGCATTTTGTATTTCCCCGACATAAGCGACTTCTTGTTGGTTGGGATATATACTAGCGATTTTTGCATCGGTATGTAGGAGGATTTTTTTCTCATAGGGAAGCTCTAAAAATTCGTTTATCACGCGCACACCAGATTCTTTATTTGCCATAAAATGGCTATACCCCATAAGATTTAAAATCACATAAATCTGACTTTTATCTTTTTGAAATCTCATAATCCGCCGATTCCAAGATTCTTTTGCTTCTTGAAAGCTTTTAGAATGCTGAAAAAACACTATAATTTCACCAAGCTTCCCCACAGGAAAGGTGATATTAGCACTTCCGCCCAATGATACAAAAGTTTCTATTACTTTTGTATTGTGAGATTCTATATTTTCTAATTCATAGCCAAGATAATCATCAAGATTTGACAAAAATTGCACAAAATCGTTAGGCGCAATCTGCAACATTGCTAATGGAGTTTGATAGGGTAAATGATAATCTTGATACAAAAAACCACCAATGCAATTATTAGATAAAATCCTCATACTTGCTCCTTGCATTATGTGTAATATATTCTTGATTTATTGTATCATTTTAAGAAGAAATAGGCAAACCTTGCAGGTTACATGCTCAACGGATTTTACAGAAAAGTTTTTAAAAATACTTCAAAAAGAAAGATTTATGATATTTTAGAATCTGCAAGTAATTTCTTTATCTCCTCCCTCACAAATCCAAGATTCCCATTAGTGAGAATCGGAATCAGCGCGTTAATTTCAGCGATACTTTTATCCCACCATTTAAGCTTTAACAGCATTGTGATAAGCTCCTCGTCAAATCGCTTTTTGATGAGCCTTGCAGGATTCCCCACCACGACAGCATAAGGCGCGACATCGCTCCCCACGACACTATTTGCACCAATAATCGCACCATCGCCGATTTGCACACCCGGCAGTATCACCGCATTTTGCCCAATCCACACATCATTACCGATTATCGTATCGCCTCTTAGCGGCAAATCTGCGGGTTTGGGTGCTTGTGCCTCCCAGCCTAAAATATAAAATGGAAAGGTCGAAACTGCATTCATCTGATGATTTGCACCATTCATAATAAACTCCACCCCCGCGGCGATTTGGCAAAATTTACCGATAATGAGTTTATCGCCCACAAAATCATAATGATGACTCACATGGCTTTCAAAATCGCTATCGGCAATATAAGTAAAATCGCCCACGATAATATTTGGGTTTTTAATCATTGGTTTGGCATAGATAAGATTTTTGTTCCCAGCTATCGGAAAAGGATTATTGGGATTAGGTAAAGTTTGGTTTTGCAACTTTGCTCCTTTCATTTAATGCAGTTTTTGCCATATTTAAATCACGCAAGCGCATAGCTTTGCTCTAAGAATCTACACATTTGCTCAAACTCCAGCGTGTCATTGCCACTAAGCAAAATGCTAATCCAATGTTTTTTGTTCATATGATAAGCCTTAAAACACTTTTGGTTATCCACAAAAGCCAAAACATCTTGCGGGTCAAGCTTAAGATTCACAATCTCAACACACTCTTTTTTAGAATCGTCCATTCCAAGCTGCGCCTTGCTCACCACACAAAAAGCCGCATACCATTTTTTGGTTTTTTTCTTGCGCAAAATCGCATTTTTTGAGAACTTTTGCCACAAAAATTCTAACTCATCACCATATTTTTCTTTTGCAAACGCGCAAAGATTCTGCGCATTTTTGCTCATAAAAACCTGTTTCATCAACCCTCCAAAACTTGAAACACAAAACTTAAATAGGCGAGGCATAGTTTTAAGATTTTACCCCGCCAAAACTTTAAGGTGCGATAAAACTACGCAACAAGCTTTAGCCCCACAACCGCAATGATAATCAGCGCGATAAAAAAGAGTTTTTTAAGGCTCTTGCTCTCGCCAAAAAATAAAATGCTCACCGCCACGCCGCCCGCTGCGCCAATGCCTGTCCAGATTGCATAGGCTGTTGCCATTGCGATTTCTTGCATTGCAAGCGAGAGAAAGCTAAAGCTAATCGCAAATTGCACTAAGATTCCAAGCAAGAAAATCTTTGCGCCGCTTAAAGAATACTTTTTCATCGTCATCACACCCAAAACTTCCATACAACCCGCCAAAAAGAGATAAACCCAACTCATTTGCTCTCCTTTTGCACAATTTCATCAAGCCCCAAATCTTTGGCAAAGCCTTCTGCTAAAGCCTGTTCTTGTGCGTTTTCTTCTTTGTTGGTAGAGAGTTTTAGCCCTATCACACCAATAAGCAGCAGCACAATCAGCCCAATTTTGAGCAGCGAAAACGGCTCGCTAAACACCACAATTTCAGCAAGTGCGATACCCACCGTGCCAATCCCTACAAAGACACTATACACCACGCCAATTTCGAGTTTGCTCTTTACCGCCAAAACCATACACACAAACGAGAAAAGAATCCCGATTCCTGTAAGGGTATAAAGCAAGAGATTATCGGCATATTTTAGCCCGCTTGCCCAAAAGCATTCTACGATTCCACCCGCGATGACAAGCACCCAAGCAAGATTGTTTGAGATATGAGAAACATTTGAACTTTGCATTATCAATCCTTAGAAATAGAATAATGATAGGAAACCTATCGAAAATAAAATTTGCACAAAGGTAGAATCAAAGAAGAACAAGATAAGAATAGGTGCGGAGTATGAAGTTGATAACAAAAGCATAGTAATAAAACGCGAGGATTAAGCGAGTATCAAAGCCATAGCCGCAATGGCGCAACCAAAAGCGTGAGTGCATCATTCTTTCACCAGCGGCAGATTCTCAAGCAATCTTCTAAGCTTAATATGCGCTTTTGACAAATGTTCAGCGATTGTCAGCCCCACAACCTCATATTGTGCCGCAATATCATTGATAATGCGCATAACCTGCTCAAGGCTCATTTGCCCTGTGTTGCCCACAGCGACATAAAGCTCGCGCGCATCAAGCACATCTAAATCAAGATGAATCATCACCCTTTTTGCCCCGCTTTTTGCAAGCCAGCCCAAAATCTTGCTCGAATCCTTTGCGACATCATTTGGCGCGAGGCTTGCTAACCCAAACTCTTTTTGACGCGGCGCATAATGCTTTGCCTCGTCTGAATGCAGCCCAACAAGCAAAACTTTGCTCGATTCTAACCAACTTGGTAAGCCAAAGGTTTCTTGCAAGCCCCCTTGCCCAATAATCGCACTCACAGCCATTGCGTGGTAACCCTGATAAAAATCATCATTTGGCAACCCAATGTCGGGGTGTGCGTCAAGCCAAACAAGCGCGACATCATCATAGAGGCTTGCAAGATAGCAAAAGCTCGGCACGCTCACCGCGCATTCGCCACCAAGTGTTAGAATCTTTGCGGGTTTGCGGGTTTTGAGAATCTCAAACGCGGCTTTGGTTTGGCGCAACAGCGGGGCTTTGTCGATAATTCCCTCTTGTGCCACCCTTTGCCCCGCGCTATCAAGCATAAAATCTTTCTCAATATTCACGACAGCGGTGTTCGCGCTTGGGGCAATGCTATCAACAAGCAAATTCAGAATCTGCGCGCCCAAAACATAGCCCTGTGCAGCTTCTTTTGGGCTTAGGTCTTTAAACCAGCTCGCGACATCACCCCCTTGCCATTGGGGGTAGAGCAGCCGAAGTGTGGAAAAATCTGTGCGTGGCAAAGTTTGTGAGGGTTGCATCGCGTTTCCTTTTTATCATTATAACACAATTCAACCCACGCAAACTTTAAGAGGCTTTAAACACGTGGGGCAGCCAAAAGGGGCTGTGGCAAGCTAGCGTTTGTCAAATGCGCTGTTGCCCGCGTCTGCAAAGTCTGCTGCTGCACCTGCATAGCTTTGTGTCGCGGCGATGTCGCTTTGCACCCACGCGATTTTGTTGCTTGCACTCTTAAACGCTGCATCGCCCATAAATAAGCTAAAAGGTGGCTTAGGGTCGCGCGAAACTTGGTAGAGAATCTGCGCAAATTTTTGCGGGTCGCCCGCTTGTTTGCCGCTGTATTCTGCGCTTTTTTGCTCAAACGTCTTGCGCCTTGCGTCATACGCGCTTATCTCTAAATCACTTTTTACCATACTCGCGCCCAAAAACTCGGTGCGAAAACCTGCGGGCATCACATTAATAGTGTGGATTCCATATTCGCTCACATCGAGCAGTAGCCCCTCGCTTAGCGCGCTTATCGCAAATTTGCTCATACAATAGGGTGTAGAATTATTGCTGACCCTGAATCCAGCGATTGAGCTAAGGTTAAAGATTCTCGCTTTTATGTTTTCTGCATTGCCGCCCTCTGCGAGGCTTTGGGGGCGCAAAATCTTTAGCGCATTTTGTGCGACAAGAAATGGCGCAAAGACATTAACCTCGAATTGTTCTCTTAGCTGCTTTTCGCTCGTTTCTTCGACAAAGCCCAAAAGCCCATACCCAGCGTTATTTACGACATTATCAAGCCGCCCAAATTTTTGTTGCACCGCGTTAAGGTTTTGTGCAATCTGTGCGTTTAAATCGCCATCAAAGCGCAACTCTAGGGGCAAAAAGCTCTCGCTCTCAACTCCAAGCTTTGCGGTGATATTGCCCATCTTGCGCGATGTCGCCGCAACTTTATCTCCTTTGCTGATAAGATATTTTGCAAGCTCTAGCCCCAAACCGCCGCTCGCACCGGTGATATACCAAACTTGTGGATTTGTGTTCATTATTTCTCCTTTTGTTGTGAGCTTAGAATCCGCGCTGTTTGCGCTATTTGCTGCGGTCTTTTGGGTGGTGGATTTGGATTCTTTGCTATCACAACCTTGTAATCCAAAGATAGTAGAAACGCTAGCTAACCCTCCTGCAACGCCCAAAATCGCGCTATTTTTGAGAATCTTGCGCCTGTGTTTGTCCATAGTTCTCCTTTTGGGTAAAATCACATTGGGCATTATAAGGCATTCCACTAGGTGTTTGTCAAGGGGAGGTTTTAGGGCATAGTCTTTGTTTGAGCCAAATAAAGAATCTCGAAAGTCTCTATAACTTATTGCTAAAGTATATTTTAAGCGAGAATGATTAAAATCTATTTTGCAAGTATTTTAAAAACTTAGAATCTGCATTAGATATAAATGTTGATTTGATAAGCTAAAACTATACTGACAAGGGGGATTTATGGAACTTTTAACAGACTTGATTAATCTATCAAGCACTTTTCTTTATACTTATTGTTTGGTTTTTGCGCTGTTGCTCTGTGGGCTTTACTTTACGATTCGCACAGGGTTTATCCAGCTTCGTTTTTTACCCTCTGCATTTTCTGTCTTAATGGAGAAAAGCCATAAAGAGCATATCTCTCCCTTTGGTGCGTTGATGATTTCTACCGCGTCTCGCGTGGGGATTGGCAATATCGTAGGTGTTGCAGTGGCGATTGGTAGTGGAGGGGCGGGTGCGCTCTTTTGGATGTGGGTAACGGCGATTTTGGGTGGAGCAAGTGCATTTATCGAAAGCACACTCGCGCAAGTGTATAAGCGAAAAGACGGAAGCGGCTACAAAGGCGGTCCTGCGTATTATATCCAAAGTGCTTTAGGCTCTCGGGCATTTGGGATTGTGTTTGCGATTTCGCTGATTTTGTGTTTCACCTATGGCTTTAATGGTTTGCAAGCTTATACGCTGACTTCTAGCTTTGAGATTTTTGTCGGGAGTGAATCTTATCATAATGGGCAAGTTACGATTTATATCGGAATCCTACTCGCGCTTTTATGCGCTCCATTTTTCTTTGGGAGCAATAAGGCTTCAGCGAAAATCACTTCTGTCCTTGTGCCGATTATGGCTTTTGGATATTTGATTGTCGCGTTTATCATTGTCGCTTTGAATCTTGGGAGCATTCCTAGCATTTTTGCTGACATTTTTGCGAAGGCTTTTGATTTTGAAGCGATTTTTGGGGGATTTGCGGGAAGTGCGATAGTCATAGGGATTAAACGCGGATTGTATTCTAATGAAGCGGGTATGGGTAGCGCACCAAATGCTGCAGCTACTGCACATACAAGCCACCCTGCTAAACAAGGAATGGTGCAAACGCTTTCTGTGTTTATTGATACGCTGATTATCTGCTCGGCAAGTGCGTTTATCGTGCTATGTAGCGGTGAGGATTTAGGTGGATTAGCAGGAATGCCTTTGATGCAAAAGGTGATGCAAGGACACTTAGGAGATATTGGCTTGTATTTTGTGAGTGTAGCGATTGTGCTTTTTGCCTTTACTTCGCTGATTGGGAATTATTTTTATGCCGAGATTAATTTCAAATTTATCACAGATAGCAAAATCGCCTTGCAAATTTTTAGAGTAAGTGCTGTTGTGATGGTTTTCATCGGCGCACAGCTTAGTCTAGGACTCGCGTGGGATTTAGCCGATGTGATTATGGGGATTATGGCTTTGGTTAATATCATCGCAATTTTGCTCTTAGGACATATTGCGATAAAAGTGCTAAAAGATTATGAAAAACAACGCAAAGAGGGTAAGAATCCAACCTTTAAGGCGGAAGATGTGGGGATTAAAAATACGCAGTGCTGGTAGGGTTAATAAAGAAGTGTTGATAAGGCTTAAGATGTAGATTCTGCTATAATCAATCCAAATCAACACAAAGAAACGCGAATGACGCAAGATTTTTTTATCATTCTTAAGGGTAAGGATAGGACGCGGGATATTGAGCGTTGCGCTTTAGAGGGTGGAATCCTTAGTGTTGTATTTAAAGGCAATCCGCAAGTCTATACTTACAAACAAGAAAATTTCACGCTGATTAAAAGGGCGACAAGTTATCACCTCTTTAATTACCTTCAAGAGATTTGCACGCTTATAGAGATTCAAACACCAGAGGGGAATCTCAATGTGCTTGCCAAAGAGTATAGCAAGATTCTATCTATCCCCCAAGAATCCGCCTTGTTTGCTTATCTCAATCCCTTATCACTTCAAACCCAAACACGCCCTTTGCCCCTTATCCTCTCACCCTTTGGTTTGAATAAATCCCAGTATCAAGCCCTACAAAATGCACTGCAATCACAAATTAGCATCATTGAGGGACCTCCGGGCACAGGCAAAACACAGAGCATTTTAAACATTATCGCAAATCTTATCTACCATAACAAAAGCGTTGCGGTGCTATCAAACAATAATTCCGCGACACAAAATGTGTTTGAAAAGCTTTCATGCTATGGGTTTGATTATTGTTGTGCGACTTTGGGCAAGAAAGAAAATAAAGAACATTTTATCTCGCATCAAAGGCTAAGTTATCCAAATGGCGAGAGTTTCGCTCTAAGCAAAATAGAATTAGAAGAAAATATCGCCAAATATGAGCAAAAAGCTTTAGAATCTTTTGAGCTAACCAACACCATAGCCCAACACACGCAATCTCTCAACGCATTACAATTAGAATATGAATATTTTAAAGCCCAAGAAACCCCTACGCATTCCCAGCAAATACAGAATCTCAAGCTTTTAAAATCCGATAAGATTCTAAAAATTAAAGTGCAAATAGAAGAAAGAGAGCATCTCCCCTCGTGGCTGAAGCTAAAATTTGTTCTGTGGGATAGAGTGGGGGATTTGAGATTCTATAAGCTCCCTAAAGAAGAGATTTTAAATACACTTGATGAATATTTTTATATCCTCAAAATTTCAGAGCTTTCAAAAAGTTTAGAATCCGCCAAGGCGAGGCTAGAAATTTTGCAAAAAGACAATCCCTTGCAGAAACTTACAGAAAACTCTCTTGCTTTGCTCAAACTCACCCTTCAAGCAAAATATCAGCCTAAAGCACAGAGAATGCAATTTTCATTAGAAGATTTGTATCACAACGCGTCTAGTTTCCTTAAAGAATATCCCATTATTTTAAGCACCACCCATTCGATTAAATCTTCTTTGAATCTCAAGGGTGAATTGTTTGATTATGTGATTATTGATGAGTCTTCGCAAGTGGATTTAGTCAGCGGATTTTTGGCATTAAGTGTCGCTAAAAATGCGGTGATTGTCGGCGATACCAAGCAGCTACCCAATGTGATAGCACAAGATAAAATCCAAGCCATAGAATCTTTAAGCAAAAAGCACACGATTCCTGCCAACTATGACTTTGCTACCCAAAGTCTGCTAAGCTCTATCATCGCAACTCTCCCCAATACACCAAAGATTCTGCTTAGGGAGCATTATCGTTGCCACCCTAAAATCATTGGATTTTGCAATCAAAAGTTCTATAACAATGAGTTGATTATTTTGAGTGAAGATAAAGGCGAAAAAGATGTAATGCAAGCCTTTATCACACAAGCGGGAAATCACGCAAGAAGACATTATAATCAAAGGCAAATTGATGTGATAGAAAAGGAGATTTTACCACCGCTAAGAGAGAAGCTAGAATCTGCACAAATTGGGATTATCTCTCCTTATAGAAAGCAAAAAGCCTACTTGCAGCAAGCCATTAAGGATATACAGATTGATACGATTCATAAATTTCAAGGCAGAGAAAAAGGGGCGATTATCTTAAGTTCGGTGGATAATGAAATCAATGACTTTATCAATGATGCCAATTTGCTTAATGTCGCGGTTAGTCGTGCAAAACAATATTTTCGTGTGGTGGTTTCTGCTCAAATTTGCAACTCTGTTAGTCATCTTAATGATTTAGTCCAATATATGCACTATCATAATTTTGAAATCACCCAAAGTCAAGTAAAGTCCGTCTTTGACTTACTTTATAAAGCCAACCAAAATGCGCGTTTAGAGTATTTAAAATCCAAGAAAAGAATCTCAATGTATGATTCTGAAAATATCGCTTATCACGCATTGAAAGAATGTATTGGTAAGGATTTATCTTTGGATATTGCTACTCATATCCCTTTGTATAGAATCTTAAATAATACCCAAGCCTTAAGCGATGAAGAGCAAAGATTTATCGCCTCTTCAAGCCATATTGATTTGCTTGTATTTAGCACGATGAATAAACGCCCGCTTTTTGCCATAGAAGTTGATGGCTTTGCCTATCATCAAAAAGATTCTAAACAAAGTGAGCGGGACAAGCTAAAAAATGGTATTTTGCAAAAATACCAACTCCCCTTGCTACGACTTAGCACGATAGGAAGCGGAGAAGTGGAAAAGATTAAAGAGGCTTTGAGGAGCATTAGATTCTAATCTAATGCAATAGAATCTGTCTGCAAAAGGTTATCATCAAGTTAAAAAGGTAAAAACCAAAGTGTGCCTTGTATCACTAATGCGTTGATGAGGTCAATGAAAAATGCTCCAACTAAGGGGACGACCAAAAACGCAGTGTGCGAAGGACCATAATGTCGCGTAACCGTTTGCATATTGAGCATTGCTGTGGGTGTCGCTCCCAAGCCAAACCCGCAATGCCCAGCTGCCAAAACAGCGGCATCGTAGTCTTTTCCACAGAATCTAAAGGTAACAAAACTCGCATAAAGCACCATTGTTATTGCTTGCAGGCTCAAAATCACCACAAGAGGCAGTGCTAATGCGACAAGCTCCCAAAGATTTACCGTCATCATTGCAAAGGCTAAAAAGAGCGAAAGCGAGACATTGCCTAGCACAGAGACTTCTCTATCAAACACTTGATGAATGTTAAATGCTGATAAGACATTGCGCAATATTACACCCACAAACAAACAATACACGAAAGTTGGGAGATTGAAACTTGGGAAAATCTCTCGCATATATCCGCTGACAAGATTTCCTACTAAAAGCGCAATAGCAATCAATGCGAGAGATTCTACAAAACTGATAGGTGTGATGAGCCGCTCTTTAGTCGGTGTTTCAAATCCATGCGGGTCGTCATTATTATGCTCTGCACCGGGTATTTTGAGCTGATGTTTTTTGATTAAGAATCTCGCGACAGGTCCTCCAAGTAGCCCGCCCATTACTAATCCAAAGGTCGCACACGCCATTGCTACTTCTGTGGCGGCAGAGAAAGAATAGGGTGCTTTGATAAATTCACTTGCCCATGCGCCACCCGTGCCATGCCCTCCGCTCATCGTGATTGAGCCTCCGAGCATTCCGACTAATGGACTGACACCCATGATAGAAGCCACGCCTACACCGATGAGATTCTGTAATATTAACAAACCTAGCACGATGATTAAAAATAACACTAAGAGTTTTCCACCTTTTTTGAGTGAAGCAAAATCCGCACTCAAGCCAATACTTGTAAAAAATGCCAACATTAAAGGATCTTTGAGGGAAGAGTCAAATTTAAACTCTAAATTGAAACTTTTATAGACAATCAAAATCCCAATCGCAGCGATAATCCCACCAACGACAGGTTCAGGGATATTATAATCTTGTAGGATTCTTATCCTCGCAATGATCCAGCGTCCCAAAAGCAGCACACCCACCATACATACTAATGTAAAGTAGAAATCAAATTTAACCTTGCTTAATACCACCTCATCGGCAGGAATATAAGCAAGAATAGTCGTTACCCCCCCCCTTGTTTCATCACTGCTTGTGATTGCGATTTCAAAAAATGAATCATAGCTTTTCAAAACCTCGATTTTGCTGCCTTTTTTCAACGGCGTCAAATCAGACACACACGATGAATGCGGCACAGAATAAAGTGTGGGATTTTCTGCGATGATTGTATAGTCATTGCGCCAAGTAGGCACATTTGAGCCTTTGATGTTTGAGCGAAGCTCTTGACATTGCATATTTTCTAGGGGAGTGATAGAATCTATGCTTGTTTGTGCTTGAAGAAAACACATACTAAACAACACACCTACCAAAAGTCGGAAACGACATCTCATCTTATTGTCCTTTGTTTTTTGCATTATTGGATAAAATTTATTTATCATATCTTAAAAGGCATAAAATTAGCGATAAACTTGCCTTAAAATCTATGAAGTATTGATGCAATGTAACGACTTTATGTAGAAATGAGAATGGTAAAATCATCACGAGTCTAAAGTAAGGGTGTAAGTCAAATTTGTGCTAAAATTTTATTGTCTTTGATTCGCACTTTGTGCGCAAAGCGTTACCCCATCGTTGGAATCGCACAAGGAGTGAGGAATACAGGCTAAAGGCTTATTTGGAGGTTTGTATGAGTGATTTAAGGTCTTTTTTGTCGCAGGGCAAGCACTGTCGCTATGGATTAATTTTGCCTTTATTGCTTATACTAGTAATCGAATCAAAAGCGCACTCAACAATACATTTTCATTACTCTACACCCAACCCCTCAAAAGAGAAATTAAATCTATCTAGTGAGACTGCACCCAATCCCTATCTGAAAGATTGGCAAGATATTGGAGAGTTTAGAAACTCTACTTATGATTATGCTCCCTATTCTGGCACTTCAAAGCTTGGCTATACGAATTATAGAGTCAAGATTCTAGCAAACAAGGTGCAGTCTTTGGAGCTAGATTTTTCTCTTGAAATCGCGTTTAATGGCGGGGCAAGGTTTCGGGGCTGGGGCAATCATATTAGTTGCTTTATCAATGGAGACATTGAAGAAATCAATCACACAATCCTTTTATACCCCCTCAATGCGCAAAAAGCAGAGATTCTATTCCTTGACTTTCCACAATGTCGTCTTATCGCCACGCGAGATTCTCAAAATCTCCACATAGAGCAAGACAAGCAAAGCAAGGCATTAAGTGCGTGCGCATTTTTGGAGCAAAAGTGTGAGTTTGACACCACAGAAATGAACTATATCGCACAGGATTATTACAAAATCAAGGCGGGGTTTGATTGTCAAAAGGCGGGGACGCTTACAGAAAAGGCGATTTGCGCAAATGCGGATTTAGCAAATGACGATAGAGCGATTAATGTGTTGTATCTTGGCGCAAGAGAAGCGACAAAAGAGTTTGCCTTAGATGAAGCGGATATGAGAAATTTGCCTATCAAACAGAATCTAAGTGAGCAAGAGAAGCAAAAGCTTGTGTCATTATTACAAGAAAAGCTTGAAATATACAGAGAGGCTTTGTATCGTGAGCTTTTGGACGAGCAAAGAGCATATCTAAAAAAGCGTGAATCCTGCAAGGGCGAGGTAGAATGTATCAGAGAAACACTAGACAATAGAGGGTCGGATTTAGCCTATCTGTCCCCCTATCTGTATATCGTAGAGAATAGATTGCTAAAAGAGCCATCTTTGCAGAGGTTTTTTGACATTGAGAAGTAAAGGGCTATCTCTTTGTCTTTTTTTCGCCTACTTCAATCTCTCCATTCATCAAAAGCGGCAGCAGAAAATCACGTAAGGAGGCTAGGTGGTGGTTTAGAATCTTATTTTCTCGCATTTTCATAAAAAGCGGGGTGGCTTTGTGCTGAAATGCTAAAAATACCTCTTCATTAAAGGGCAAAATAAGATTTTCAATCGCTCTTCCTGCGTGTAAAATATTTGTCCCTACTGCGTATTGGTGGATAGTAAATTGTATGTGCGCATCATTAAAAATACAAAATAATCCCGCTTGGTTTACCGCTCCTTGCTTATCTGTGATTTTACAAATCCCAGAGCAATACGCACCATTTATCCCATAAGCCACTCTCCCCACGCTCCCATCAAAGGATACGAGCAAATCGCCTTCACTACAAAAGGGCAATTTTGCATATTTGCTTGTATCAATATAGACGCTATTTCCCTCTATCATATCCCCCACACGATAAAACTTCACGCAATGCTTACTTTTAGGGGATTGTAAATATGCCTCCTTGCCAAATTCTTTCCCCCGCTCAAAATCAAGCCTTGAATAAAGGTTTAGCACTTCCCAATTTTTAGGGATTGCGCGTTTGAGCAAAGGGTGGTAGTGCATTTCTCCGCCGCTTGATTGATAGGGGCGATTGTGAGTATCTGGGAAATCAAAGCGGATAAAATACATCTCATAGAGGACGGAAAGCAAAGATTCTAATTCTTTATTGATACGCGTATTACACTCTATCAAATCATCTATCGTGCTTAAGATTCTGGCGATTTTCTCTTGGGTCTGCAAAGGCGGCAGTGGGATTTGGTATTGTTTAAGGATAGGAGTTGTTAGCTCTTTAAATTTTGTTCCAACTCCTAGTGCTATCAAATCTTTTGTTCTGTATTTTAAATAATAATATAAATACTCAAAATATAATTCTTTTTTATCAGGGATAATATTTTTAAAGCCTTGATTGGTGCAAAGTTCTACTTTTGATATGGAAACTAACCCTATTGGAGCACGACTCGTTAGGCAGATTGTATTAATTGGCAGTAGTGTTGTAGAGCAGCTTTCATATCCTTTTTGTGTGATTTTTTTTCGACTAGTATAAATATATTTGGTTTTTTGTTCGGATAAATCTTTGGGTGTTATCCATATGATATTGCCATTAAAATTATCGGATTCTAAAGTTGAGGGGGTTGAGCCATTTTTTATCTCTGCCACTTCGCCTAATTTCACCCATTGCCATTGCTTCATGCTTTGCCCTTGAAATGAAGTGTCGCGAAATTCTCTAGAATTGCTTTTTGCAAATGTTGTGATTGGCTAAAGAGTGATTCTAGATTCTCTTTAGTTTCATTTATGTAAGCTTCAAAGCTATTTATATCCATATCACTATATGCAATCTTAAAATCAAAATACTGCCCTGCGCTAAAAGAGTAGTTTTTCTTCTCTATGTCTTCAAAGCTTACTAAGATACTAAAATCTTCTTTTACTTCTTGCTTATTAAAGGTGCTGATGATTTGCTCTATTTCATCATCTCGTAAAAGTGTGCGTTCTTTGCCGCCGATTTTTGTCTTTTCTCCAAGGCTTGAAGCATCTATAAGCAGAGCTTTATCAGAGCTAGATTCTTTATCTATAAAAATCACTGATACATTTGTGCCAGTAGTCGCGAAAATATCTTTAGGCATAATGATACACCCGCGTAAAATTTTGCTCTCTACTAAAAACTTTCTAATACGCATCTCTATTTTAGTAGCGGTAATAAACCCTGTGGGAAGCACTATCGCAGCCTTACCTGTGGGGGAAAGGGAGTAGAGTAAATGCTGAAAAAAGCAGAGGTAAATATCCATTTTGTCTTTGTCTTTTTTGGGGATATTAGGCACGCCTGCAAAGAATCGCTGCTTTTGTGCTACTAGCTCATCTCTATACTCGCTAAAGTCTAGCTTGAAAGGGGGATTTGAGACAATAAAGTCAAATTTTTTATCTTTGTGTGCAGGGTGGGTTAAGGTATTGCCTTGGGTGATATTGTGGATAGAGTGATTAAGGTCATTAAGGATAAGGTTTAAGCGTAAAAGTTGGCTTGATTTTTGGCTAATGTCTTGGGCATAAATACTGCATTTATTTTGCCCGATAGTGTGGGCTAGGCTCATTAGCAATGTGCCACTACCCGCGCTTGGATCATAGCAAGTAACGCTTTTGTAGGGTTTATCTTGGGTTAAGATTCTCGCCATTATGCGCGCGATAGAATAAGGCGTGTAGTATTCGGCGTATTTGCCGCCATTATCTTTGTTGTAGTCTTTAATAAGGTATTCAAAAATCGGTGCGAAAAAGTCATAGCCTTGATTGAAAGATTGTGTAAAGTTAAAATCCGCAAGAGGCGAGATAATCGCTCTAGCGAAATTATCTCTTTTGCTTGGGTCGATGATATTGTGCATTATAGGCTCAAAGAGTGAGATTTTCGCTCCACCCTCAGTAAGGATAGAAAAAATATCGCGATTTTCTTCTCTATTTGCTATGCGCGTAAAGCAATCATCAAGTATTGTGGAAAATCCGCTTTGGTTTTGTTTGCTAAAAAGTGTAGGGAGTAAGTCTTCTTTACCAAAGCACACCACCGCGCCGATGTCTTCTAAGGCTTCTTGATACTCTTCATCGCCTAATTGCATTAATTTTTCATAAAAGCTTTGAGAATCTAATTCTTTAAAGGCTTTGTGGGATTGTTTAAAAGCATAGACAAAGCGGTCATTAAGGAATTTGTATAAGAATATTTGTGAGATGATTTTATACTCTCCTGAGTCATTGCCCATTCCATCATTGGCGCAGGTGGCTTTAAGCTTGTCAATAAGCTTTAGGATTTTATCTTGTAATGTAGCATTCACGCGCTATCTCCTTTGTATTGATTAAGGTATTCTTGAGTAATGAGTGCAAAAAGACTTTGGCTGGAATCTTTGCTATAAAGCTTAAAGAGTGCTTCTCTTTGAGATTTTGTGAGGCTTTTAGATTCTTTAATAAAATAAGATTCTTGCTCTAGGATATTTGTATTATTAGAGACAAAGTCATCGAGAGATTCTTTAATAGGCATTAGATACTTTCGTAAAGCTGTGTTTGTAAGCTGCTCTATATGCTCACTTTCGGCTTTTTCTAAAAGTCGCTTGTGCAGACGCATAAACTTAGAATCTCCGTTATATTCCGCACAAAGCCTATCATTAGCAGCATTTAAAGATTGGATTTGCTCTAAAAGCTTTGCGCTCTCTGTCTGCAAAGCTTTGATATGCTCTTGTGTGGGGGCGATGTCTTTTTTCTTTAAAAGTGCTTGAAGTTCCTCAAATAAAGTCGTGTATGCCTTGTCTTTTTTATCTTGGTTTTTACTAAATTCATTACCGATATGATTTATTTTTTCTATAAAGTCATTATCCACAAAGAGAAGCTCATTTTTGCTGCTTTGCTTAAAGATAAAAGCGAGATTTTCTAAGGCAGATTCTAAGGTGTGGGTAGGGATTTGCTCGGTGCTGATGAGCTCTTCATAGCGCAAAAGTGAAAGCCTCTCTTCAATGATTTGAAGTAAAGCTTTGAGGGTGGCAAAATCTAGTGAGTTTTTGAGATTATCTTGCTTGGAAAGCATAATGTAGTTATAGAGTTCTTTAGCGTTTATTAGAGCTTGTTGGAGGGATTTTAGCTCTTCTTTTTTGAGTTTGGAGATTTGCTTAGTGAAGATTTCTTTGTTGTCTTTGTCATAGCCAAAGAGCACTTCATTGATAGAATCTAGCTCTTGTTTGATTTCACTTGGGCTTTTAAAAAGAAGATTGTATTGCTCACTAAATTCGCCTAATTCTTGTTGTAGCTCATTCCAATAGGCTTTATTCGTATCTTCAAATGTCTTATCGATATTAGCAAAATCCACCACATAGCCATAATGAAAATTTTTATAGGGGCGATTGACACGCGTTAGGGTTTGTAAGAGATTGTGCGCTTTGATGTCGCGGTGGAGATAGAGTTTTTTAAGTCTTGGGGCATCAAACCCTGTAAGGAGCATATTATAGACAAAGAGTATGTCAATCTCGCCTCTTTTGAAAGATTCTCTGTGTTTGTCAGAATCTGGCTCATCGTGCAAAATCAGCGCGGTTTTGAGATTGTGCTCGTTTGAAGTTTCTAAAGAGCTTTGATAGAGGGCTTTAGCTTGTTTGGCACTTTGGCATACGACCATAGCACCGATACTTTCATCAAGGACTTTTCTACTTGTAGAGAAATCATTGACTATGTAGTCTAAAAGCGGGGCAATAAAGCTTTTGTGTGTGTAAATGTCGCTTGATTGAATCAAGCCTTTAGGAATCTCTAAGTTTTTAATGGCATTTGAGAGATTCTCTTTATAGCTGGTTTGAATATCTTCTTTAATCAGCCGCAGTGTGTAGCCATCTTTGATAGAAGCATTGTAATAATAGATATGGAAATACTCGCCAAAAATCTCCTTTGAGCTTACCTTATTTCCTGTGGCTAGTAGTGGAGTGCCTGTGAGGGAGAGGAAAAGTGCATTTTTATCGGCTGAAAAAAGATAGGCTAAAAATGAGCCTTTTTCATTGTAGCTTCTGTGTGCTTCATCAATGAAAAATACTCTTTGAATCGTTATATTATAGAGATTTGGCACACTCACAGCATCTTCGCTAAATTTTTGAATATTTACACAAATAATCTCATCTTTGCCTTCATTGTTGTGGATTGATGAAGAAGTAAGCTCATCTATAAAGTCTTGCTTGGAGGAAATTTCTTTGACATAAAGCTCTCGCTTTGTAAATTCGCTTTTTGCCTGTGCGCATAAATCAATCCTATCTGTAACAAAATAAAATCGTGTGATGATGTTTTTATGCTGATAGAAATTGCGTAAAAATCGCGTGAGATAGTAGCTTAGGGCAGTTTTTCCACTACCTTGTGTGTGCCAGATAATACCTCTCTTAAGCGGTAAAGATTGGGATTTGGTATCATCGCTTCTTTCCCATATGCTAAGCTTATCTTTGATAGCTTGCATAGCTAAAAACTGCGGATAGCGCAAAATATGCCTTTGTATGTCTTTATCACGGATAAAAGCAATCCCATAATAAAGTAAAAACAAGAGTCTTTTATGTGAAAAAAGTGAGACTAAAAGGCGATTGGTTGGGGTATTTAGCTCTGTATTGGTGTGAAACTCGCTTGATTGGGCGATAGCTTGAGCATTTGTGTCGCGCAAAATCTCATCTCTTATGCTAGAATCTAGCTCTTTTAAGTTAAAGAGCTGGTCTGTTTCTGCTCTTTCTTCTCTAAAGTGATTAATCTTTAGGCTATAGCTTGTCGAATAAAACGCCCCACTTAAAGGCATTAGCTCACTCTCATCATATTCGAGATTGTTAGAATATACAATAATTTGGGTGAGATTGAAATAGGGCTTAAAAGATTTGTTGTTAAAGCGGTCTTTGGCGCGCTCTATTTCGGCTTGGATACCTTGCTCGTTATTGGGCTTTTTTACTTCTATAAAAGCTAGGGGCAGACCATTGATAAATAAAGTAATATCAGGGCGAAAGCTCCCTTTAGAATCCCTACCATAAGGCAGCTCTGTAACCATTTCAAAGGTATTGTTACTAGGGTTTTGCCAATCAATGAGCTTAAGAGTATTTTGTGATTCTGTATTATGATTGCTCAAGCCTTTAGTGAGGGATTCATAAAAGGCTAAGCCTAAGTCATCATAGAAAAGTATGTTTTGGATAGAAGAAAGAATGCTGGGTAAATTGCTCTCTAAAAGTGTGGGATTGAGAGATTGTAGGGATTTAAAAAAGCTAGGAAGAAAGATATTGCTTGTTTTATCAAATTGAGATTGTGTATTGCCTTTCAGTGAGAGATAGCTAAACCCAAGACGCGCTAAGGTGAGCAGAGCAGGAATTTTTACGCGTGAGTTTTCATTAAAGCTTTCTACCCCCCCCCCCTTACTTATATGGCTTATGTGAGATTGTGTGTAATGTGGCAAAACTGACCCCTTGTGCTAAAAACATAATTATAATCCTTAAAACTTTAATCAAACTTGATTTTTAGAAACTTTTAGGGATTCTTAGTCGGTAGAATCCCATTCGAGATTTGCACTTTGCACATAGCCTATCACTTCCTTTTTGCTTTTGCCATCTTTAGCGTTTGTCATTTTGTCTCTGCTTCTGATTCTTGCGTTTGGTTTAAATGCCTTGTCAAAAACATCGCCGCATAGACTGCAAACATCACGATAAATGTCCCAATCAAAAGCGCGTAAGCATCTTGAAAAAGCATTAAGAATAAACTCACATATAAAAACACCATAATGCACCCGATGATATACGCAAACCTTTTCTCGCCCATAATGCTAAAGGTATAAAGTGAAATAGGTGCAATCACGCTTAGGCTTGAGAGAATATAGGCAAGGATAAATCCGAAATGTTCGCTAAAAGAAAGCAAGCTTAGGTAGAATACCACCAAACTAGCACCAATAAGCCCATATTGCAATAAAATCACGCTTTTGCCACTTGCGATTTCGCATAAAAATAATGCTAAAAATGTCAATGCGATAAACAAATAAGCATATTTCACCGCTCTATCAATCAGCCGATATTCAGTGATTCCTTGATAAAGCTCTATTTTAAGTGGTTTGATTTCATCTTGTTTATACTCTGTAAGAAGCGCAGAACTAAAGGAAAAGGAAAAGATAGGATTTTCATTGCCGCTTGTGTAAGTCGCCTTGAATCCATTAGAATCGATGCTATGGTGGTTTGGCAAAAGGGAGCTAAAAGAGGGATTCTCCCAAGGAGATTCAATCTCTAAGGTGTTTTTCTGTGCATCAAGGAATGCTTCAAAAGATGAATGCCCTCGTGCGGACAATACGCCACTAATTGTGATTTTAATAGATTCTGGAGTTTTGAGCCAAGATTCACTAATAGGAATGCGCTCTGGTTTGGCAAATCCCATTGCTATGGGCTTTTGATTGATTGTCAGTGTAGAAATTTCGCTTTTGCGCACTTTGGGGAGATTCAAGGTAACCTCGGTCATATCAAATTTGACAAAATCAGAATCTATCATTTTGCTTGCCTCATAAAGATTGAAGTCAAATTCCGCTTCAAAGGCAATCTCTGCATTATAAATCACCGCCTCATAGATACCCTTTTTTCTCTTTTGAGGTTTCAAAACGACTTTGGCATTGTAAGTCTCTGGCGTAATGTGTAGAAACTTTGTTTTGTCGTTATCGGAGTTGTAGGGAATGACAATCGCAGGGGTAACGAGGCTATTAGAATCCCCCCAATCTTTTCCAATTTCTTCCATAGCCTCTTTTGCATTGTATTGCCTATCGCGTGAAATGGAATCAAACATCATCAAAGGAATCAACAGCAAGAGGCTCAAAAGAAAGAGCAATAAAGTCTTTTTAGTATAGTTTGAAGTTTGGCTTTTGGGGAGATTTATCATTTTGTTTTCCTTGTGTCGTATCTCCAAATATTATAAGGAAAAACACATAAAAGTAAGCTAATCTAAACCCTTGACTTTGCCGCCTTAAAGCCAAAGGTTATTGGTGTGCATTCAATACTCCTTTTGTTTGGCACATTCAAGATTTTCATACATCTTGTGTTTTTCTTCTAAGATTTTTAAAATCTCTTTTGTTTTTGCCAAATCTTTTTTGACAAATTCTACTTGCTTTTTGATAATTTCTTTACGCTCTTTTAGGGTTTTGTCGCCCTGAAAATAGAGGTCAATATAATGCTTTATCGTCTTAATGTCCATTTTGGTTTCTCGTAAATACTCAATCCAACGCAACGCGTCAATATCATTTTGGCTAAAATACCGCACTTTATTCTTATCGGTTTCCAGATAGGGGAATAGCCCCTTTTTAATCCAAAAGCGAATCTTGGTTGAGGGGATTCCGGTTTTTCGCTCTACTTCTATAATTGTCCAAGCCATTATTTCTCCTTATATCAATAGCTTTTAATCCTAAATCAAAATAAAATTATATCGCATAGAAGCTAGTATCAGTCAAGGGCAAAAGGATATAGAGACTATGGATTTTATAGAATTTTTATCAAATCTTAGATAGGATTTTAGACTTTTAAATGTTTGAAACAAGGCAATTTCTCTTGCAAGAGATTATATTACATAAAGGAAAAAGGGTGGAAAAAGATAAACTCTCTAGTTTTAAAGCGGGGATTTGTGAAGAGCTAGACAAAAGAGTAGCAGATAAAATCTTAGAAATGTCCAACCTAGAACTGCTAAAAAAGCTTATCAACCATGCAGAATCCGAAGAAGAAGCCCTTGCTATCCTCGCACTTGGCACGACTTGGAAGCACACGGGATTCCACTTTGACAAACGACTAGAGAGACAAAGTAGCGAGATTTCCTATCTTGCACACAATGCCAACTTAAGCTTTTGTGCAAAAAGCGGGGGGGGGGGCAAAATGCCTCAAATGCCGAATCTAGCGTAGATTCACAATCGCTCAAGCATAAACTCATCATCGGGGATAATTATCCCGCACTTTTAAATCTCCTTATCTCTTATCAAAATCGCGTGAAAGTCATCTACATAGACCCGCCTTATGGGAAAGATGATATGGGTAACTTCGCCCAAACCAACTACGACAACGCTATAACCCGCGATAATCTCCTCTCTATGCTTTACCCTAGACTGCAGTTAGCGCGGGAGCTACTGCGGGAAGATGGCGTGATATTTTGTAGCATAGATGATAGGAATCAAGCCTATGTCAAATGCCTTTTTGATGAGGTTTTCGGCGAGGGGAATTTTGTAAGTTGTGTGCCTAGAATTATTAAAAAAGGTGGCAAAAGCACGACAACAATGCAAAAAAATCATGATTACATTCTTGTATATACAAAAAATAAGGGTTTAGTAGATAATTTTTCATTAGAAGATAGAGATGAAAGCACATTCACTTTAGAAGATGAATTTGTAGAAAAAAGAGGAAAATACAAATTAACACAAACGCTTGATTATAGTTCTCTGCAATACTCTAAAAATATGGATTATAAAATCGAAATTGATGGCAGAGTTTTTTATGCTGGTGGGAGTGAAAAGCAATATTTAGAGAGAATCAATGGAATACATAAAACGACAGATTGGGTGTGGAGGTGGTCAAAGGGAGCAGTAGAATGGGGCATAAAAAATGGATTTGTGGTTGTAAAGGGCGATAGAATCTATACAAAAACATATCTAAACTGCAAAAAGGCTAATGGTAAAAATGAAATAGAATATTTTGATAGCGGAAAACCTTTCACGACTTTATCTTTTTTGGAAAATGAAAATTCAAATGATAATGGAAAAAAGGATTTAGATTCTATTTTGGCAGTTGGCAATATCAATGCACCTTTTAAAAACCCAAAACCCATAAAATTACTAATGAATTTAATTAAAATGGTGAGTCAATCCAACCAAAGAGATATTTCGGGCTTAAAAAGCCCTCAATATGACAATGCGGAATCTCAAAACGACAAAGGGAGAAAGATTTTAGATGAGAAATCGGGGTTGTGTAGCCTTAAGCAAGGAAGTAGAATAGACGCATTCACTGACGAAGCGAAAGGCGAACTCCACGATTTATCGCTAAAAGATAAGCCCTTAGAAGAGGGGGATATTGTGCTAGACTTCTTTGCCGGCTCCGGCACCACCGCCCACGCAGTGCTTGAACTCAACCGCGAAGATGGCGGCAATCGCACTTTTATTTTAGTAACCAACAATGAAATAGCCGACCTTAACCCCAATGGAATCGCACACGATGTAACGACTAAGCGACTAAAGCGCATTATGAGCGGAGAATGCTATGATGGGGATAAAAACTTCAAATGGCTTGAGAAAAACGCGCCTTATGGCGGAATCTTAGAAGTGAGTGAGATAAAGGAAGTCAGCATATATGAGAGCGAAACGGGTAAAAATGCCTTTGAGGTTATTGATGAGAGACTTTATGGCTTAGAGCCTTTTGAAAATCTCAAAGATAAAATCGCGTGGGTGTGTGAAAACTTCTCCCACGCGACCAAGACTTTAAAAATGCAAAAAGATAACAAGGAAATGAACGAAGCAGAGTGGGAAGCATACCTCAAAGCCAAAAAAGCAGGAAATAGCAATGACACAAGCAGTGATTGATATACAAAGCGAGGCAGTAGAGGAGCTAGTAGAGGTTTTCAAAAGCAAACACACCACGACTTTCAAAGCCCCTACAGGCAGTGGCAAAACCTATATGATGGGCGACTTTATGCACAGAATCTTAAGCGAGGACAAAAACGCGGTGTTTGTCGTCTCTAGTCTCTCTAAAGGCAATCTAGCGGAGCAAAACTATCAAGGCTTTATGCGTTTTAAAGAGAGATTCCCTACACTCAAGCCCTACTTGATAGAATCTGATACCGACAAAAAGATAGAGGGCGCACTCTATATCCCCACAGACTACAATGTCTATGTGTTGCCTAGAGATTTGTATAAAGAAAAAAGTCGTCTTAAACAAGGCGCATTAATCGTATTTTTGCGCACACAACAAGGCTTTAAAGACAATGAAGAACTAAAGGCGCAAGGTTATAAGCAAAAGCGACTTTATCTCATCAAAGATGAATGCCATATCGCGACAAATAATCTTGATAGTTTGATAAAGCGCAATCCAAAGGGTGTGGGGTATTTTGAAAAAGTGCTCAATGTTAGTGCCACACCAAGCCTAGCCAAAAACCAATACCCCGATGTGCAAATCGGCGAAGATAGGGCGATAGAATCTCAACTCATTAAAGAGGTGGAATACAGAGATGAGAGAGAGGTGAGAGAAGAAAAGAGGCTTAGCGGTGCTTTAAGGCAGTTTGTGGAGCTAAAACAGAAGTATTTAGAGCTTATTGCGATAAATCCTTGCCTCATTATTCAAATCTCTAATAAAGACAAAGCAGAAAATGAGCTAAAAATCATCAAAAGTGTGCTAGGAAGCTTAGAGTTTTCGCACTTAAAGTATATGTATATCAGCGAAAAAGAAGTGCAATGTGATAGCAATGACGCGCTGAAGGCAAAAAAGCTACCGCCCAAAAAATGGCGCAACTATGCCAAAGAAAACTCTAGCAGTATCGATGTGATTATCTTCAAAATGGTTATTAGTGAGGGTTGGGACATACCTAGAGCGTGTATGCTTTATCAAATGCGTGATACCAAAAGCACACAACTTACCGAGCAGGTCATCGGGCGCATTCGGCGGAATCCTAGACTGCTAGATTTTGAAAGGTTGGACAAAGAAGCACAAGAACTTATTTTAAAGGCGTATGTATATGGAGTGAAGCCAGAGGAACAAAGTAGCATTGGCGTGAAGTTAAAGGGAGAAAATGCGGGGGGAATATACAAAAATGAGATACAAGAGGAGTTTAAAATCCACACAACAAGGCTAAGACATAGAGAGCAAAACCTCACATATAGCGCACAAAAGATAGAATCTGTGCTTCAAAATAGCAATGGCATAGGAGCGGAGGATATTTTCACACGCTATAAGAATCTAAATAGCAATAAAGAGTTAGAGAGCCTTTGTGCAGTATATTATCAAAGCGCAGAAGAAAGAGATGAGCAAATAGCGCGGTGGTTTGCATTAAGTGGAAATGCCGAATCTATCAAAAAGGCTTTAAGTACGGATATGTGTGATTATAAAAACAATATGATAATAGAACCGCCTAAAGAGATAGGGTGTGAAAGTGTGCTGCCGCTCCAAAGCACACTTAATAAAAGCGGATATAACAAGAAAATCAGTAAATGGATATGGGAAAGTGCAGAAAAGGAAGTATTTTACTTTGATAGCGAAGCAGAAAAAGAATGGATAGAGATTTTATTAAACTTAAGAGATGAGGACGCTCCAAATGGAGAAAGGCTCATCAAAAGAATACAAATCAATCAAGAAAAGGTTTATTTACTAGGCAAAAACTTCTTGTCTAAGTCTAACTTGAAGTTTGAATATTATTGTGAGGGCTATCACTTCTCTTATCCCGACTTTGTGCTAAAAGATTGGAAAGATAGAATCCATATCTTTGAGGTCAAAAGTATGCGTGGAGGAGAGGGGGCGAACTTTGACACAAAGCAATATGAAAAGAAGCTAGAATCCCTTAAAAAATGCTATGAGGCAGTCTCTAGCAAACTCCCTTATCACTTCTATATCCCTACACAAACACAAAGCGACTGGAATGTCTGGTATGCTTATGAGGGGAAAGAAGAAAGCATTGATAAAGAGAAAATAAAAGGAATTTTGGCAAAAGACTAGACACAATCCCTTTAGCGAAACTCTGTCGCTTTTTAAAATCCACTTTCTTAGCGCGGATTTATACTTTAGGCAGGATTGTTTGCAGGACAAGCCCTATTGCCCCACCCGTTTTGCTTGTTCGGGTGGGTAGCGGTCGCCCTGAATACTAATCTTATCAAGGATTTTATCAAGCTGTGCTAAATCATTTGTGCTTAAATGCACTTGCAATGCACCAAGATTTTCGCGCAAATGCTCTGTGTTTGTCGTGCCAAAAAGCGGGATAATATAAGGCTTTTTTGCCAAAAGATAAGCGAGTGCAATTTGTGCAGGAGTTACGTTTTTGTCTTTTGCATTTGGATTTTTGCCTTTGCCAAATTCGCTTAGTCGCTCGATGATGTGATAATTTGCCGCCATTGTGTCATCTTGGTATCGTGGAAAGGTCGCGCGATTATCATTTTTTGGGTCAAAACTGCTATTTTTCGTAAGCTTGCCACTTAAATATCCACGCGCCAAAGGTGAATATGCCACAAAGCCGATTCCTAACTTTTCAAGGGTAGGGAAGAGTTCAGATTCGACATTGCGCCACATCAAATGATATTCGCTCTGCACAGCGGTAAGCGGGCAGATTTTATGCGCTTTTTCTATCGTTTGTGCGCTCAGTTCGCATACACCCCACCTTGCAACTTTGCCTTCTTTTATTAGCTCTTTTATCGTCTGGGCAACTTCTTCTATCGGTGTTTTTGGGTCAAATCGGTGTTGATAAAAAAGTGGAATCTGCTCTAAGTTTAGTCGTTTTAGGCTTTGTTCGCACACTTCTTTGATACGTTTTGGCGAGCTGTCTAAAACATCAGCATTTGCCCCAAAACCAAATTTGGTTGTTACATAGACTTTGTTGAGATAGGGTTTTAGAATCTTGCCCGCTAAGATTTCATTGCTATTGGGTCCATAGACTTGCGCGGTGTCAAAAAGCGTGATTCCGCTATCAACACATTGTGCGACAATATTTGCCGCTTCTTTTTCGCCTAAAACTTTGCTGCGGTGATAGTTGAGTCCCATAAGCCCAAAGGCAAGGGCAGAGACTTCAAAAGCTCTATCGCCTTTGCCCAAAGTGCGTTTGGGCATTGACTTAGAATCGGGTTGAGATTCTAAAGCAAAAAGTGGCGAAGTACCTAAACTCAAACTTGCCCCTAGTATTGCCGAGACTTTTAAAAACTCTCGTCTATCTATTGTGTTGTTTTTCATTGTTTTATCCTTGTTGTTTTATGCAATGAAATTATAAAGTATGAGAGCTAGTCTCTGTCAAGTTTGATTAAACATTATAAAAGCAGGAAGTTCGTATAATTTGTAGAGTTTATTGATGCTATTTAAGGGTTAAACCAATGACAAAGCTACTTCAAAATCTAGGGGAATTTTATATATGTCAAGGGGCAAAAATTTTTAATCAAGATTGCACAGAGGGGTTAAAAGAATTAAAAGATAATTCAATTGATTTTATTGTAACAGACCCTCCATATTTTATAGACGGAATGGGGAATGAGTGGAATGATAATAATCTCAAAACCAAAGCCGCAAAAAGCGGTGTCATTGGTGGTTTGCCTGTGGGTATGAAGTTTGATAAATCGCAAGGAGAAAAATTGCAAAATTTTATGAACCCTTTGGCAAAAGAATTTTATAGAGTTTTAAGACCCGGTGGATTTTGTGTTGTGTTTTCGCAAGCTAGGCTTTATCATAGAATGGCAATGAGCTTAGATTTGGCAGAGTTTGAAATCCGAGATATGCTCGCTTGGAAATACGAAGGGCAAGCAAAGGCATTTTCGCAAACTCATTTTATTCGCAAAGACAAAACATTAAACGAAGAACAAAAAGAATCGTTAATTAAAGAGCTAGAGGGCTACAAAACACCACAGCTTAAACCACAGATTGAACCTATGGTTTTGGCGCAAAAACCAAAAGTAGGTACGTTTGTGCAAAATTGGCAACAATACAAATTAGGGCTTATCAATACCAATGAAAGTTTAGATGGTAGATTCCCGGGCAATGTTATGGAAGTCTCAAAACAAAGTAGAAAACAAGAAAGCGATGAGAAAATAGAACATTTGACACGTAAGCCTGTGTGTCTGATTTCTCATCTGATTAAACTTTTTACACGAGAGGGGCAAATTGTGCTTGACCCCTTTATGGGTAGTGGTTCGCATGCGATTGCTGCATTGCAAAATCATCGCAAGTTTATAGGCTATGAAATTGAGCAAAAATATTTTGAGATAGCGAAGCAACGAATTGAGAAAGAAATTTTGTAGGGCAGGATTCTCAAAATGAATCAAGAAGAAATTTTTAAAACTTTTGAGCTTATTGTTGAATATCATGAAAAATATCTTAAAGGATATGGAGTAAAGTCTATAAAACTAAAGGATTCAAAAGGGAATTACACAAAAGACGCTTTAGTGTTAGTTTATTTGGCTCAAAATTATCCAAACACAAGAGTTATTTCAAAAGCAGAGCTTACAGAATTTGTTCGACAATTTTATCCCAATGTGAGCGATGTGCAGCAAGCTAGACATCTAAGCAAACAAGGAGGATTTAATATTATTTCAGGCACTCGTGGCGATATTGGAGCTAAGATTCCGGCAGGGTTTTATCAATTGGTAGATTTAACAATACCTTATCCCTCTTTTAAACCCGATAGACGAAGTGGAATCGAATCTGCAAGTTTTGAAGAACTGAAAAAAGAATATGATTATAGATGTGCGACTTGTGGGAGCATAGAGGGGCAGCCTCACAATATACGCAAAAATGAAATTACACAATTACAAGAGGGACATATGAATCCTGCTTTGCCTTTAGAGATTGGTAACATTATCCCACAATGTCAGGTCTGCAATCGTCCCGATAGGGATAGGTGGATTTATGATAAAACAGGCAGGGTGATAGCGGTTGCAGATTCTGATGATGGCAAAAGGGTAGTTGAAAAATATCTCAAAAAAGTTTCACAATCAACCAAAGAGTATTTTTTCGAGTTTTTGAAAAAACTTTTAAGACAATAAGTCAATAAAAGCCTTTTAGCGGTCGTGCCTCCTATAAAATTCATAAATCTTTCAAATGGTGCTTACGAGACGAATCCTTATAACCCCACACTTTTTGCTGCATCGCTTCCGGGCGCATATCTTTCACCCACAATAACAAGCTTATTGAGTTGTGTATTTATCTCTTTAAGCTCTTCTTGGCTAAAGTGCAATAAACGCGCATTAAGATTCTCTTCTAAGCGGTGAATCTTGGTTGTTTCGGGGATTGGCACAACAAAACTTTTGTTTGAGAGTATCCACGCTAAAGCAACTTGCGCAACACTTGCGGGTTTGCCATTAATGCTCTTATTTTTTGCAACATCTTTAATAAAGTCTATGACTTTTTGATTTTCTTCTAGGGCTTCTTTGGTGTAGCGCGGCATAGACGCACGAAAGTCAAGGGTAGGGTGAAAGGTGGTATTTTTATCAAAACTTCCACCCAAAAACCCCCTATCAAGTGGGCTATATGCGATAATCGTAATGCCCAATTTTTCGCATGTGTCCATAATGCCATTATTTTCTAACTCACGAAAAGCCATAGAATATTGACTTTGCATTGCCACAGGTGCAAAGACTTTGTGCGCTTTTTGGATTGTCTTAACTCCTGCTTCGCCCAATGCCCACGCTTTAATCTTGCCTTCTTTGACAAGCATTTGCATCGTCTGGGCAACTTCTTCTATGGGTGTATCAATATCTACCCGATGTTGCGTATAGAGGTCGATACAATCTCTTTGCAATCGTCTTAAGCTGCCATCAACCGCACGAATAATAGATTTTCTGCTCGAATCAAGCTGTTGTTTGCCAAAAGGATAATAGAATCCAAACTTTGTATTGATGATGACTTTGTCTTTATAGGGTTTTAGTGCTTCGCCAAGCAATTCTTCGTTGGTGTGGGGTCCATAGACTTCGGCAGTATCAAAAAATGTATAGCCCAAATCCACCGCTTTTTGCAAGAGTTTTATCATCTCTTTTTTGTCTCTTGCGGGTCCATGATTTGCGCTCATTCCCATACAACCTAGCCCAATGCTCGAGACTTTTATCCCGCTTTTGCCAAGTGTGCGTGTAAGCGATTCTGTGGGTAAGGTTTTAGAATCTTGCATGATTTCTCCTTTGTTTTGGGTAATCGATTGTGCGTTTAGTGTGCCAATCCCGCTGCTAAAAAGTGCCAAAGCACCAATGAATTTGCTTGAATTTTGCAAAAATTCTCTACGCGTTTGGTTTGTCATTTTTTCTCCTTGAAATTAGTTTAAAGTCTAAGTTTTGTATGTTATTTTTTTGGCTTTCTTTTGCTTTTTTCTCTCCTCTACACCACAGAGTTTCATTTCTTTGCCTGTGGCAATCATCTCATCATAAATGCTAATTTTATGTTCAAGCTTTTCAATGCTTTGATGAATGTTTGTGAGCTGTTGTTTAAGAATCGCGGTTTGTTTGAGTAGCATTTCTTTGCGCTCATTTGCACTTTTCCTGCCTTGAGCAATCAGTTTCATATATTTTTTGGTATCTTTGAGGCTCATTCCTGTATCGCGCAAACAAGCAATCCACGCAATCAGCTCCACACCTCTTTTATCAAAATATTTCACCCCATTTTCATCTCTGTCAATAAAGGTTTCAAAAAGCCCGACTTTCGCCCAGAATCGCAAAGTATGTGGTGAGATTCCGGTTTGTTTTGAGACTTCTTTAATCGTCCAAGCCATTGTTCCTCCTTGTCAAATTTATATCAATCTACACTTCTAATCCTAAACTATCAAGCCATTTTTTAAGACTTGCTTTGCTCTCGCCAAAGTGCATTAGTCTGCCTTGTTTAAAAATCGCATTAGGAGCAGAGCGTTGCATATCTTTTGGTGCATTACCCAATTCACTCCCGCCACTTGTGCAAAATGGAATGATGATTTTGCCGCTAAAATCATGCGATTCTAAGAAAGTATTGATAATATGCGGCGCGGTGTACCACCATATTGGAAAACCCACAAAGATAATTTCACAATTGCCAATATCAACAGGATTTGCAATTTTTGGGCGCGAGGATTTATCGCGCATTTCTATGCTCGTGCGGCTTTGTTCGTTTGTCCAATCCAAATCGGCTTTGCTGTATGGCTCTTGTGGCACAATCTCATAGATTTGAGATTCTGTAATCTCTGCAATCTTTTGCGCAACTTCTTTGGTGATACCACTTGCGCTAAAAAACGCGACTAAAGCTTTCATTCTCTCTCCTTTTAGCTTAACTTAGCGGCGCAATCGCATCAATCGCACTTAACGCATTAAGGCTTCTTGGGTAGCCAATATATGGCACAAGCGCGGTAACCACAGCGATAAGTTTTGCTCTATCATTGCCAATTCTAATATTCCCCGCGACATGGGCTTTGACTTGAGAATCTGCCCCACCCATTGAGAGGATATACACAAAAGTTAAGAGTTCGCGGAATTGCAGCTCTAAACCTGTGCGCGTGTAATAATCACCAAAGCAATTTGCTGATAAGAATCTGCGGATATGCTGATAGTCTTTGGGTGTGTTTGCATTGCCTTTGTCAATCGCTTCGCCAAAAAGCTCTCTTTGGGTCTCTAAGCCTTTTTCTTGGCGGTTTTCTCGCGTGGTGGTGCTTTGGGCTTCTAGGGGCAAGGTGATGTGATGTGCTTTAAAAATCTCATTGGTTGCGGTGATAAAGTCAATGCTCTTGCCCATTCCGACATAAGGTGTCGCTTGGTAGAGTATCTCTTTAATCGCTATGGGCGAAACACCATTTTTAAGCGCGGCATTTAGAATCGTCTTGTATTCACTTAAAGCAGGGATTGCCACGAGTGAAGCAAGGATTATCAGTAGTCGTTCTTGTAGTTCTAGCTTAGAATCTGCTATGACTTCATCAAAGGTGAAATTGACATAATTACTAAAAAACTCGGGGTCGGTTTTTGCCAAATCGCTTTGAGCGGGCGAAACACCAAAAAGGGTTTCAAAGTTTTGTTTTGCGTTTTCTGTGAGGTTCATTGTGTCTCCTTGTGTGAGTTTGGGGGTGTGGTTTGATTCTATTGCGCTTTGGGTATGAGAATCTTTGCATGCACTAAGCGAGATTCCAAGCCCGCCTAAGCCAACTAAGCCCCCAATTTTTACCGAAGTTTTTAAAAACTCGCGGCGGGTTTTAGAATCTAGACTTTGCGATTCTGTTTTCATTATTTCTCCTTTTGGTTTAGAATCTTAGGCTTTGCCTTAGAATAATAAATCCATCGTCATACAAATCGCATGACTCCTTGCATAGAAGTAAAAATGAAATTATAAAATATGAGAGTTAGTATCAGTCAAGAGACTTGAATTGATAAAAATAAAAATTATGATTTTCTAATTGCCTCTTCTACTTTTGCTTTAGCCTTTTCTAGCAATATCTTTGCTTCTGTTCGTAGAGCAAAGCTTTGAATGATTTTAGATTCTATGGTTTGTTGAATCTGTTTATTAAGGATTGGGATAAGCACATTTTTAATCTCATCAAGCTTCCAATGTGCAATAATCGAACCTCCACTATCCCGCTCTGCTTGAAGCTTGGTTGTAAGGGAGTTGAGAATTAAAGTTAAATATTGCGACAAAATAAGGTTTTTGTCTTTTATCTGCAAATGCAAAATCGCCCCGCTTGTGATACATTCTAAATCTTTTTCTAAACAATAAGCAAGCCCTATACTCCCATCTTTGCTTAATAAAATCATATCTTTTTTCGGATATAAGTTTTTTAATTCTTCTTCATTAAAATCTGCCGAATCTAAATAGATTTCACTTTGATTGATTCCAAAATGGCTAAGATTACTCACACGAATAAAAGGGATTCCGCTTTCTCTGTATGCTTCACTACCGGGTTCTATGGATTTTTTGATTTCTACCAAATCTCCCAATCTTGCATAGTGTTTAGATTTTATCAAATATTCATTTTGTTCATATTTGGTTTGATAATATTCAGAATCTAATCTACTAGTTTTTAGGAAAGATTCTTTTAAAGTTTTAATCGTGTAATTTATGGGTTGGGTGTTGGCATTGAAATGCTTTTGTGCGATTTCATTTGCGCTTTGAGATTCTGTATTACAAAATACGAGTTCTTCATATAACATCCATTCGCCCAAACGATATTCTCGTTTTGATTCTCTAAGTTTGGCTTTGATTTGCGGGTAGTAGATTCTAAAGATTTCACTTATAAGGACATATTGCCCCCCCCCCCTATTTTAATAGCTTCCTCTACTTTTACTTTGGCAACTTGTAGAAGATTTTTTGCCTCTTTGCGTAATGCGAAGCTTTTTTGAATATGAGCGGCGATTTTTTCTTGTATATTTCTATCTACCAAAGGCACATATAAATTTCTAATTGTTGGTAAATCTGTATTTTGCCTAACGCTTGCTTGTGCAATATGCCTATACAAATACCATTCTTTAGCAATATGTTGGATATACGCAGCCACAAAGTAAGGATTAAATTCTTGTGTGTTTTTAAGCCTTATTCTAATAGTAAAGGAAGCAAAAATGCAGTTTTCTTGCTCTTTTGAGACAACCCCTACATCACCAACCGTCCCCATTTGTGAGATGATAATATCATTTTCTTTGGTAAAAAATTTAGAATCCAAATCATCGGTATTTGTGATTCTATCAAGCTTATTTTCATCAATTTGCAAATTCTTAAGATTTAAGCCTTTAATATAAGGCACTCCCTCGCCATTTTCGCTATATGGGCTTGTAGGCACAGAGCCATAGTTGATTAAAGAGCAGATTTCATCTAGGGTTTTAAAGCCTTTAGCCTTAATTAGATTCTCCATTATATCGTATTTACTTTGGTAATATTCGCTATCCAGCCTACCAGTTTTGAGGAAAGATTCTTTGAGTGTAGCAATGGTGTAGTTTATATTGTTGCCCTGAGATTCTAAAATGCTTTGCATTGGATTAGCCGGATTAAGTCCCAATTCGGTATAGAGTAAATCCTCTGCTTCTTTGTATAATGTCTTGCTTTGCTCTAAAAGCATATAAGCTTGTTTCATTGTAGAATCCATATCTTTATTTAATTCAAAGAGGATTTTTGGTAGTGGCATTTCGTTAAAAACAAATTCATAGAATCTAGGGTGTTCAGTTCCGTATTGACTATGACTTAGGATTATTTGCACATAACTACTTAAAGCAAAAATCATTAGCGTATTTGAGGATAAAAGATTCGTCTTAGGACGATAAACTAAATATTCTGTGGAAACCAATTGCCTGTATTGCTTTTCTTGAACAACTGCCATTTCTTGTAAATACGAACGAAGTCTTGAAATAATAAAATCATTGTGTATAACTTCCTTTTTATTACTACCTAAATCACATTCTATTAATTCTGTATCGTGTAGAAAATTTCCTAATGAGTGGGTTAAATCATAGATAAGTGCGGGTTTATCTATTGATGAAATAGTGGAGCTAATTAAATCAAAATACTCATTTACCTTATCTTCTGAATTAATAGCCCGAAGTGCATTTTCTCTTGCATTACTATTAAACTCTGAGCCTAAAATGAGATGTTGTGATACTTTACTAAAAGACTGCACACTCACTTCCAAATGCGGGAATTTATCTTGCAAGGTTTGGTTTGGATTCATTAATAGCACTCCTAATATTTAATAAAATTTTAAGCAAAAATATGCGGAATCTTTGCTATGATTACATTTCTTTCTAGGTGGCACTTGCCACCATTTCTAATTTATATTTATCTTCATCACTTTCCTTTATAAACTAAGCTAAAATTTAAGATTCTGCATATATAATGCTCATTCTTTCAAGGCGGATCCTTTTCCGCCACCTTTTATTTTTCTGCATAAAACACCAAATCCTTATGAAAACTTGCTAATAAATCATCAAGAAAATCTTTAATTTTACTTGGGTGTATGGCGATATAAATGCTTTCTTTGTATTTGTTTGTGATTTTGACATTTAGTCTTGGATAGTCATTGCCTACGATTTTATAGAGATTCTCAAAGTGAAAAGAGCGATTGCGTATGAGCCTTAAAAGCTCTAAAATTGCTTTAACTTTGTGGTGTCGTAACAATCTGTTGTGCTTCGTTTTGAAAGTATTTTTATTTTTCACAAAATATTTTTTGAAATCCATAGTATCCAAAAAATTAATATTTAGGATTTGATTATGAATCTTGTAATGCTCTATAACCTTAATCCAAAAGCCGAGATTCTGCGAAGAGATGATTTTGTCTTTACTTGCGGTATGTCTTATCTCTGGGGAGGGCTTTAACTCTTGGATTATCTCTTGTGGCAAGGATTCTAGCCAATTTGCGTTGTTTTGCGAAAGGATAGAATCTATAATGTTGCGCAAGATAATCTCTATAATGCCTATTTTATGAGCGATAGAGGCTATTAAAGCTAGGTTTTCTTCATGCTCTTGTGTGCTAGTATAGCCCCTTAGGCGACTTTGGGAGAAAAGGCTGATTTGCAAGGAATCTTCAAGGTGTGGGGATTTATCTTGTGGGGTTTGATTGAGATTATTTTGCATTTTTACGCCAAATATTATGTTTTTTGCAAAGTTCTTTTACTCGGTCATTTGTTAGTTTTTGTTGCTGCAAAAACTCTAAACATAATCTACTATAATACTTTTGATTTTTCTTTTGTTGAAAATATTTTGTTTCTTTTTGTATGATAGAGTATTCAGCTAAAATTCCCCTGAAATAGTGGTGAGATATAGTTAAGCCTAATTTTTCCAATAGTTCTTTTGTAGTAAAGAAATCTTTATCCAAATTCAAATTTGGTGCTACAATCTCACCATTCTCTATTGTGCCTATGAGTTTTAATGTCGGTGCTCCGTCTTTTTCTACAAACTTTCCCTCTTTAATCAAGTTAAGATTTTTTAATAATTCTTTGTCAATAACTATACTTTTTCCATTTCCTATATCAATTTTTCCTCGCAACAAATCTAACATTTTTACATTTTTTACTCCTATTTTCGCTATATTTTCTATGTGTTCTCTCCATTTTTGACGCTCAATTTCTAAATTTTTATCTATAATATTTTTAAGTTCAGGGTGTTTGATTTTTTGCGTTCTTCCGCTATATCTATAATAAATATCACCCTCTATAAGCTCTTGTTTTTTACCTCCATTTTTTATACATATGATAGGCTTGTTATCAGATTCTAAAACTTGTATAACACCAAAATCTTTCTTCTGGTAAGTAAAATTAGAAGTTTCAAATTGTATTTCTGGAGCAAAATGTTGGTTCAAAAATTCGCTAAAATCTTTGTTGTCAAAATCTTTAAAATTCTCATTTGTCATTCCAATAGGTTTTCTAGGTTTATCTTGGATTCCAAAAATAATACTACCTCCTTGATTGTTTGAAAAAGCAGCTAGAGTTTTGGCATAGAGCGCGTAATCTGCTTTATTAAAATTGGCTTTATACTCAAGCCTAGAATTTTCTCTATGTTTTAGTCTTTGTGTTGATAATTCGCACTCAATTAATTCTAAAAATTCTCGTTCTGTCATTCCCGCTCTCTCCAAAAGCTCAAATTTTCTGCTTTGGCAAATTCTATAAAGGCTTCTGTGATTCCATCTCGTTGCAAGTCTTTGTATGTTTCATATCGCTTTTGGTATTCGCACATTCTTTCATTGAAAGATTCTTGGCTTTCATTTGATTGTTTGATAGGCTCTTCACCCTCAAGATGTGGGTGAAATAAATCATGCCTAACAACCAAATGCCCATGAGAATCTAAAAGCGGATAATAAATCTTTTCCCCTGAATTATCCTTGCTAGGCTCACTCATTGTTGCAAAGAAAATGTTGTAATCTTCACATTTTGGGCAAAGCTCTTGACCATTTTCATCTTCGCCTCCCCATTTTTGCAAAAATAGCACAGAAGTTTTTGTGCCTGTGTGAGGCTTGAAGACATTGCCATGCAGTCCTACAACAGCTAGGATTCTAGCCTTATCCGCGATAAACTCCCTGATATATTTATCGCTAGAGTTATTGAATCTCCCCTGTGGAAGCACAATAGCCATACGCCCACCGGGTTTTAACATATCTAAGTTGCGCTCAATAAATAAAATATCGCGTCCTACTTTGCTTTGTAGCTTACCATTGGCATTTTTGCTTAGTTCATATCTGCTTAGAATTCTGCTTTCTTTAATATCTCCTGCAAAAGGTGGATTTGCCATTAAAATATCAAAACTAAAATCGCGATTTTCATTTTTATTTACCCTTAGTTTTTTGAGTTTCTTAAAACCCTCATTATAGACATCATTCCAATTCTCATCTTTTACCCATTCTTCCCAACGCTCATAATCAATAGAGTTAAGATAAAGCACATTCGTATGCCCATCACCTGCGATGAGATTTAGCATTTTGGAAACTCGCACGCTTCGCTCATCAAAATCTACGCCAAAGATTTTTTCTTTGACATAATCTTCACATTCTGGGATTTTTTTCTCCGCTGTGAAAAGGTGGCTTGCTTCAATGCCTTTTTCTTTATAGATTTGCTTCCATACATAAAAGCAAGTATGGATAGGGAATCCGCAGCTACCACTTGCAGTGTCTATCATGGTTTCTTCTTTTGTGGGATTAAGCATTTTTACGCACATATCTATCACATAACGCGGGGTAAAATATTGTCCTTTTTCACCTTTTGCGGATTTATTGACAAGGTATTCAAACGCATCATCAATGACTTCTAAATTTGAGTTAAAAAGCTTGATTTTTTCTAATGAACCAACACAAACGCTTAAATGTGAGGGGGAAAGTTTAATTTTTTCGTCTTCATTAAACACGCCCTCCCATTTTTTCTTTGCTTTATTAAAAAGTTTTTCTATTTTTACTTTGAGTTCCGAATCTGATTCACCATAGTTTTTAAAATCAAGATTGCGCGTTTTGTCCCTTGCCCCTTCTAACTCATCATAAAGCTTGATAAAAATGAGCTTGAAGACTTCTTCAAACACATCAACTCCAGCATTTGCCAAAACTTCATCTTCCATTTCTGTAATAATATCTCTTAGGCTTCTTTTTTGTATCGTTAAAATATCTGTTTTTATCAAGTCATCAAAGGTAAAAGGCTCATTTAAAATATCTTTAAGGCTTTTATCGCTTGTAGGGATATTAGGGATAGATTCAAAATAATTGGGGTCTTTGCGGTGGTAATAGCTAATTTGGTTACCATTGCTCCATACTGCCATTGTCGCACCTGTGGCATTACAATAGCTTTTAAGCTGCTCTTTGCCTTCTTTGAGCTTTGGCTTTTTAACTTCTATGATAATATAAGCTGAAGTGATTTGGAGTTTGTCCATTACCACAATATCTGCCCTTTTCACCTCGCGCCCAAAATGAACAGAATATTCTACTTGGATTCGTGATTTAGGATATTGGTATTCATTGATGAGCTTATCTAAATAAAGTTGGCGAACGATTTCTTCGGGGGTGAGTTTAATTTCTTTATCGCGTATGAGGCATAGCACATAATAACTTATGCCACTTTTACTTTCTTTTGTGGTGATTTTGGATTCTAGTTGCATTATAGAATCTGCACTAAACAAATCAAGCTTATAATTGGAATTTTTCAAGATTTCTTGTAATAGCATTTTTTCTCCCCAATGCAAAATGTTTTTAAAAGCGTAACAAAAGCCCCTTTAAAATTCGCTTCTTTCCATGTAGGATTTCTGCTTTAAGGAGAAAATTGTGCCAACTTAGGGCTTCTCAATATTTTCTTTACATAGTGGATTCTACTCAAACTCCAACATCTTTAGCACCCTTGCGGGGTTGCCCCCAACTATCGCATTTTCTGGCACATCTTTAGTAACCACCGAACCCGCTGCGATAATCGCATTATCACCAATTGTTACACCCGGGCAAATGGTTACATTAATCCCAATCCACACGCGATTACCAATTACAATGGGCTTACAAAAAGTTGCCTGACGATTATAAGGGTCAAAGTCATGGTTAATGGTCGTAAGGCATACTTTGGGCGCAATAAACACATCATCACCAATTGTGATTCCCCCTCTGTCCATAAATGTGCAAGCCTGATTCATAAAAAAGTTTTTGCCCACGCGGATATTTTTCCCAAAATCTACATAAAAAGGTGGGATAATCCACGACTTATCATCAAGCTTTTGCCCAATGATTTTGCTAAAAAGTTTGCGCGATTTTTTGGGGCTGTGTGCGCCCGAATTAAACTTATGGGTAAGCTTAATCGTCTCACGAATCACCGCTAAAATCTTTTCGCATTCTGGGTCGTTCATATCGACAAGCTCGCCTTCTAAATCGCGTGTAAAAATATCGCGATTCGTTGTTGGTGCGGGTGTGCTACGCGCTGAAAGTTTGGTGATGAGTTTCTTTTTATTGCTTTTGGATTCTTTTTTCATTTGGTTGCTCCTTTAGCTGGGTTGTTTAGTGGTTTGAATTATAAAACATTAGACCTACTCTCTGTCAAGAATTGAGCATTGATATTAGAATCCACGCTAAAAGCGGATAAATTTTGCTTCGTTGGTGTGAATAATTTTGAATAAAAAGACCTGAAAATTAGCAATATGCTTATATGGATTTTATTCTTTGTATGTTCGGTAGATTTTAGGAGCGAGAAAAGGGAATGTCAAAGGATGCTTGATAAGTGTATCACCTAATTGATAGGTTAAACTCTCTTTGAGTTTCTGCGATTTGTCAAAGTCTGCATAAGATTCTAATGGTGGTAAGGTGTAAGAGCTATCAAGTTTTGTGAGCATCTTATAAAGCTTTTTTCTTAGCTTGTATGCGCAATAAACCTTGATTAAAGTCAAAGGCAAGATAATGACTTTCAAAGGGTTTTTAGCTCTGATTATGGCGTTACCTAAAGAGTAGCTCAAAGTGTTTTTCACTCTAAGTTCTGCTCCAATCTTTGGAACGACTCGGACAGTGTTTTGGTAGATGATAGATTCATAAAAGGGTGAATTTCGTGCATACGACCACCAAAGCGTAGCATTAGGAGTATCAGGATAACTCCAAGGCTTCATATCTCCAGCATATTGCAATATTTTGACACTTGCTAAATCTTGTTTGTAAAGTTCCAACTCTTGTGCGGGAAGATTTGATAAGAAATATTCATAAACCAAAATATGATTTTCCACACTCCAACACCCTTGTAAAAATGCAACTTTCCCCTCCGCGACAATGTTTAAAACATCTTGATCGGGGTAAATGGGAGATTCAAGGTGAGCAAGTGTCTCTAGGCATTGTTCACACAGATTTTCTTTAAGACATTGTGGAATATTGAAGACCAAAAGACCGCTTTGGAAGTAGTTTTGGCTATTTTTGAGACAAAGTGTATTTTGTGCATAGGAGACGAAATGATCATTAAGATGATGAAATACTTGCACTCCTGTGTCTTTAACTACTCCTAATAGATTATCCCCCAAATCAACATCATACAAACTAGCAATGTCTGCGCAAAATATCACATCACTATCGCAATAAATTGCCCTTTGGTATTGGTGCAATATTTTAGGGATAAAGAATCGCAGATACATTGCACTGCTTAAATAAGTGGTAGTGTAGGAAGTCTGCCTATGGAGAGAGATTTCACGCTCTAGGTTAAGAAATCGGATAGATATTTTGTCGTTTGTGTAGTGAGTGAGGATTGTGCGCTTTTGTTCTTCGCTTAGGTGAATTTCTAAAATAATAATATCATAGCAACTTGTATGCGTGTGTGTTTTGAGGGATTCTAATGCTACTGCCAAATAAGCAATATATCTCTCATCAACACCAAAGACTAGGGCAACCTTGTCTTTAAACTTCGGGGGGGGGGGGGGGTATAATTATTTTCTATATTTTTCATGCTTATAAGCTCCACATCAAAATAATCTTCTAAATATACTAAAATTTATAAAGAATGTATTATATCTCAAAAATAATTTTTAATCTATCTTGAATATGACAAGCTCTCTATTATTGAATCTTGTTAAAGAGATTTTAGACCTATATAGATTCTGCTTAAGGACAAAGATGCTAGGATTTAGGTTACTTTTTGGCTTCTTGAACAAATTTTTCATATTCCTCATCACTTAGCAGTTCTAGCCAAGTAACATTTTTGCCATTTTTTTCGTGTGTCAAAGCGATATGCGAGCCACTCTCTTTAAACCCTGCACCATGCCAATGTTCAATATCAGGTGGGCAAAGCACGACATCGCCGGGTTTGGCAATCTGCGTAACTCCGCTTTTTGTGCCGGTGTAAATCGTTCCTTTGGTAACAATCAGTGTTTGCCCCGCTGGGTGTGTGTGCCACGCGGTTCTGGCGCGGGGGCTAAAGGTAACCTCAGCTCCGCCAAAAGGGCGGTAGGTATCGCTTTTGAATAGCATTTTGACATTCACCTCGCCGCTAAAGATTTTAGAATCTCCCTTAAAGCCTCCTAAGCTACCATTTTTTACGACTTCTTGCTCTTGCATTTTTGCCTCCTTTGCGTTCATTGTTGCTAAGCAACCTAATGTTGCGACTAATGCCAAACTCATGATTTTTTTCATTGGTTCTCCTTTGTGTTTTAGAATTTTTCCTCTTAGATTCTGCTCTTGTTGATTGCTTCGCGTAAGCTCGCAATGACAAATGGAGAATCTTAAAATGTCTTATCTGTCATTGCGAGAGGCTTTGAGAACGTGGCAATCAACCATATTGCCACACTCATTTATTTACTCGCAATGATAGGCTCATATTGCCTCAATCACGCATTCCCAAACATCTTTTTCAAATGCGCTTCATATTCTGCCAAATACCGCTCTACTTGCGGGTTTTTTACTACATCATTACACATAAAGCTAGGCAACTTTTGCATGCCGCAAAACTCATGTGCCTTGTGCAAATGCGCAAACACACCATCGATTCCAATGCCCAAAAACTGCGTTTTATCACTAAAAGCTTCAAGCGGGGCGTTCCAAGTGCTACAAAGCATATAGCTTTTGTTTTGTGCCAAACCACCGCTGCCATATTTCTTGCTTGGGTCTTTTCTAGTCCTGCCATCATCATTAAAAAGCACACCATGACTTGCCAAATACACTTCATCGATGTATTTTTTGACAATCCAAGGTTCGCACATCCACCAAGCGGGGAATTGATGAATGATAGAATCTGCCCATTTGAGATTTTGCACTTCTTCTTGCACATCATAACCTTTGTCAATGATGACTTCTTTGGTTTCGTGTCCTAGCTTGCTTAGTGTTTCTTTTGCGAGTTCGTGCAAGGTTGTATTAAGCCTGCCCTTAGAGTTTCCAAACTCTTTTGCGCCATTGAGTAGGTAAATTTTCATCTTTGCTCCTTTGTGTTTTTTGATTGAATCTTGTGCATTTGCAAGCGAGATTCCAAAACCTCCACTTGCAATCCCTAGCCCTGCTAAACTGACCATTTTTGCCGAAGTTTTTAAAAACTCGCGGCGATTTTTAGAATCTGACTTGTGCATTTTGCTCCTTTTGTGTTTTTGGTCTTAGAATCTTTAGCGCATCGTTTGTGCATCTTCCTCCCTCTCCACAGCGATTTCTACCAAATTGCCATCGGGGTCTTTAAGATAGATAGAATCAAGTTTTGCCCGCGCACCCGTTCTTTGCACGACACCCGCTTCAAGCTTCACACCTTTTGATTCAATCTTGCGCTTAATCGCGTGAATATCGCCCTTTGCGAGCAGGCAAAAGTCCAACGCGCCATCACATGGCTTACTCGCGGCGGGTTGAAACTCGCCAAAATGCTGGTGGATATTGATTTTTTGGTTGCCAAAGCAAATCGCATAGCGTCCATTTTGCTCTCTTACCTCGCATTCAAGAATATCCCGATAAAACGCGAGGCATTTTTCTAGGTTGTTTGTAAGCAGCACAATATGGTCAATCGCGACTATCATTTAACACTCCTATTAAAGATTCTCACCCAAAAACTGCACGATTTTATCAAAGGGAATTTTACTCGCATTATCATACAAATCTACATGATTTGCATCTTTGATAATCAGCAATTCTTTATTCTCGCCTTTGAGCTTCTTGTAAGCGTCCTCGCTAAAATATCTACTATGCGCTTTTTCGCCATGAATCACCAACACCGCACTTTGAATCTCATCGCTATATGCGAGAATTGGCATATTTATCAGCGATAAAGATGAGGTGAGATTCCACGCACCATTAGAGTTAATCGCGCGTTTATGAAACCCGCGTGGAGTTTTGTAATAATCAAAATAATCCTTGATAAACTGCGGCTCATCACCACTAAGCTTCTCGGGTAACCCGCCTTGTGGCGCGTAAGTGCCACTCTTAAAATCCTGTGTGCGCTGTGCGTTGAGGCTCTCTTTGAGTTTTTGCCGCGCCTTTGCGTCCATTGCGTCAAAATATCCCCGCGCATTCACACGCGTCATATCATACATTGTCGAGGCAATCGTCGCCTTGATACGCGTATCCATTGCCGCGGCGTTTAGCGCAAAGCCCCCAAAGCCACAAATGCCCAAAATCGCGATTTTATGAGAATCCACTCCCGCGAGGTTGCTTAGATAATCCACCGCTGCGCTAAAGTCTTCGGTGTTGATGTCGGGCGAGGCGACATTGCGGGGTTCGCCGCTGCTCTCGCCCGTGTAAGATGGGTCAAACGCAAGGGTGATAAAGCCCCTTTTTGCTAGGGTTTGGGCATAAAACCCGCTTGCTTGTTCTTTAACCGCGCCAAAAGGTCCTGCGATTGCGATTGCGGGGAGCTTGGCGGCTTTGTCTGTGTTTTTGGGCGTATAAAGGTCGCCTACGAGCGTGATTCCATAGCGATTTTTAAAGCGCACCTTTTGCACCTCTACCGCTTCGCTTTGTGCAAAGACTTTGTCCCATTTGTCGGTTTTGCTTGTTTTGTTTGCTTGTGCCATATCGCACCCTCCTAAGAATAAAATTACTAGGCTTATGCCTAAAAGTGTTGAAAAAAGTTTGCCAAATGTGTTTTGCATGGTTTCTCCTTGCTTTAAACTTCTGTGCCTAAGAATCTACACTTTGAGGCTGCTCATATCAATTACAAAGCGAAAGTCCGCCTTGCCCGCCGCGACAACCTTATATGCTTCATCAAGCTGATTGATTGGAATGATTTGCACTTTTGGGTAGATTCTGTTTTTCACGCTAAAATCTAGCATTTCTTGCGTTTCTTTAATCCCGCCAATCACGCTAGGGTAAAGCTTTTTGTTTTGAAAATTCCACACAAACGCATCAAAATCAAGCTTTGGTTTGTCTTTGCTTGCAGGAAGCCCCACAATCGCCATTTCACCGCCGAATTTGAGCATTTTATGATACGCATTCACATCATAATGATAAGGAATCGTGCTAATGATAAAGTCAAAAGTGTTAGCAAACTCGCTAAATCGTGGGCTTTTGACATTCACAAACTCTTTTGCACCAAGCGCTAAGCACGCATCTTTTTTATCGACAATATCAAAGCATGTTACCTCTGCGCCAAGCTTTGCCATATATTGCAACGCCATATGCCCCAAGCCCCCAAGACCGGCGACTGCAACTTTATCGCCTTTTTTGACTCTTGAGAACATAATAGGCGAATAGGTGGTAATCCCCGCGCAAAGAAGCGGCGCGACCTTTTCAAGCTCGGCATTTTTGGGGACTTTAATCGCAAATTTTTCGCTTAGCACGATGTTATTAGAATACCCGCCATAGGTGTTTGCACCGCCATGGAAGACATCTTTGCTATTATAGGTGTAGATGGTTTTGCTATTTGTGCAATACTGCTCTTTGCTTGCTTTGCACGCTTCGCATTCGCCACAACTATTGACCATACACCCCACACCGGCGTAATCGCCAACCTTAAACTTGCTTACATTTTTGCCCACCGCAACGACTTTGCCCAAAATCTCATGCCCGGGGACAATGGGATAGGTGGGCGGGTGGTGGTCGCCGCTTACGCTGTGCAGGTCGCTATGGCAGATGCCCGCATAGAGAATCTGCAAAAGCACATCATTTGCGCCCAGCGGGTGGCGGGTGAATTGAAAAGGTTTAAACTTCCAGTCTTTAGAGTGCGCGGCATAGCCCACGCTTGGAATCTCCTCGCCTTTGAGGGCTTCTTGTAGCCCAAAGGGTGTGCTTGTTGCGGTGTTTGCCGCGTTTGCATTGCTCGCATTTTGGGCAAATAGGTTTGCCCCAAAGCCCAAAGCAGCCGCACCACCGGCGATTTTTGCAGAGGTTAGCAAAAACTCTCTGCGCGTTTTGTTATGTTCGTTTTGCATATTTGCTCCTTTAAAAGTGAAAACAAAATTATAAAACCTGATACCTAGTATTTGTCAAGAGAATCTTTCTATTGCCCTTGTATGAGTGCTTTAGCGCGGTGCGGGCTTGTTGATTCCAAAGCTTTGACGCACACCAAAAGCAGCACATTTTGGCTGTCGCGTCTTCTTTGTTGAAAAATCAAGGTGGATTATAAATGATGAGAGTTGCTATCAGTCAAGGGGGAAAAGTAAAGATTATAGGTTGTCAAGCTTTAAGCCCAAAAGCCATTGGTGGATAAAAGGCGGTTATGCTATAATCTATGCTTTAGAATCTATAAATAAGGAGTTGGATATGGCAAATCTCGCACAAGAACACCCAATTTATAAGCTTGCAGCAGAAATATCACATAATGATGAAGAGATTCTTAAAGACATAAGTGCGTGCATCTGTGAAACGAAAAAATATTTTAAAGAACATCGAGAATACGAATGGAGAGGTATGGAGAATTTTGATGATTATGAAGAAAGTGAGGTGCGGTGGATAGGCATGGTCGATGTTCTTTTTGAAGGGAACTATGTCTATGAATGCGATTATAAATATAAAGAGGAGCTAGAAGATTTTTTGATTCAGCTTGGAGGTTTGAATGGATCTTTCTATATTCTTGAAAGGCGAAATGGAAGAAGGTATAACACACTCCCGCTAGAAGAGGATTGGTTTGATGAGGAAGGGGACATTAGCACATGGTGTGCTATTATTGATGAAAAGTGGGCAGAGTATCAAATGTGCGTGGGTGGCATTGATATAGATAGCGATAGCTATGTGATGTTCCCATGTGCGCTAGATTCACTCGCAAAGCTACAAAAATATGCAGAGCAGAGCGGATATAGTATTGATTATGCGCGTAATTTGTAAGTAATTTTGTGTAGTTCGCCCAAGCCACACTATCAGCGATTTAAATAGTGAATCTATCGCACACAAAATTAACTCTTTTCTTAATGCTTCTGCACCACATTATAAAGATGATAATGCGATGCGATAGGCTTATTATTTGAGAATCTATCTTTTAGTGCTTTTTGGTGATTACCTCTTGACAAACACTAGGTATTAGGTTTTATAATTGCGTATTTGAGTTTGTAAAAGGGGTGATTATGCAAAACCGCCGAGATTTTCTTAAAACTTCTGCTATGGCGAGTTTGTTCGCATTTAGCGGTGGGGTAAGCCATTTATTCGCAAAAGATTCACAAGGAGTAAAAATGGAATTTCTTACGCTTAATAATGGTGTAAAAATGCCAATTTTGGGACTTGGGACATACACGCTAACTGGTGCAAATGGACAAAAAGCAATGAGTGATGCTATTGAGATTGGCTATCGTCTTTTTGACAGCGCACAGATGTATGGTAATGAATCCGAGCTAGGAGCGGCAATCCGTGAAAGTGGATTAAAACGCGAAGAGTTTTTTATCCAAACTAAACTTTTAGATTCTTCTAATGAAGATGCGACAAAAAAATCGATTGAAAAATCACTCAAAGCATTAAATATGGATAGGATTGATTTGTTGCTTATCCATTCACCCTATCCCCATGCAAAAGCAATGTATCGGGCAATGGAATCATTTTATAAACAAGGGATTCTAAAAAGCATCGGCATTTCAAATTTTGGTGCGAAAGCCTATCTTGATTTTGTGCAATCGTGTGAGGTGATTCCAGCGATTAATCAATGTGAGACGCATTTATTGATGCAGCAAAAACCTTTGCGAGAAGCAATGCAAAAGCACGGCACACTCTTACAATCATGGAGTCCTTTTATCGCAGGTAAAAATTCTATTTTTGATAATCCAACGCTTAAAACAATCGCACAAAAATACAACAAAACACCAGCACAAGTGATTTTGCGTTTTTTGGTTGAGCTTGGAATCGGGGTGATTCCCAAAAGCTCCAAAAAACAACGTATGCAAGAGAATATCAATATTTTTGATTTCACGCTAAGTGAGCAAGATAAGAAGATTCTAATGGGGCTTGATACCAACAAAAGCTCATTTTCTTGGACAAATTATTAGAATGAAAGCCACATTCTATAAACTTCTAAGCCTCAAAGAGGGTGAATTTAAACTCCTTATTTTATCAAGCAGTTTTATTTTTATGCTCTTTGGTTCATACTCAATCTTGCGCCCAATGCGCGATGCACTTGGGCTAGAAGGGGGCAAAGACGAGCTTAAATGGCTCTTTTTAGCAACTTTTATTGTCTGCATTCTTGCTTCTCTCTGCTTAATGTGGCTAAGCGGAAAGATTAAACGTAGATTCTATGCAGATTATGTATTTATCTTTTTTGCTTTAAATCTTATAGGCTTTTATGTTTTAATGCAATCCTTTGAACCCCACACGCAAAATTTTATCTGGCTCGCGCGCGTGTTTTATGTCTGGATTAGTGTTTTTAATCTATTTGCTTTTTCGAGCGCGTGGAGCTTGATTGCTGATGTTTTTAGCAAAGAAGCAAGCAATCGACTTTTTGGAATCATCGCCGCAGGAGCAAGCTTGGGCAGCATTGCGGGGGCAAGCAGTGTTGGGTTTTTGGTTGCACATTTGGGTGTGGCAAACCTTGTTTTTCTTTCAATCGCTCTTTTGCTATTTGCCATTTTACTAAAAAATCTCATCTTACGCGAACTCAAAACTTTTGAAACCGAAGAATCTTTAAGTCGTTTTGATAGAGTGATTGGCTCAAAAAATCCTTTTGTGGGCTTCAAGCTCATCATTGCTTCCAAATATCTTTTAGCCCTGTGTGCATTTATCCTTTTGCTCACAAGTGTTTCAACATTTCTCTATATGGAACAAGCACGAATCGTGCGCGAGCTTTTTGCTTCTCGTGAGGAGAGAATTGCCGCTTTTGCAAACATTGACTTAATCGTTCAACTTAGCTCACTTTTTATCCAAATTTTTCTCACCGCAAAAATCGCGCGTTTTTTTGGAATCACAAGCCTTTTAAGCAGCTTAGGGTTTATCATTGCTCTAGGTTTTATCGTTCTTAGCTTCACTCACCCCGCGTTTTTGCCTTTGGTGGTGGTAATGAGCATTCGCCGCGTGGGCGAATACGCGCTTGTCAAACCCGGGCGCGAAATGCTGTTTGTGCCGCTTAGTGCAGATTCTAAATATAAGGTTAAAAACTTTCTTGACACGGTGGTTTATCGCGGTGGAGACGCGCTCTCTGCACAGCTTGAAAGTGTCTTAGCAAGTGTCGGGATTCTTTGTGTGTTGCTCGTTGGTGCTGCGCTCTCGTTTATTTGGGGCTTGCTCGGTGTCTTTTTAGGCAGACAATATGAAGGGGAAGCCTCTTCGTGAGGCTTTGAGGCAAAAGCTGCAATGTCCTTTTATTAAACTAAAATCTCTCACGCACAAAGTTTATTCTTTTTTTGATGCTTCTTTGCCATCTTTTGAGCATAGGAGTTCTTTGTGGGCGTCTTTGTGCTGCTTCTTGATCAAACCATTTTTTTTGCAAAGTGAGAATCTCACCAAAAGCATCGACAAATGTCTTATCATAATGCTTAGTAATATGACTGATAAAAGCATCTAAGTCTTTTTGTGAGGGTATATATGTCCAAGGTAAATGCAAGAGTCGGAAATATAGCTCAACATATTGGTTTTGGTTTGGGTCTAATGTGCAAGAGCCGATGTTTTGGAAGAGATGCCCATAAGGTTCGTATTGTGGGGGAATACACTTGTCTCCTATAAGGGCAAAGAACAAAAGTGCGCAGATATTGCGGTGTTTGCCAAAGGGTATTGGGCTAAAAGTGTGATAAGCAATGTCATGGAGAATGATCACTGCATTGGGCTTCAAATAAGGCAACACCATGAGAAAATCCATAGCCTCGCCCGGCGCAGCATGCACGGTATCAATGATGCACAAATCAATATCGCCACCGATTTTATCTAGGTGATTGGCGCAAAATCCATCGGTATAAAGATGATAGTATGAGGTGAGATGTGGGAGTAGTTGATTAACCAAGAAGCCGCTTTTACGACAAGAAGTTATTGCCCCCCCCCCCGTTAGATTCCTCCTTACAAAGATCTCGGTAGTAATATTCACTATAATCCATTGCATAAAGCATCGTAGAATCCAAAAGTTGGTTAGATTCTAAATAATCTAAGATCAAAGCACTATTTGCACCCGCGGCAATGCCGATTTCTAAAATTTTTTTGGGTTGATGTTTTTTGATCGTTTCTAGCACAAAGGCGCGCTCATTTTTTACCATTTCAGAATATTGAGCTAAAGTAGGGTTATTCAACATAAATATCTCCTCAAAATAAAATAGACTATAACTATAACATAGACTTTATAAATATCATATTGACTAAGTCGCGTGATTTTGTAGATTCTGTATGGTGTAAGAGATAAAAATGCGTGAGATTAGGGGCTTTAAGCCTCACAAAGAGGCTTAAGGTGAAAGGATTAGATATTATCGATTTTGGCGATGAGTGCGTTAAAAGTCGCACTTGGGCGCATAATGGATTCTGCTTTTGCATCGTCCATTTTATAATATCCCCCTAAATCAACTGCATTGCCTTGAGTGTCATTAAATTCAGAGCGGATTTTTGACTCATTAGATTCTAATTCTTGTGCGATAGGTTTAAAGAATCCTGCAATTTGTGTATCTGTGTTTTGTTTTGCCAAAGCTGAAGCAAAATACATTGCAAGATAGAAATGGCTAGTGCGGTTATCATCTTCTTTGACTTTGCGTGAAGGAGCTTTGTTGTTATTAAGCCATTCACCAATCGCAGAATCAAGCGCATCAGCCAATACTTTTGCTTTTGTGTTGTTGTTTCTTTGTGCATAGAATTCAAGGCTTGCTTGTAAAGCCAAAAACTCGCCCAAACTATCCCAACGCAAGTGATTTTCGCTGACAAGCTGCTCGACTTGTTTTGGTGCGCTTCCTCCCGCGCCTGTTTCAAACATTGCTCCACCATTAAGCATTGGCACGACAGATAGCATTTTCGCACTTGTGCCAAGCTCTAAAATGGGGAATAGGTCTGTCAAATAATCACGCAATACATTTCCGGTGATAGAAATCACATCTTTGCCCGCACGAATAAGCTCTAAGGATTTCAAGCACGCTTCTTTAGGAGCGAGAATCTCAATGCTTTTACCTTTTTCTTTAAGTCGCGCATTGATTAAATCAATCATAATTTTATTGCTTGCTCTTTTGCTATCAAGCCAAAAAATTGCTTTGCTACCCGTCAAGTCTGCTCGTTCGATTCCTAAATCAATCCAATTTAATACTGCATCGTATTTTGCTTGATTAGCACGATAAATATCGCCTTTGGAAACTTTATGTTCTAAAAGTATTTTGTTATCACTATCGATGATTTTGAAAGTCCCTTTGCTTGGCGCGATAAAAGTTTTATCATGTGAGCCATATTCTTGTGCTTTTTTTGCCATTAAGCCGACATTTGCAACACTTCCAAGTTTGCTGGGTTCAAGTGTGCCATTTTTATGTAAATCTTCAATCACAGCTTCATAGATAGTCGCATAAGTCTTATCAGGAATCACTGCATTTGTATCGCATTCTTTGCCGTCCTTGTCCCATAATTTTGCGCCATTTTTAAGCATTGCAGGCATTGAAGCATCGACAATCACATCACTTGGCACATGTAAGTTTGTGATACCTTTATCGGAATTAACCATTGAAATTTTCGCTCCTTGCGAAAGGATTGTTTGATAAAGGCTAAGAATCTCATTCTTTTTAGGTGAAGATTCTATCTTACTCAAAAGCTCGGAAACGCCGTTATTTGGATTCACGCCAAGTTGATTTAATTCTTCGCCATATTTTTCAAAAATCTCTTTAAAAAACGCCTTGACTGCATAGCCAAAAAGCACAGGATCACTGACTTTCATCATTGTTGCCTTGAGGTGTAATGAGAAAAGAATATCTTGCTTTTTGCACAATGCGATTTGTTCTTCATAAAATGCACTAAGCTTTGCTACATCCATAAATGTCGCGTCTAAAATTTCATTTTGTTCGAGCTTTAAGTTTTCTTTGAGTGTGGTTGTCTTGCCATTTTCATCGGTAAATTCGATTTTGGCAGTGGTGGGTGAAGGGATCAAAACTGCTTTTTCGTTTTCAAAAAAGTCTCCTTCATTCATATAAGAGACGATAGTCTTAGAATCTGCGCTAAAGGGAACGACTCTGTAAGGATTCTTTTTTGCATATTCCTTGACAGCCTTTGTGGAGCGTCTGTCCGAATTGCCTTGTCGCAATACGGGATTCACAGCTGAACCTAACACCTTTTGGTATTTTTCTTTGATTGCTTTTTCTTGGTCATTTTGTGGTTCATCAGGGAAGTCAGGCACATTATAACCTTTTGCTTGCAATTCTTTGATAGTCGCTTTAAGCTGTGGGATAGATGCCGAAATGTTAGGCGTTTTAATCAAATTTGCTTCGGCTTTTTTGACAAGATCACCTAAAAGGCTTAAAGCATCTTCTACACGTTGTTCAGGCTTTAAAGATTCTGGGAATTGCGCTAGGACTCGCGCGGAGAGCGAAATATCTGAAGTTTCTACTTTGATTTGAGCATGTTTAAGGAATGCACGCGCAATGGGTAGAAAGGAGTAAGTCGCAAGAGCAGGGGATTCATCGGTTAAGGTATAAGTGATATTCATAAGTGTCCTTTGTAGTAAGATTTGCCAACTTAAAAGCAGATACTTTATGTGATGGCTTAGGTAATGTAAAGTATAGCAAAATAATGATATTTAACCTTATTTGGAAAAATAATTTTTAACTTTTATTGATTGATATTGTGATAATAGTAACATTCTTGAAGATTGATTGTTTTTCTGTGTTTTGTTTGATTGAAGAATTTACAGAATCTGTAATAATTTGTTGAACAATGTTTTATTGATGATTCGTAGAGATTCTTAAAGGTTATCGTTCTGGAAGTTTAAGGCTATTAAAGTAAGGATAATCTTTTACAGAACGCAATGTTTTGATGATTTTTTGATTCTCATCAGTTTGTTTTTTGACCTTAGAATCTGCAAGTTTATAGCTTTGTTTAAAGATGTCTTGCACAGCTTGTAAGTGCAGAGAAGTATTTTCAATCAGCCATTCTTCATCGTTAGGGCTAAAGCGAGAATCTTGTGGAGGCAGGACAATTCCCGTATCAATCAAGAAAATATAGCCAAGATTCTCAAGCAGATTGCCATTAAATTCAAGCACAGCATTATTTTTGAATATACTTTTATTATTGATTGCCGCTTTAAGTGTATTTTGAGTGATAAAAACTTCTAGCATTTGCGCTCCAAGCGGATTGGTTTGCATATAAATGTCATTTTGTAGTAAAAATAAAAACAGATAAGCTGCCTCTTTGTTTTCAAGTTTTAGGGCTTCATAAAGTGCGTTTAATGCTCGGACATTTAACCCACTTAGAGCAAAGTAAGTGTAGGCATTGATAAAATCATTTGCGTTTTTGGTTTTTAATCCTTGACATAATGCACTCTCCCCTAGAATTGCATACGAATCAAGTTCGTTAAAAGCGCGTAGATGTTTGGTCGCTTCGGTGGTGGAGAGTGTATCATTGGCTTTATCATGATTTGATGCTTGTTTAAGGCTGAAAAGATGATTTTCTAAAAAGCCAAAATCCCTCCGAAATAAGTTTTCACATTCTTTACAAATAATTGATTTATTTTTTTGAGCAATCATTTGTCCGCGCATTTGGAGGATAAATAGGTTTGCCGATGGAGATTTATCATACATTTTAGTAAGCTTAGAAAGGCTGGGCGGTGTTTTAGTAGGGTTTGCCTGAAGTTCCTTAATCGTTTGAATTACGATAGGCAAAGCGGCATCTTTGGAGGGTATATTTTTCAAGTTTGGGATTTTGCATTGCAGTTTGCTCTGTGGTGCAAGAGGTGTAACAATGAGATATTTAAAATCTTTGCTATAAAGATAGGGAGATACTAGGCAAAAGCATAAGGCATATTTTAAAAGATGTTTGATGCTTAAATATTTCATTAATCCCCCTTGATTTTGTAAAAAATTTAAGAATCTTTCATTATATCAAAACTATTTTAATGTGATGGTTGTGCCTTGCTCGTTAAGAATATGAAGAAATCTTGACAGCAAGTGTAATGCTATCAAGAGAAAAGAATTTTACTTTAAGGTTTCTTAATCAAATAGCGGATTGTAGCTCCCATTTGCTCCACACCCAAAACCTCATAGCCATGATTTCTCGCATCAATGGGGATATTATTAATGCTTTGTGGGCAATCACTTAATACTTCGAGAATCTCGCCCTTTTTAAGTTCAGGCAAAACCTCTAAAGTCCGAATTGCAGGATATGGGCAAGGCTCACCTTGCAAGTCTAGTCTAAAGTTTGGGATAATTTCCTTGAGTTCCATTTTCTTCTCCTTATGCGCGTTCAAATCGTTTATTTTTGGCAAAATATCGTCTCTCAATCCATAAGACAAACGCCAAAAAGCCAAAGAGTAAGACATAGCTTACCACCAATCCACCATAATTGCCAAAAGATTCTAAAAGGTTGATTCTGGGGAAGCTCGTCGCAAGTGGCTCGGCATAATAATCCCAAGTCGCTGCTAGAAGTGTCGAGCCAATCACATTTCCAAGCCCAACAATCCAATAATGCACTTGTCCCTCTACCGCGCGATACATCCAACCGCATTCGCACCCTCCAGCAATCACGATTCCAAAGCCAAAGAGTAATCCACCAATTACTGCATTAGGTGCAGCCCACATAATCTTAGGTGGCATTCCCAACATAATATAGCTGAAAACACCAATAGTTGAAACCATCATTCCTACAATCACTGCTTGTGCCATATAGCCGCGTCCCGTGATAAATAAATCTCTAAAGGCTGAAGTGAAGCAGATTTGTGCGCGTGAGATTGTGAATCCAAACCCTACGCCAAACACGACAGCAATTGCCAACACGGGAATCTTCTTGCCCTCTGGAATCGTGCCATAAGCCATAAGGTAGCCCACCCACACAGCAATAGCAAGAAGCACCAAAATACCGAGCATAAAAAGCATATTTGCTCTATTTCCATTGTGTGTGATTTGTTTTTGCGTATCGACTTTTATGAGTTTCGTATGCGAGCGAAAAATCGGTAAAAAGACGACTTTTGTCCCAAGCCAAACACCTACCAAAGTCATAATGGTAAAAAACCATGCGTGCAAGCTAAATTGTGGAATCCCGGTAAAAAAGCTTGCGAGATTGCAACCCATACCGATTCTTGCTCCAAAACCTGCAATGATTCCGCCGATAAGAGCTTGGGCGATTCTGATATTGCTTTGAGGCAGACGAAATTTGATGTTATTTGCCATTGCAGCTGCGGCAAATGCTCCCGCAAACATTCCAATAATCATCACACCATCGACCCTATCCAAAGGCGTGCCTTGTAGTCCTAATATTTTGAAATACCCCCAAGTGCTTGTATCCACACCTAAGAGATTCATAATATGTCCGCCCCAGCGCGTAAATTCGCCCGTTACCGCCCAATAAGTCCCTGTCAAACCAAAATAATAAGCTGCCATCACGCCCAATGCAATAATTGCAGGCATGGGAGACCAAAATTTGACCAAATATTTTTGTTTAAAAGAATCAAACATACGAAGATTCCTTGCAATGATTAAGATATTTAGACTTGCTAGATAATTGAAGTTAATAAAGTCTAATGTGATGCTTTATCCTAAAGCCTTTGTTTGAAGAGGGCATATTCTATGATAAAAATACTTAAGGCAAGTTTTAATTACAACCTTATTAGAGTGGAATATTTTTTGCTCATTCTTTTTAGAAAAATATAGAAGATAAGGAGATCGCAAATGGAGAGAAAATCAAGAGCTAAAATATACTTGATGTTGTTTGCTCTGGTATTGTTGGCAGCTTTGGGAGGGGTGTATTATTATATTGTTGAGTTTTCACATTCTTCTCTTGAGGAAGTCAGCGCAAAGATCGAATCTACCTTGATAAATCAAAAAAATGTCGTGCAACAATCAGAGATTGATTCTAAAGATGAGCAGATTAAACTCCTTAAGGCTCAAACAAAAGCCCTTAAAGATGAGCAAAATAGTCTTCCTGCAAAACTTCGTTATTCTATCAAGCCTAAAGAAAAAATCGTAGCTGCGTGTCATACGATGAAAATCGGGCGATGGGGAATGCCTAAGAATTGTCAAGATGAATTGATTGATGGAATCTTTAGCATCACCAAAGAAGACAATAAAATCGTTGCATTTGAAGTTTCTGGTATCGTGGATAATCTCCCTTATGGTGGATTCAGTCCAGAGCTTAAGCAAGAAGGTTTGGCAAGTTTTCGTGCAAGAGAAGCGATTTGGGTTGTGGGTAAAAAAATGCCCAATGTAGCTGTTTTTGAGGGATTAAGCCAGCAACAAGCCTATAAGCGGGGATTTGTTGTGCGTGCGTATTATGTCGAACAATAAAGATTGAGCAATAAAAAACGATGAAAAATACTCCTATCCGAAAAGTCGGTATTATCTTACGCCCTTCTACCCCCAGCCTCAAAGATGTTTTTTTACAGACACGAGAATCTTTTGCTAAACATCGCATCGAAGTTTTGCTCGATAGTATTAGCGGAGGAATGATTGGGCTTTTGGGGACAGATTTTAAGACAATGGCAAAAGAATGCGATGCGCTTGTGTCTTTGGGCGGTGATGGCACATTGATTTCAATGGTGAGACGAGCTTTTGAGTATCAATTACCTTGTATGGGCATTAACACCGGTCGGTTGGGATTCTTAACTGCTCTTATGCCTCAAGATATTGAATCTTTTATCCCTTGTTTGTGTAATGGCACTTATGATGTGAAGCAGCATCTTGTCTTGGAAGCAGTCATTCATAGCGCAAAAGGAAGACAAAGAACATTGATTGCACTGAATGAATTTTTGATTTCAAAGCACGAATTGTGTGGAATGGTAGATATTTATGCCAAAATCGACAATGTCCCTTTTAATACTTATACTTGCGATGGTTTGATTATCGGCACACCCACAGGCTCTACCGCATACAATATTAGCGCGGGAGGTTCGGTAATCTATCCTTATTGTCGCAATATTTTGCTGACACCTATTGCGCCTCATTCTCTCACACAACGCCCATTAGTGCTTAGTGATGAGTTTGTGCTAGAATTTCATGTGAAAGAACAGGCAAAATTGGTGATTGATGGACAAGAAAATATTGATATAATACCGACAGATAAAATCTGTATTCGTGCATTATCACAAAGTGCTTTGCTAATCTATCCTCCTACACGAGATTTTTTTAGCGTTTTGAGAGAAAAATTTAAGTGGGGGGAAGCATAAATTTTTCTTATTTTTAAAGGTAGTCAATGATTAAAAGAATCTTGGTGCATCGCTCTCCGGCTTTTGAAGATATTGAGCTGTATATGCAAAATGGTTTTAATGTTTTTAGTGGAGCAAGCGGAAGCGGAAAATCTGTCTTTATGGAATCTTTATTAGCGATTTTTGGTATCAAAGAAAGCAATGCAGATTTAATTGAGGCAAATATTGATTTAGAATCTATTGATATTGATTGGGCTGAATATGGGATTCCTCAAGAAGATGATGAGATTGTTTTGAGTATCTTAAAGAAAGACAAAACGCGTTATTTTATCAACCACACTTCAAGCTCCAAAAAGAAGCTCAATGAGATTGTTTCGGGTTTTGCAAGACATATTAGTATCAAGGGTGCAGAGGAGCTAAAACCCAGAAATTTACTTCAGATTTTTGATGATTTTGTTTGCACAAAAATCCCCTCACATCGCACACTTTTGGAAACTTTTAGAGGAGATTTTCGCACACTTGAAGAAATTAAAGAGAATCTTGCGACTTTAGAATCTCAAGAACAAAACATCGCCCAACTTAAAGAATTTGCGACTTTTGAGATTCAAAAAATTGAGGCAATCAATCCCAAAGAGGGAGAATACGAACATTTACTTGAATTAAAAAAAATGCTCTCCAAGCAAGAAAAAATCAAAGAAATGATAGGACAAGTTCATCAAGCCCTTGAGATGACACCCATTTTTGAGAACTTTTTAAATCTTGTAGATAAACAATGCCCTTCACTTGCGGAGGGGTTAGTCGAGTTTGAAGCATTGCTTGAGCGTGAAGAAGAGACTTTAAATGATTTAGATGAGGTTAATCCCGAAGAGATTCTAAACAAGCTTTCTTCCCTCGCGGAGCTTAATCGGCGATTTGGTGGTATCAAAGAAGCTTTAGAATATGTCAAAGAACAAAAGCAAAAACTTCAAGATTATGAGAATCTGACCTTTGATAAGCAAAATCTCCAGAAGCAAATCGCTACGCTTTCGCAAAAATGTCAAGAAAATGCAAATATTTTGCATCAAAATCGTGAGCAATGCAGAGAAGCATTTAATGAAAAATTGAATGCTTTTGCTTTGGAGCTAAGGCTAAATCCTTCTCAAACGCTTATCAACAAAAGGGCGATGAATGAGCAAGGTGAGAGTGAATGCCAAATCACACTCGGACAAAGTGGCATTGAAGTGCTTTCATCAGGAGAATATAATCGTTTGCGATTAGCGATTATGTGTATTGAGGCGGAATTAAGCGATAAAAAAGGTATCCTTGTGCTTGATGAGATTGATGCGAATCTTAGCGGAGAAGAGAGTGAAGGGGTGGCGAAGATTCTCAAACGCCTTTCGCAAAGCTATCAAATTTTTGCGATTTCTCATCAAACCCATATGCCTTCTTTAGCGGATTGGCATTATTTGGTGCAAAAAAATGGCGAAAAAAGCAAGATTATCAAGCTTGATTATCAAGGGCGAGTTCAAGAAATTGCGCGGATTATCAGTGGAGCAAATGTTACCCCCCAAGCATTGGAATTTGCAAAGGGATATTTAGCCCAAAATGGCATTGAATCGTGAGTGAGATTCGGCGAGATTTTAGATAATGAATCTCTCTTTGCTCAAAGGCATCGCATCGTATTTGCGAGACTTTAAGAAACTCTCCTATTTTAAGCGCATCAAAAGCAATCTTTTTGTGGGCGAATTTGACAAACACAGAATCTATTTTGATTTGACAAAAGGGCAGAGTGATATTTTTATGTGCGAGGGTGAGATTCTAAGCACACATATTTTCCAAGCTCCCTTTGATTTAAAACTTGCTCAATATTGCACAAACGCACAAATCCAAGAAGTGAATGTTGATGGCAATAATCGGATTCTGATTTTTAGCTGTGTGCGTATGGAGAGTTATAAGCAGATGCACTTTAAGCTTGTCCTTGAATGCACAGGCAAACATACCAATGCGATTTTGCTTGATGAAAAAACTTGCGTGATAGAGGCATTGCGACATATTAGCGAAATGAAAAGTTCGCGTGAAGTGAAAGTGGGTAAGATTCTTTTACCCTTGCCACAACCCACACATTTAAAGCCTCAAGAATCTATCCCTAGCTCTTGTGAGATTCCCTCAATTCTTTTAGAGCATTACCATTTATATGCTACTAAAAATATGCAGCTTAAGCGCGAAAATGTCCTTAGAAGTCTGCAATCTAAATGCAACGCATTGAAGCAAAAGCGAGATTCTCTACCCTCTGAAGAATATTTTATTAATCAATCTTCTCTTTTAGCCCAATGGGGAAAAGTGCTGTTTGCTTCGCTGTATTTATTGCCAACGACAAAAATCACAAGCCCGACATTGGTATTAAAAGATTTTGACAATCAGCCCATAGAGATTGCTCTTCCTTCTCAAGCAAGGGATTTAAAAGAGGCTGGGAATCTGTTTTTCGCTCAAAGTAAAAAGTTTCACAAAAAGGCACAAAGTCTTTTTATCCAAAGGGAGAATCTCCAAAATAAAATTGATTTTTTAGAAGCACAAATCGTATGTGTGCAAAATGTAGAGAATCTCGATGATTTGGAGATTTTTTCTTCTTATTCTTCTCGTAAAGATTCTAAAGTGCGTGATTCTTCGTCTCATCAGACTTCGTGTGAATGTTTTTTTATCGAGGGTTTTAAGGTCTCAATCGGTAAAAATGCTAGAGATAATCAAAGGCTTTTAGAATCTGCAAAAGCTGATGATATGTGGCTGCATATCCGTGATGTGCCAAGTGCGCATTTAATCATTCATTGCGGTAAAAGAAAACTCAAAGATTCTATTGTGCAAAAATGCGGTGAAATACTCACAAAACTTTATGCGAGTAAAAAAGGAGGGGGTGATTTTGTGGTGGATTACACACAAAGACGCTTTGTGAAAGTCTCACAAAATGCCAATGTCGTGTATTCTAAGCATCAAAGCTTGCATTATCGTGTGTGAATAAAGGTTTTTCGGATTAAGATTTAAATAATGATTCCAAAGCGTCAATACCCTTTTTCTCTGTCGATGCTTCGTCTGTGGAGGGTTGTTCTGTTGATGCGGATTGCAATTCGTGTAGCTCAATCTCGTATCCGCACAGCATACTTGCAAGGCGCACATTGACGCCATTTTTGCCTATAGCTTTGCTTTTTTGGTCGGGTTTGATTTGCACGATTGCTTTTGCTCGCTCACTTTCTGTATCTTGAATTTTTATGCTTGCAATATGCGCAGGAGTGAGGGATTTTGCAATAAAAATTTCGGGTGTAGAGTGATACTGCACACAATCAATATTTTCATTATGAAGCTCTTTGCTCACCGCATTAATCCGCACACCTTTTACGCCGACACAGCAGCCGATAGGATCGATTCTCTCGCTTGTTGAATACACCGCTACTTTGGCTCTATCTCCGGGGATTCTCGCGCATTTATGAATGATTACCTCACCATCTTTAATCTCCGGCACTTCCATAGCAAGGAGCTCTTCAAGAAATTTTGGAGTTGTGCGTGATAGTTCGACATAAAGCCCTCCACGATTGATATTGACATACTTAAGTATCGCTCGCACGGTATCACCGACTTTAAAACTCTCACCTTTAATGCGGCTTTTTTGTGGCAAAATAGCACGGATACTTTCAATCTCAATAAAAGTATTGCCTTCTGCATCAATACTCACGACTTGTCCATTAACGATTTTTCCTATTTGTGCGCGGAAATTTTCTAAAATTTGTGTTTCGATTGACCTTTGCAGGTTGTATTCGAGATTCAAAAAGAGTTTATTGATTGCTCCTCGACTCATTGAGTCAAGACTGATTTCACGATCGATTTCATCGCCTACGCTCACTTCGCCAATTTGTTTGGCTTGAGAGAGTGATATGCTTTTACCTTCTTCGATTTCTTCACCATCAGCACATACTTTGATACGATGATAAAGTTTAAGTGTGCGTTCTTTAGAATCTTGTTCGATAAAATAATCATAATGTGGATTGATTTCTTCTCGAGCAATCTTGATAATACCCTCTTTTACAATATTGAAAACAACTTGTGAATCTAAACCTTTTTCATAAGCAATCAGCTCAATAATATCTAAAATCTTTTCCATGATATTCCTTTTTACATCTTTCGAATCGTTTGGGGTCGCCTTACTAGGGAGGGCAGTTGATTAAGAAGAGTGTTATTATAATAAAAAATTGCTTAAAGTTTTAAAAATTAGCACATTTTGGCTATAATGATAAGCTTAAAGCCTTAAATTTGCCATCAAAGGACAATAAATGGAACTAAAACTTGCCAAACAAAGTTTAAATAACGCTAAATCCAAAGCATCGCATACGAAAATGACTTTAGAAGAGATTTTGAATAAGGCTCAAGAGGGTCAGCATATTTTTTATTTTGATAAGGAAAATACGCATAAAGATATGCAAAAAGCTAAGACATTTTTTGAGAAAGCAAAACACAGTGTGCATTTAAATGAAGTGCGATATGGGCTTGATGAAAGCAGCTATATTTATGAGCTTCATATCATTTAGGTTATTTTAAAATTGTGAATTTATTGAGAATCTAAGAAATTATCCTCCAATGAAGCTTTTTATCCAAACACTAGGTTGTGCAATGAATGAACGGGATTCTGCACATATTATTGCTGAATTACAACACAAAAAACACTATACTTTGACTGATAATGCCAAAGAGGCTGATTTGATTTTGATTAATACTTGTTCGGTGCGACAGAAGCCTGAACAAAAGCTTTTTTCGGAAATCGGACAATTTGCTAAAGAGAAAAAACAAGGTGCAAAAATCGGCATTTGTGGTTGCACGGCAAGTCATTTGGGAAGTGAGATTATTAAAAAAGCACCGAGCGTAGATTTTGTGCTTGGTGCGCGCAATGTGTCTAAAATCACCGAAGTCATCGAGCGTCCTAAGGCAGTGGAAGTTGATATTGACTATGATGACAGCACTTATGTGTTTCAATCTCCGCAAACAATGGGTATCAAAGCAATGTTAAATATCTCAATTGGTTGTGATAAGCAATGCAGTTATTGCATCGTCCCTTTTACACGCGGAAAAGAGATTTCAATCCCACAAGATATGTTAATCAAAGAGGCAAGAAAGCTTGTGGCAAATGGCATAAAAGAGCTTTTGCTCTTAGGGCAAAATGTCAATCACTATGGCGTGCGATTTTCGCACACTCACCCCAAGACAAACTTCACGCAGTTATTGCGTGAGATAAGTAAGATTGAGGGTCTGCAGAGAATCCGTTTTACTTCACCGCACCCGCTACATATGGACGATGAGTTTCTTGAGGAGTTCGCGTGCAATCCAAAGATTTCCAAATCGATACATATCCCTCTTCAAAGCGGCTCTACGCGGATTCTTAAAATGATGGCAAGAGGTTATAGTAAAGAATGGTATTTGGACAGAATCGCTAAGCTTAAATCGCTTGTGCCAGATGTCGGGATTGGCACGGATATTATTGTGGGTTTTCCCACAGAAAGTGATCAAGATTTTGAAGACACAATGGAAGTGCTTTCAATCGTTGAATTTGATACGCTTTATAGCTTTGTGTATTCGCCTCGTCCGCACACGCGTGCCTTTGAATATGATAAATCTATGTTGGTTGATGCGCGTGTTGCTAAGGAGCGTTTGGCGAGATTACAGAATGCACATAAACAGATTCTGACGCGAAAAGCTCAAGCAGAGATTGGGAATCTCCATAGCGTGTTGATTGAAAATCATAAAGATTCTGATGGTGAGTGTTGGAGTGAAGGGCGCAGTGATACTAATAAACTGATCAGAATCATCGGAGAAAAAGCACCCATAGGATCAATATGTCAAGTAAGAGTAGTAAAAAATGACGGAGGGAGCTTGTTTGGAGAGATTATAGATTCTTGCGATAAGGAGGAAAAATGATTTCACGCGAAAAAAAACGAAAAATTTTGCTTTGCATCGTTCCCCCATTGGCTTATATCGCTTTGTGGATTCTGTATCTTTGCACAAGACATCGTTTTTATATCAGCCCCGATATTGAAAAACACAATTTTGTAGGCTGCTTTTGGCATGGTGAGTTTTTGATGCTTCCTTTTTTGTATCGCCAACTTGTGAAGCGTATGCCAAAAGAGCGCAATAAAGGATTTTTTATCATTTCTTCTCAACATTTTGACGGCGAGATAATGGTGCATTTATATCGTTATTTTGGACTGCAAACACTTCGTGGCTCAACTTCTAAGGGTGGATTAAGGGTTTTGATTGAATCAATAAAACTACTCAAAGAAGGCTATGATATGGGTATTACGCCAGATGGACCAAAAGGACCTTATCATTCTATTGCCGATGGCGTTGTCGCGATGAGTCAAAAAGCTCAAAAGCACATCGTCCCTATGCGAGTAGAATGTTCGCACTATTGGGAACTTAGCACTTGGGATAAATTCAAGATTCCCAAGCCTTTTTCTACGATTTCTTTTTATGCAGACGATGGTTTTATGATTGATTCTCATACAGACATAGAAGAAGCCAAGCAACAAGTGCTTCAAAAAATGGAAAAGGAACACTAAATGCTTGCTTCTTGTATGAGACTTTATCGAAGTTTTGCTAGAATAATAAAACTTCATTGTAAGGATATGTTTTGCTGAAATTTTTACTCAGACCATTTTTTTCAACGGTTCTTATCGGTGTGAATTTGGACGCTAAGATATGTGCCTTAAAAATTGTCGTGATGAAGAATAAGACTATTAAAAGCTCCCTCACAAAAGAATTTAAAATCGTTGATAAAGAATTGCCTGTAGAAGCAGCAAAACTCATCGCAAGCTATAAACGCAGACATCCTTTCACTTATTTGAGTGCGATAAGTAAAACTTATAATCAAGGTTTGGCGCATTGCTCCAAAAAAACAGATTTGCTTAAATTTGGCGTGAATGCAAAAACTTCTAAAATCATTGAGATGCCTCACAATTGGCTTTTTTATATTCAGCAGCTTGCCGTTGATGAAAATCGTGTGAAGTTTATTCGTGCCTTGGGGCTGGATTATTTGTTTTCGCCTTTTATTTTGGTGTATGAAAATGTCAAAAAAACTCTGACAAAAGAAATGCAATTATTTGTCTTGCAAGAGCGGGGAAGTATTACGCTTTTTGTCGCAGATGAACAGAGCGTTTATTTTGGCGGATTTTTTATGATGGAGAGCGGACTAGATAGTAGCGGGGAAGATCAAAATACGATGATGGAAGTGCATTCGTTGAAAGAAATGAAAGACCTAGATACCGTGATTGGCTCGATTGATGAATTAAATGAAATCGGTGAATTGGAAGATTTAGATGAGGATTTGATTCGCAAAGAGTTTATGCCCGAAGAAATAGATTCTCAAAAAGCACAAGAGGCAGAAATTTCGCATCTCGAAGAATTAAGGGATTTGGCTCGTGCGTCAAACGCAACGGAGATTCTGAAACATTCTATCAGTGAATTTTATAGCAACGAAGTTTATAGTGCGCGTTTCATCGAGAAAATCGTTATTTTGGATACTTATGGTATCACAGAGCAAGCCATTGAGCATATTCGTGGGAATCTAATGTTGGATATAGAGATAAGGAGTTTGTCTATCCCCGATGCACTTATTGAGCTTGCTAAGGCTGAAATGAAAGACAATCAAGGATAAAATAATGGCTTATAGTTTTATACGTCCAAAGCCCAAATCTATATTCAAACGCGTTACAAAAATTTGGACAGGATATATTATTTTAGCTGTATTGTTTATTTTTGCGTATGAGAAGATTCTTGAAATTCAGATTATTAACAGAATCAACGAACAAACCTCTGTCGAAGAAAATGTAGAAAGTATCAAGTTGAAAGTGATTGTCGTGAAAGACTATATCGAACGATTGGATTATGAAATCAAATTGGGCGAGACGATACAAACACAAAATGAAATGCTTAAAGATGCTGTGGCTAATCTCTTTAAACTTATTCCTCATCAAATCACTGCAAATAGTATGGAGCTCAATTACAATCGTTTGGTGATAAAAGGCTTGACACCTTCCAAAGAAGTGTATAAGTTTCTCCTTGAAGCTCCACTTAGAGCTATTTTTACTGAAACGCGGGTAGAATTTTATCCTTTGATGAGCGGCTGGTTTAATTTCGTTTCGGTGAGTAAGGCTAATCCGATTCTTAAACCTATCAATACTCAAGATAAGGACAAAAACAATGAATAATGATTTTAATGCTGATTTTGTTATTCGCAATTTGATTTTATTCTTAGTTTTTGTGATTGTTTGTGTTTTTTGCACGACCACTTTTCTTTTACCCAAAGTTGAAGAATATAAAAAACAAGCCCTTCGCACAAAGGAATCAAAAATTGTCTTTAACCGTATCAATCAAGATTATCAAGCTATTGAAGCAGAATTAAAGAATCTTGTAGTGCAAAAATACACATTTCTTGCAAATCTTTATAATGTGGCTGATGAAGAGAAGATTCAGACTTATTTGCAAGATTTTTTTACACATGTAGAGGTCAAAAAACTCTCTACCTCTTCAGAGCAGCAAATTGCCGATACTTATTATCAAGTCGTTGGATACGCGCCAAGCACACAAGATATACAGGATTTTATTTTGTTTGCTAATAAAATGCCTTATTTCGTGCGAGTGGATTTGCCGCTAAAAATGGAGTTTGATGAAAAAAGCAAGCAAATTTATTTTGTAATGGTTTTGAATCTGAAAAATTCTCTCTATCAAGAGCATCAAATTATCCTTGATAATGGGCTTCGATTTGATCGTTTTAAGCCTTAAAGCTTGAAAATAATGCACCAATCCGTCCTTCAAAAGCAAATAGTCGAAGTTTTTAAGTATATAGATTCTATTGACTTTGTTGATTTGAATGAAAATCCAATCGTGGTTGATTGCACATTGGGTTATGGTGGGCATAGTCTTGCCCTTTTAGAATCTTATCCTCATATTCATATTTATGCTTTTGACAGAGATGAATATGCCTTATCTTTGGCATCAAAACGTTTAGAATCTTATCGCAATCGCATTCATCTTTTTCATCAACCCTTTTCGCATATTTTTTCACATTTATCCGCGCAAGTTTGTTCGCGTATCAAGGGAATTATCGCTGATATTGGCGTGAGCTCAATGCAGCTTGATGAGGTTGCAAGAGGTTTTAGTTTTAATAGCCCTTTGCTTGATATGCGAATGGATACCCAACAGAATCTGACTGCTGCGCACATTGTAAATACTTATTCCTCTCACGCTTTAGAGAATCTTTTCAGGTCTTATGGAGAGTTTAAGGAGAGTAAAAAGCTTGCTCAATTGATTGTAGAGAGACGCAAAAGAGAACCTTTCCAGTCGTGTTTTGATTTAAGTTCTTTTGTCGAGCAACATTTTAGGCGTCAAGGTTTGCACCCAGCGACTTTGGTTTTTCAGGCATTGCGTATTGAAGTCAATGATGAATTGGGTGAGCTGCAAAAGCTCTTAGATTCTTTATCACAGACTTATGATAAAGGATATTTGCGAGGTGCGCGTGTGGGGATTATTTCTTTTCATTCACTTGAGGATCGTTTGGTGAAGCAAAATTTTAAACAATGGAGTAAGTCATGTATTTGCCCACAAGAGACTTACAAGTGTGAATGTGGGAATCATCACGAAAAAGGATATATCCTCACTAAAAAGCCTATTGTTCCAGATTCTGATGAAATCACTCATAATAAACGCGCTAGAAGTGCGAAATTAAGGGTATTTGAATACAGGAATGATTAAAATTATATTAAATTAATGTGAGGCATTTTTATGCAGGAATATCAAGATATTATCGATAATCGTGTAAGTGAAGAAGAGAAGCAAGATCTTTACGCTCAAGAATCCTCTACTTATTCGGGTTTAAATGCACATAATTTATGGGTAGCTTTAGGGATTTTGGCAGGAATTTTATTTTTTTCTGTGCCAAAAATTTACCTTTCTAGCACGATTTATTATAAAAGTAGAGAAATTTCTAGTTTGCAAACGCAATACGATATGCTTTTGGACGAAAACAAACGACTAAAACACGAGCTAGAAGATTTGCGATATGAGTTTTTAATCCAATAATTTTTCCAAATTTAATTAAGAACATTTCTCATTATTTTGTATTTGATATAATATTAAAGACACACTAAAGATAAAGGAATAGCAATGAGTTTTACCCATTTGCACTTGCACACCGAGTATTCTCTTCTTGATGGGGCTAATAAAATTAAGCTTCTTGCAAGTCGTATCCGCGAGTTAGGAATGCAATCTGTGGCAATCACTGATCATGGCAATATGTTTGGTGCGCTTGATTTTTATGTAACAATGAAAGAAGAAGGGCTAAATCCTATCATTGGTATTGAGGCTTATTTGCATAATTGTGATGATTTGAATGATAAATCAACCAAACAACGTTTTCACCTCTGTCTTTATGCAAAAAATGAGACAGGCTATAAGAATCTGATGTATCTTTCTTCACAAGCTTATATCAATGGCTTTTACTATTATCCGCGTATTAATAAAAAGCTTTTGCGTGAGCGAAGAGAGGGCTTAGTATGTTCGTCGGCGTGTTTGCAAGGAGAGGTTAATTGGCAACTCAATACGAACAATCCTCGCAATATTGCATTTGGGGCGAAAGGCTATGAAGTCGCTAAAGAAGTCGCAATGGAATATCGAGATATTTTTGGAGAGGATTTTTATCTTGAGATTATGCGACATGGCATCGCCGACCAGCTTTTTATTGATGAGCAGATTCTAAGACTTGGCAAAGAGCTTGGAATCAAGGTGATTGCTACCAATGATACACATTATACCTTTCAAAAAGATGCGAGCGCACAAGAAGTCGCAATGTGTGTCGCAATGGGTAAAACACTTAATAGCAAAGATAGGCTAAAACATTCTGTGAAAGAATTTTATGTCAAATCTCCCGAGCAAATGCAAAAACTTTTTGTAGATATTCCTGAAGTGCTTGAAAATACGCAAGAAATCGCACAAAAATGCCAACTTAATCTCGCATTGAAAAATATAGAGATTAAAAACAAGCATACCGGAGAGGTTATTTTAAAAAATTCTCCTGCCACACCCCCGACTTTTAAAAATACCAAGCTTTATGCTAAAGATGAGAATCTCCCACAGATTCTAAATATTGAGCTTGATGCGATTGATGATAGTGTTTATTTTACCTACAAATGCACAGAGGGATTAAAAAAACGGCTAGAAAATATCCCACCAGAGCGACATAGTCTTTACCAGCAACGATTAAAGCGTGAAATTGATGTGATTATCTCAATGAAGTTTCCGGGTTATATGCTGATAGTTTGGGATTTTGTCAATTTTGCTAAAAAAGAGGGTATTCCTGTGGGTCCGGGTCGTGGCTCTGCTGCGGGTAGCTTGGTCGCTTATGCGTTGAATATTACAGATATTGATCCTCTCAAATACGATTTGCTTTTTGAACGATTTTTGAATCCTGAACGCGTGAGTATGCCTGATATTGATATGGATTTTTGCCAACGCAGACGAGGCGAAATGATAGAATATGTCGCAAATACTTATGGTAAATATAATGTCGCGCAAGTGATTACTTTTGGTTCTTTGTTGGCAAAAGGTGTGATTCGTGATGTCGCACGCGTGCTAGATATGCCTTATAATGAAGCCGATGCGTTTGCTAAACTCATTCCAGCCGAGCTTGGCATTACGCTTATAAAGCATAAGGGTAAAGATGGAAAAGAAAAAGATGGTGCATGGGAAAAAGAACCGAGAATCCAAGAATTGGTAGAAAAAAGTCCGCTTGCAAAACAAGTGTGGGATTATGCTGTTTTGCTTGAGGGATTGAAGCGCAATGCAGGAACACACGCCGCAGCAATTGTGATTGATTCTCAAGAAGAGCTTTGGAATAAAGTGCCACTTTATACGAATGATAAGATGCAAGGTGTCGCAACGCAATATTCAATGGGTTGGCTAGAACCTGTAGATTTGATTAAATTTGACTTTTTAGGATTAAAGACGCTTACCGTGATTGATGATGCAATCAAGCTGATTAAGCGAAGATATGGGGTAGAGATTAATTTTAGTATTATGGATATGGAAGATTCTAAAGTGTATGAGACGATTCAAAGTGGCGATACTTTGGGTTTATTCCAAATTGAATCTAGCGGTATGCAAAGTCTTAGTAAAAAGCTTAAGCCCACGACTTTTGAAGATATTATCGCGATGCTTGCCCTCTATCGTCCCGGTCCAATGGAATCAGGTATGCTTGATGACTTTATTAATCGTAAGCATGGTATAGAATCTATCGTCTATCCTTTTGATATATTAGAATCTATCCTTAAGCCTACTTATGGGGTGATTGTTTATCAAGAACAAGTGATGCAAATCGTGCAAACAATCGGTGGATTTTCACTTGGTGGAGCGGATTTGGTGCGCCGTGCTATGGGAAAGAAAAAGCTTGATGAGATGATTCGACTGAAAAAAGAATTTGCCGATGGCGCACAAAAACAAGGATACGACAGAAGCAAAGCAGAGGATTTATGGGAGCTTATTGTCAAGTTTGCAGGTTATGGATTCAATAAATCACACTCCGCTGCTTATGCAATGGTTACTTATCAAACTGCCTATTTGAAGACTTATTACAAATACGAATTTATGGCAGCAATGCTTACAAGTGAGACAAGCAAAACAGAATCAATTGCAAAATATATTGAAGAAGTGAAGGCTCTTCATATTGATATTGTCCCGCCTCATGTTAATATTTCTGAAAACGATTTTGGTGTGGGAGAATTTAATGGCGTAAAGAAAATCATTTTTGGATTGAGTGCGATTAAGGGCATGGGAGATTTACCTATTGAAAACATTATAGAAGAGAGAGAAAAAAATGGGGCGTATCAGAATCTTGAAGATTTTGTCGCGCGCGTAGATTTTAGCAAACTTTCTAAACGAACACTTGAGCCATTAATCAAGTCAGGAGCTTTGGATAATCTCGGCTATTCACGCAAAAGTATGCTTGAGCATATTGATGAATTATGCGAAGAGGGAAGAGGAAAAATTAAAGCTCAAGAGTTGATTAATAATTCCTTATTTAGCAGTGAAGATGTGGGGATAAATGTCCGCATACAGATTGAGGATAAAGGCGAGTATGATATTAAAACATTGTTAGATTATGAATACGAGTGTATGGGGATTTATATATCAGGACACCCACTTGATGATTTTAAAGATGAAATCAAGAAAATCAAAGGCGTTGTGAAAACAATTGAGCTTGAAAATCTCCAAATAGGCTCAATGTGTATGCTTGTAGGGAAGGTTTTGGATATTAAACGCAAGATCAGCAAAAAAAGCGGTAAGCCTTTTGGGAATATCGAATTTTTGGATTATGGCGGAAAAGTAGATTTTATGGTATTTGAAAAACATTTAGAGATTCTAGAAGAGGTGGATAATTCTTTGCCTATCGCACTTAAATGTAAAGTCGAAGAACGTGAGGATAATGCCAATTTTCGCATTATGGAAGTATTATCTTTGCAAGATGCAGCAAAACAAAATGTAAAGCCTAAATACAAACCTCAAAATGAAGAAGAATCCGCGATCATTCCTATTGATATGCGTCCTAAAGAAATTGATACTTGTGCGCCTTTATGTGTGGTGCTTGATCCTTATAATCTACAAGAAGGCATACTTGAAAAACTCAAAGTCAAGGCAGAAGAAATGAAGGGCGAAAGAGAATTGCATGTGAGAATCAAGTCTCAAAATTATACTTTTGTCAGCGGAGTGAAAGTCAGCTCAAAAATCAAAGAAGCCCTCAAAGAACTTGAATGGCAAGAATAAAGTTTGATAATGTTTTACTAACTTTTGTTAGAATCTACAGAATCTGTTTCAAAATTGATGAAAGATAAGGAGTAGTGATGCGTATGAAGAATTTGTGTTTGGTTATAGTAGGTATATTTGCCATAGGTTGTGGTAATGCACAAGATTTGCAAAGTCAGATTGCACACAGATGGATGCTTTCTTCACTTGATAATGCAGGGAAACAAATTAATGTGGCGATGTCAGAACATACTGCATATGTGGATTTTGATGCAAATCGAGGATTAAATGGCAATGCTGGGTGCAATGGGTTTTTTGGCGATTACACGCTTAAGAATAATAAGCTTCATTTTGTCGGTGTCGGTATGACAAGAATGCTTTGTGCTCCAGAAAGTATGGCTGTGGAAGATACTTTGGTGCAGCTTTTTGCTGATGGCACAAGTGATGTCTTGATTCAGAGTAATCAGCTTATCATCACACGAGGCTCTATTAAGGCGATTTTTCACCGATAGAATCTTTAGATAAACTTTTGGCATACTGCATAGTTTCGCGTGTATGCCTTTTTAAATGATTTCTAACTTCTCAAATTTCTTTCATTTTTATTATTTTTTTCATCATAAGAATCTGTGAATTTTTAAGGTTTTGCCTTGTCTTTTGGCAGTAAAGGCGGCATTGTCAATAACAAAAACAGCGATAAAATGATAGAATCCCGTATGATTAAGTGAGATTTATAACAGATAAATCTTTTATTTCACTCTAAAGGATTCTATATGGCAGTTGTATTACAGATTGGTGCGGGTGGCGTTGGCGGTGTGGTGGCACACAAAATGGCAAAAAATCGCGAGGTGTTTTCGCGCATTGTCCTTGCTTCGCGCACACTTGGCAAATGCAAGGCGATTGCAGATTCTATCCGTGCTAAGGGCTTGGGCGAGATTGAGGTTGATGTCGTTGATGCGGATAATGTCGATGCGCTCGTTGCGCTGATAAACAAAGTGCGCCCCGCGCTTGTTGTGAATGTCGCGTTGCCTTATCAGGATTTGGCGATTATGGAAGCGTGTTTGCGCACCAAAACGCATTATCTTGACACCGCAAACTATGAACACCCCGATAATGCGCATTTTGAGTATAAAGAGCAGTGGGCGTATGACACGCGCTACAAAGAAGCGGGGATTTTTGCGCTGCTTGGTAGCGGGTTTGACCCGGGTGTTACGAATGTGTTTTGTGCGTATGCGCAGAAACATTATTTTGATGAAATTTATTCTATTGATATTTTGGATTGCAACGCGGGCGACCATGGGTATGCATTTGCGACAAACTTTAACCCAGAGATTAATTTGCGCGAGGTGAGCAGCAAAGCGCGGTATTGGGTGAAGGGCGATTCGTCTTTGGGAGCGGCTGAAAACCGCACGGCAATCCATAATCTTGTCTCCCAAACCGATTTGAATCTAAATCCAGACTTGCAACAAGACACGATTTATCGCAAGTTTGAGCGCGAAGAAAAGCATTTTAGTTTAGAATCCAACACACAGGATTTGAAAGTTGAGGGGTATTTTGGCGGAGAGTGGCGCGACATTGCCCCACTTGCACTGATGAAAGAGTGGGACTACCCCGAAGTAGGGGTGAAAAACAGCTATCTACTCTATCACGAGGAGTTGGAATCTTTGATAAGAAACATCAAAGGTTTGCGCAAGATTCGCTTTTTTATGACCTTTGGCGAGAGCTACCTTACACATATGAAATGCCTTGAAAATGTCGGGCTTTTGCGTGTCGATTCTGTGCAGCACAAGGGCGGGAGCATTGTGCCTATCGAGGTGCTAAAGACGCTATTGCCCGACCCAGCGAGCCTCGCACCGCGCACAAAGGGCAAGACGAATATTGGCTGCTATATGCGCGGGGTGAAGGACGGCAAGGAGCGCACGATTTATATTTATAATGTTTGCGAACACGAGAAATGCTTTGACGAGGTGAATGCGCAGGGGGTGAGCTACACCACAGGCGTGCCGGCGATGATTGGGGCGAAGTTGATTTGCGAGGGCAAGTGGGGCGTTGGGGCAAGCAAGAATGCAAGCGGCGCGGATAATAGCGATATGCCAAAAGGCGGCGAATATCAGGGGATTAATACGGGTTATTGGATTGTATGTTGCCAACCTAAAAAAATTGAAGATCAGTGTGGTGTTGATGGAGAAAAGATAGGGAAAGAAGGTTGGCGGTGGTCGCTATATCGGGAAAATGGAAACATGAGAGACTATGAAGCTTGTTTTAAAGATATGCAAGTAGGAGATAACGTTTTATGTTATGTGTCTGCAGATAAGGATAGTGGAGGAACAGATAAAATTCAGGCTTTTCGTGCAGTATTTTCAATTTGTAACAAGAAAGATGAAGATGTATATTTAAAATTTCAAGGCGCAATAGATGTTAAGCCTCAGGATATACCAGAAATAATCATTCGTTTATACGATAGTAGCAAAGGCAAATATTCAGCCTTTACTAAATCACCTTGGGGAGAGACAGGGAATAATTGGTTTAATGGAACATTTTTCAAAACCACAAGAGAACAATTTGAGGCAATTGTGAAAGTAGATAAAAATATCAATAAACATTATCGTGCAACGCAAGGCGCGGGGGTGTGGAATATGGAGCAAAACGACCCCGACCCCTTTATGAAAGAACTCAATAAACAAGGGTTGCCATTTGTGGTTTTAGAGGTGGAATCGAGCGGGGAAGTTAGGGTGATAGAAGATGGGAGAAAGTAAAAATTTTGTTTTCATTGGCAAGAGAGCTATGAAATACTGCATCGCAATATTTTTTTTAGCCCTATTGGTGGGCTGCACATCAAAAACCCACCTATTGCCTCAAGCTAAAAGCATAAATATAACAAAGGAAAAACCTAAAGATTGTCGTTTGTTGGGTCAAGAAGTTGGGCAAAAAATAGACACTTGGAGTTCTATGAGTCTGCTAGATTTGAGAGAATCTGCTCTCAATGATTTGAAAAACAAGTCCGCGACATTAGGTGGAGATACTTTGTATATATTAAATATGGAAAAAGGTTGGAATTCATTTTGGGATTCGCAGGAATATCTCATAGAGGGTGAAATTTATAAATGCAAGTAAAGGCGAAGAAGAGGCACTTTTGATTCAATGTAAAAATTGGGAAAAATCTCAAGTCAAGCAAGAACATTTAAGGATTTTTCTAGGAGACTGCACAGCATATATTGAGCAGAATCAAAAGATTTTTGCCAAACGAAAAGTGCATCGAGTTTTTGTAACGAGTTGCCAAAATATGGATTATGGCGTGAAAAAATTTCTTGAAGAGAATAATTTGGAATATTAAGATTATTCCTTATGAAGTGTGAATATTAAAAATATGATTTTAAAAATTAAGGTGAGGGCTAGAATATGGATTACAAAAAGCGTTTGATGTGAGAACGAGAGAATTGTTTGCAGATTCTAAGGGCATAGAATCTGCAGAATATGACAATCACGAAATCATTGCTAAAGGCTGCTTAGATTTATGCAAATACCAAAAATTTAAAAATCTGATATGGCGGGAGTAGGAAAATGAGCGAAAATGAAATTTTAGAAAATATCAAAAGAGAAGTTGAAAGAATCAAAGAAGATTCTATTTATTCAGCTAAGGGACATTTTGAGAGTGCAAAGTATTGGAGATACTGGAATTATGCCTTAATGATAACATCTATTGCTTCTGTTTGTGCGAGTCTAGTTTTTGTGTATAATGATTCAAATGAATGTTGGAGTGGGTTTATTGCTATTATATCAGGATTTATAACAATGTTACTTGTATTTTTAAACCCTCAAGAGAAGTATTTATCTCACCAAAATAGTGGAAACAAATATCTAGCTCTTAGGAATAAGGCTAGAATATTTTTGGAAATAGAATCTAAGAATATAAGCATAGAGCAACAAATTCAATACTTAAAAAAGTTAGATTCTAGGAGAACTAATATTAATGAAAATTCTTTGCCCATTGCTCAAGCAGGATACAAAAGTGCGAAAAAGCAGATTGAAATAGATAAAAACGCACAATATCAAGTAGATAAGGAGCAAAAATGAGTGTGAATAGCTACTTGAATGATTTGGCGGAAAGAGCGATTGTAAGGGATAATGAGAAGAATAACATTCAAGTTTCTATTAATACAATATTTCGAAGATTACAACAATTTGATGAAAGTAATGAGATTTCAATTACTCCAAGAAATCAAATTGAAAAATATTTTGTTTTTGGTTCTTATAAAAGAAAAACGATTATATCAAGGCAGTTTGATGAAAATTCTGATGTTGACATAATAGTTGTTTTTGGAAAAATATTTGGAGGATTTTATCGTTTAGAACCTAGAAATAATTATCCTAAAAAACCACAAGATTATTTAGATTACTTGAAAGAATTTGCAGAATCCAAATACCCGACCTCTATTTGCAAGCAAAGTTTCCCAGCAGTAGTTTTAGAACTCAATCATATTAAATTTGATTTAGTCCCTGCCATTATTGATGATTTTGGAGATTATAGAATTCCAAATAAGCAAAATTGGTATCAAACGCGAGTTTGGGATTGGATTTCAACTAATCCGAATGACTTAGATAGAGAATTAGTGAATAATCAAACTTTAAGACGATTAGTAAGAATAGCTAAAATATGGAATGCAAAGCAAGGGCATATTTATGAATCTTATGAGTTAGAAAAATGGATAACGCAGCAATGTGATTTATCCAAACGTCCTTTTTTGAGAGGAGATTATAGCTTATCTGAGTATTTTTATAGATTTTGTGAATTATTACCTATCTGTTGGGATTTACCAGAATATAAACAAAATAAGATTGAAAGATTACAGGAAGATGCAAAGAAAGCTAAATATCATGACAATGAAATTTATATCAAAAATTTGTTTGAATAATCTATGTCAAAGTATTTTAGAAAGAATCTTGAGATTCTGAAATTTATATAAATATCAAAGAAATCAAGGAGAGGAAAATGAATAATTTTGAACAAGATTTAATAGATGAAGGTATCGACAAGAATCTGATTTTATTTGATGAAAATAAAGAATACATTACCTATATTCATCAAAATAAAAAACGCAAATATACCAATCCAGAGGAAAAAGTTCAAGCAATGACATTTTTGAAACTTATCTTGCAATACAATTATCCTGTAGAATCTATTAAACAATTTGAACCTGTCAAAATGGGAAGTTCTACTAAAGAGGCAGATATTATTGTTTTTAATGATATTCAATGTCAATCTCCTTATATTATCGTTGAATGCAAAAAACAAGACATTTCAGATTTGGAGTTTAGAAATGCAGTTGAACAAGCTTTTAGTTATGCAACGACAGAGTTAGCTTCTTATGTGTGGATTACTTCTGGGCTAAAAGATGAGTATTATCAAGTCCCAAAAGAGCGTCCAAGACAGAGAATCACCATTTCCGATATTCCACAATTTGGCTCAAAAGAAATTGCAGTGTATAAATATGTAGCAGGTGGGCAAAGAGGAGACAAAAAATATTTTGATTTAATAGTTATCAAGCAAGACGAATTAACGCAGGTTTTTAAACAAGCACATAATGCCCTTTGGGGAGGAGGTGAGTTAAATCCAAGCACTGCATTTGATGAGCTTGATAAACTGATATTTTGCAAGATTTGGGACGAAAAAAATACTCCCGATGGAGAACCTTACAAATTCCAAATTTATACCAAAAGAAATCAAAAAGAGGAAAAAGACAAAAATCAAAAACAATCAGAAAACGAGAGAATAAACCAAGAGTTAGCCCAAAGAATCTATGAACTTTATGAAGAAGGACGTAAGAAAGACCCCGAAGTTTTCAAAGAGGATATTCGCTTAAGTCCTGAAAAGATTCGTGCAGTAGTAGGGTATTTAGAAAAATACAATCTCTCAGAAACAGATTTAGATTCTAAAGGAAGAGCTTTTGAAACCTTTATGGGTTCATTCTTTAGGGGAGATTTTGGGCAATATTTCACACCTAGAGAAATTGTGAAATTTATTGTAGATGTTTTGCCTATTAATAATAATTCCTTTGTGCTTGATACGAGTTGTGGGAGTGGTGGCTTCTTACTCCACGCTTTAGATAAAGTGCGTAAGCAAGCAGATGAAAAGTTTAAAACAAATGCGCTTAAACACCATAATTATTGGCATTCGTTTGCAGAGAAAAATTTATTTGGTATAGAAATCAACGAACAAATCGCAAGAGTAGCCAAAATGAACATGATTATCCACGATGATGGGCATACCAATGTCATTGCTTATGATGGCTTAGCCCCCATTGAAGAGGCAAGCATCAAATTAGAAGATAATGAAGAAAATAGAGATTTAAAAGAGAGACTGAATAAACTTGCAATTAAAAATCAAAATAAAGATTTCAAGCCAAATCATTTTGATTTTATTATTACCAATCCCCCTTTTGGCTCTACTATTAAACAAACAGAAAAGGCTTATTTGCATCAATATAACCTTGCTTATAGTGGAGATTCTTGGCTAGATTTAAAGCCACACAGAAAAGGGAAAGAAAGTCAAAGCACAGAGATACTTTTTATCGAACAAGCCTATAATTTTTTAAAAGACAAAGGGATTCTAGCTATTGTTATCCCTGATGGTATCTTGACGAACTCAAGCTTACAATATGTGCGTGATAATATAGAAGAACTTTACAGAATCCTCGCTGTTGTCTCTATGCCACAAACTGCTTTTTCTCACACAGGAGCAGGGGTTAAGAGTTCTGTTTTGTTTCTACAAAAATACAGCATAGAACAAACACAAAAAATTAAAAAATTTAAAGAAAACTTGCAAAATAAAATCAAAATATCCCAAAAATATGAAGACAAAATGCAGGATTTAGACAACTTAAAGAAAAAAGAAATGAAAGATTTAAATAATCAATATCCCAGCAAAGAAGATAAAGAACAAGAATCCTACAAAGAAGCAAAAAATGCTATTAGCATAAAATATAGAAAGCAAATTACCTCTTTGCAAGATGAGATGATAGAGATTTATCAACAAGAAAAGACAAGGCTTTTTGAGGAGCAGGGACTAGATTATGATATTTTTATGGCAATTGCTGAAGATATTGGCTATGACGCGACAGGCAAACCTACAGGAAACAATGAACTAGATGTTATCACCAAAGAATTAGAGAAATTCATCAAAGGCTTAGTATGAGTGAAATGTTTATCAGAAAATGGAGTGAATTAAGCGGTGAGAGATTTGATGCAGAATATTATAAAACTACCAACATGGCAATAACGACCTACCCTCTAAAAAGCTTTGTTTCTATTCGAAGTGGTAAGAGAATTCCAAAGGGTGAAACCTATTCTAACACTATAACGCCATATAAATATTTACGTGTTGAAGATTTAGATTCTGAAAGTTTAGATATTGATATAGATAATTTAAAATCAATAGATGAGCATATTTTTAAGCTTCTTTCTCGCTATGAAATTCATAATGATGAGATAGCCTTGTCCATTGCGGGAACAATAGGAAAAATATTCTTATTTAAAAACTCCACAAATAATCAAGTTATTTTAACAGAAAATTGTGTAAAGCTACAGGCTATGAATCGCGTATTGCCAAAGTTTTTGAGCATTATTTTGAAAACTTCGTTCCTACAAAACCAAATGAAAAGACAATATATTCAAACGACAATTCCAAAATTGGCTATTGAGAGAATCAAAGAATTGCAAATTCCACAGATTCCCAATAAACAAATCCAGCAACAAATTATTGACATTATGGATAATGCCTATAAAGTTAAAAAAGATAAAGAACAACAAGCCCAAGAACTTTTAGATTCTATTGATGAATATTTATTGGGTGAATTAGGCATTACTATGCCACAAAAAGCAAATAATACTTTAGATTCTAGAATCTTCACGCAAAAAATAAGTGCTTTAAGTGGTTCTCGCTTCGACCCAAGCTATCATCAAAAATATTACCAAGACCTAGAAAAAGCCCTGCAAAAGGGCAAGTATCCTTTGGAGAGACTTAAGGATATTACAAATTTTATTGCTTCTGGCGCTACTCCAAAATCTAAAGGGGAAGACTATGAAGAAAATGGCAAATATTATTTTTTAAGATTGGTGAATTTTACCCAAAATCTTGAAGTTGATTTAGAGAATGTAATCTTTGTAAAAGAGCATATTTATAATATTGATTTATCAAGAGTAAGAGTAAAAAGGGGAGATATTTTATTTGGGATAGCTGGTAGTATAGGAAAGATAGCCCAGTATAACTATGATTTGCCAGCAGTGATTAATCAAGCTATTGCAATTTTAAGATTTAAGAAAAATGTTTTTAATGATTTTATTCTATGTATTTTGTCATCTAATATAACAAAGAATCAAACTTCAAGATTGCAAAGACCTGTTGCGCAGCTCAATATCAATATTCAAGAATTAGAATCTCTAAAAATCCCCCTCCCACCCTTACTAATTCAAGAGCAAATCGCCGATGAAATCACGCATCGTAGAGACAAGGCAAAGAAGTTGCAGCAAGAGGCAAAAGAGATTCTAGAATCTGCTAAAAAAGAAGTAGAAAAAATGATATTAGGAGGATAAGATGAAGCTAAAAGGCATCATGGAAACTTCACTCGGGGGATTTTTGACCTTTCGAGGCTTTGCAGATTTTGAAGAGATTGCTAGAATTTCAAAGCCTGATGATGACTATCAAAGAGGCACTATAGAGCAACACAGCAAAGAATTGCAAGGTTTTTTAGAAAGAGGGGAGAATCTATTTTTTCCAGAATTAGTATTAGGGTGTTATTTGCCAGAAGATGAAGAGGAAATCCAGAGGTTGGAAGAATTTATTTGGGCATTTCAAGATAATCAAAAAGGGAATTTTGGCTTTAAAAAGCTTAATATAGGCATTCAATCTCCAAAGCCTTATGGCGATTCAACTTTTAAAGTAGCAACATTAAGCACACTCAAAGAAAGAAATGATGAAAATATTTTCTTTCGTATTGATGGAAATCATAGAATTACTGCTTTTGAAAACCTTAAATCTAAAACAAAAGACCTAAAACTAATCATTGCTGTTTGTATTATATTTTTTAGAACTAAAGAAGAGTATAGCAAACAAGCCAAAATAATATTCCATAATCTTAACTTTAAGGCAGTTCCTTTGAGTATGGAACAAAATTTGCAACTTATATTTGAAGATAATTCAAATTTCCCTGATGAAAAACTCAAAGATGATAAAGCTTTTGGATTGCCATATTACTATGCTAAAAAAGCCTCTAAACTCTCTTTTACAGAGTATTTTAAAAACTTAGAAAATATTTTTGACAATAATAAAAGAAGTAGCTTTTTAGATTTTTTCAAATTTTTAGAGGCTATTAAAGTGGAGATAGAAATAGAAGACATGCAAGGGCGTCTTAATTCTATTAATGAGATTTTCAAAGACAAAAATTTAAAAGAAACAAACAATACGAGTTTATTTTTTGCATTTTTATTTTATGCAATTAGTGGTCAAGCTACAAAAAAGATAGAACTTTTTAAAAAATGGGTATTGAATAATCATATTTATAAAGCAAAAATGGATTTAGCAAGCCTTGTGCATATTTTTGATGAAATTTATAATTCCAGAATTCAAAAGGTTTTTGTGGCTATGGCTTTTAAAAATACAAATAATATTTGGAGTAGTATAGTTGATGTTTATAATGAACTGGTGGCTGAAGGTTATGAGCTAAGCAAAGAACATCAACATAAGCAAATATACTTGCCTTATAGAGTAGATAAAGAAGATATTGAATCTAAAGATATTATTGAGAAAATTAAAAATGGCATTAAAGGGTGTGATTTGATGATTGCAGACTTGACATATTCTCGCCCAAATGTTTATTATGAAATCGGTTTAGCAGAAGGACAAAATAAGCCTTTAATCCTTTTGTTTGATGAAAATGAAAATATGCAAATAAGTAAAGAAAAGGCTGTGCATTTTGATTTGATAACAAAAGACAGAATCAACTATTCATCAAATGATCTTGAAGGATTAAAAAATGACTTGAAATGTAAGTTAAAAAACATTTTAGAGAATATATGTAAGCCAATTCGGCGGGATTAAAGAAAATGCCCACCCACCCATTCCCGCCTAGTGGTTTGAATGCAGATTCTAAAACCCTCATTCTTGGCTCGTTCCCTTCTATAAAATCACGCGAGTGTGGATTCTACTACGCACACCCACAAAATCGCTTTTGGAAAGTGTTGGGAGCATTGTTTGATGATAAGAGTATCGCACAAAATCAAGCCTTAATAAATAACATCGCCGCCAAAACCGCATTTCTACAATCCCATTCCCTCGTACTGTGGGATATTGTGCAAACCTGTGAGATTATCGGTTCGAGCGATAGTAGCCTCAAAAATATTGCGTTTAATGACATCTTTGCGCTGCTTAGCTCAAGCAAGATTAAGACTATTTGTCTCAATGGCACAAAAGCAAGCGCACTTTTTCAAAAATATTGTAAGAATCTCGGCTTTCCGCTCACAGCCCAAACCAAAGAATATTATAAAATCCTTATCCCCCCACCCTCTTTTTCACAAAAATTTAACCGCAATATCAACATCTTTTCTCTGCCCTCAACCAGCCCCGCAAACGCCAAAACTAACCTCCAAAAACTCCTACTTTCGTGGCAGATTCTGCGCGAGATGTCATAAATCACAAAAGCCCAATCCCCACTCCTTGTTGCTTTGTGGCGCATAGCAATATTAACTTTTCGTTAATCTTTTGGCTTCAAAATAACCCCATATCCTAAGTTCAAACCCCATTGCAAAGGATAAAAATGAGACTTTTTGCGACCGCATTTTTCGCGCTTTTTTTGACTGCGTGCCACTCCACGCCCGACATGTCTGATGCTGATTTGGGCATTGGCGACACCCCAACACCCCCAAACCTGCCCCAGCCGGGCGCACAATCACGCGAGATGTTGCTCAATCTCGGCAATCACCCGCCCCTTGCGCTCTCAAACGCCAACCAAATCGTCCCCGCAAACGCCTCAAACCCTGTTGCGCTAATGAGTCCGGGCGGTGGAATCATCACAATCTGGGCGCTCAAACCGCAAAATTGGGTGTGGGGATACACGCCCATTGATAGCTACGAGTTTGGCGATGTGCGCTTTTGGCGCATTCTTAGCTTTCCAAATGGGCAAGTGCAGATTCAGAATCTAAAACTCAAAACTTGCCTCAAAGGCTACAAAAATGGTGTGATTCACGCGGTGTGCAGCACCAACGACCAAACGCAACTTTGGAATCTCAACTTTTTTGATAACCAAGCGGTGCAGATTCAAAATGTCGCTCTCAAAACCTGCGTGCAGACGCCGACTATTCGCACCACACAATATTTTAGCATTTTCCTTAAGCAATGCGTAACAAGTGCTGAAAGCAATCTTGACCAACAATGGTATATCACGCCGATTTTGCTTCCTTCAGACCCTATTTTTGTAACCAATCCCTAAAGGAAAAAGATGAGAAAATTATTCTATTTCTTAGCAATGAGCTTTAGCCTCGCCTTTGGCAATATTGAAGACTATAAAGTCAGCACTTGGAATCTGCAAGGTTCTTCGGCAAACACCGAAAGCAAGTGGAATGTGAGCGTGCGACAGCTGATTACGGGCGACAACCCCGCAAATATCTTGATGATTCAAGAAGCGGGTGCGCTCCCGTCTTCGGCGCGGCGCACAGGGAGAGTCGTCCAACCCGGCGGCACACCCATAGAAGAATTCACATGGGAGCTAGGCACAAACTCGCGCCCGCGTATGGTGTATATCTACTATGCGCCACTTGATGTCGGGGCGCGGCGTGTGAATCTCGCCATAGTGTCCGACAGACGCGCTGATGATGTGTTTGTGGTGAGTCAAAATGTTGTCGCAACCGATACCTCGCGCCCGGCAATTGGCATTCGCATTGGCAATGATGTGTTTTTCAATATCCACGCCCTTGCAAGCGGTGGGGGCGATGCACCCGCGCTTGTAACAGCAGTGCATGATTTTTTTATCAATATGCCCGAAATCAATTGGCTGATTGCGGGCGATTTTAACCGCGAACCCGCGACACTGCAAGCGGGGCTAGACACACGAATCACCAATCATATCAATATCATCTCGCCGCGTTCGGCGACACACTTTGGCGCAAGAGGCACAGCGCGAACGCTTGACTATGCTGTGGTGGGGCGCTCAAGCAACACTCGCACAACACTCGCCCTGCCGCAAATCACCGCGTTGCTGATTGCCGCAAGCATGCGCGCACATCTTTCGTCTGACCATTTTCCTGTCCATTTTGGACGCTTTTAGGAGTTGTTTATGAAAAAGCTACTTGCTCTTATTTTGTTCTCTAGTAGTTTATATGCCGATAATCCCGAAGATTTGCCCGACTTCACCGCTGCATTTTCGTTGCGAAGCGCGTTGTCGGGTGATATTCTCGCGCCCGACATGGAACACCCAAACTGGAATCTCAAACAAATTATGCTTGATGAAGAGATTCGCAAAAGCGACCCTTTTGATTCATTTGGCTTGGGCGCGGTGCAGTTTGTGAATACAAACAACCCTAAAATGTGTTTGGGGATTGACGAAAGCGGGCTATTTGCGCTAAAATCTTGCGAAGAAGACCTGCAAACGCGAAAGCTTGAGACGATTTTTACGATTATCCCCACAACCACTTCAGCGGTGCAGATTCGCTCGTTTGTGCTAGACAAAACCGAGTGCATGTCGAGCTTTATAAACCCCCGCTTGCCCTCTGGGCGCGGGATTGGCATCAATCCTTGCAGTGTTGATAGGCTCAATTGGGTCAATCTCAAAAATCTCATGCTGATTTTGCCCGCGCACCTGCCCGCAAAGCTGATTGAACCATAGTTATCAATAAAGTATATTTGTTACTAATTTTCTAAATTTATGAAATTATTCTCACAGATACCACTTGAATTACATAACTTATTGTAATGTATAGTTACCTTTTGTAATAAAACTACTTGGAAGGTGTATGAAAATATTAAAAATAAGGAGAATGCGATGAAGATACCTAAGAATCAGCAAAAAGCTCTTGCTAAGTTTAGAAATTTTGTATCTTTTAGAAACAAAATTTCACTTATTTTGTCGCTTATTGTTTTGGGTTGTTATTATGTATTTATTGTGGGCGTGGGAATGTTCCCCGAAATTTTAGGTTATCGTTTGGGACCGAGTTCTGTTACTTTGGGGATTCTGGTTGGAATGTTTTTGATTGCTTTGTGTGTAATTGCTACAGGGCTTTATACATTCTTAGCAAACTGGTATTTTGACAAGGATCAAGAATCTATCATTGAAGAATTAAAAGAAAGCGGTGCGATCGAAGCTCTTCAAAGCGGAAAAATTAGCTATAAGGACGAGGAATGAAACATATTGCAGGTATTTTAATCAGTGTAGGGTTTTTGAGTAGTGCTTGTTTAGGAGCGGGATTTGATTTGGGTGAGATTAGCAAAACCTCATTTAATCCCATTGCTACTGGAATGTTTTTAGCTTTTGTGCTTGCGACTTTGTTTATCACTTATCTTTCCAACAAAAAAAGCAAGTCTGCGGGTGGATTCTATACTGCGGGCGGCAATATCACAGGTATGCAAAATGGCACAGCGATTGCCGGAGACTTTATGAGTGCGGCAAGCTTTTTGGGCATTACTGCGTTGGTATTTACTAATGGTTTTGATGGATTGATTTATTCGATTGGATTCTTGGCAGGTTGGCCTATTATCCTTTTTCTTATTGCAGAAAAGTTTCGTAATCTCGGTAAATTTACCTTTGCAGATATTACAGCCTATCGCTTAGAAGCAAAGCCTATTCGTATTATTTCTGCTATTTCAGCTTTGAGTGTGATTGTCTTTTATCTTATTGCGCAAATGGTAGGTGCAGGACAACTTATTCAAGTGCTTTTTGGGCTTCCTTATACTTTGGCAGTTATCTTGGTGGGAATCTTGATGATTTGCTATGTCGTCTTTGGTGGAATGCACGCAACTACTTGGGTGCAAATCATTAAGGCGATATTGCTTTTAGCAGGTGCAAGTTTTATGGCAATTATGATTTTGTATTTGACAAAATTTGATTTGAGTTATTATTTTTCTCAAGCAATTGCGCATCACCCTAAGGGAGAAAGCATTATGTCGCCAGGTGGATTCTTACCTGATACGATTTCTGCGTTGAGTTTGGGGCTTGCATTGATGTTTGGGACAGCGGGCTTACCTCATATTTTGATGCGGTTTTTCACGGTCAAAGATGCCAAAGAAGCGCGTAAATCTGTGTTTTATGCGACAGGTTTAATCGGATACTTTTATATTTTAACCTTTGTGATTGGTTTTGGTGCGATTGCGCTTTTATTAGGGAATCCGGACTTTACAAATGCTGATGGGAGCTTTAATGGAATCACCAATATGGTGGCTGTGAATCTCGCACAAGTTTTGGGTGGAGATTTGTTTTTAGGCTTTATTTCTGCAGTGGCGTTTGCGACTATTTTGGCGGTGGTTTCTGGATTGGCGATTTCTGGCGCAGGTGCGATTAGCCACGACTTGTTTGTCAATGTCGTTAAAAATGGACAATGTGATCCTAAGCTTGAGATGAAGGTAACCAAACTCGCTACGATTGGGATTGGTGTTTTTGCGATTATCTTAGGGATCATTTTTGAGAATCAAAATGTTGCTTTCACGGTGGGATTAGCCTTTGCGATTGCGGCAAGTGTAAATTTCCCTATTTTGCTTTTGTGTATTTATTGGAAAAATCTCACGACTAAAGGTGCATTTTGGGGCGGTTTGATAGGGCTTATTGTCGTGCTTACTTTGGTGCTTTTAAGTCCAAGTATTTGGGTGAAAAGCTTTGGTTTTGAGAGTGCGATTTTCCCTTATGATCACCCTGCGATTTTTACGATGCCGCTGACTTTTATTGCGATTTTTGTGATTTCAAAACTTGATTTTTCCGAGAGAGCAAAGATTGACAAGGCAGGATTTGAAGCGCAAGACTTCCGCGCACAAAGCGGTGTAGGGATCTCTGAAGCAGTTGCGCATTGACGCACTGCTTTTTGAATTTGCTAAAACACCAAGGATTCAGTAAAGAAGCGTATGAGAAAGAATATGCTGATGCTTTTTAAAGGCTCTATGCAGTAAAAACTTGAATGATTTTCCACAAAGTCATAAATATCGAAAATGCGTAAATTCCCAAAAGTGCGTATCGGTGGTTTTTAAGACTTGTTTTACTGATAAGATAGATTCCTAGTGCTACGCCTATCATTGAGGAGATGCCGATGATTAGCCCTGCGTGAAAGTCTATCAAGTCATGCGCTGCAAGAGAGATGCTCCCCGAGATTGAAGCAAAGATGATGAAAAAAAGCGAAATTGGCACAACTTTTTTAGAATCAAATCCTAGATAGTAAGCAAGGATAGGAGCGAGGATTAGTCCTCCTCCGACACCTAAAGAAACTGCAAAAATTCCTGTAAGTGTGCCTGCAAAAATCATCATCAGTTTTTGTTTGGTAGGATCTTGAATCGGTGGCGTGGGATTGGCTTGTGTCTTGACATTAAAGGCGTATTTGTAGAGGCTCACGCAGCTTAGCGCAAAAAACAAAAGCAATAAGATTTTAGAATCCAAAGTATCGACAATAAGTCCGCTAAAACTTGCGCCAATAAGCCCTCCAATACCGACAAAAACGCCATCAGCAATGGCAAGATTCTTTTTATAGATATTAATCAATGAGCCAAAAGTCGAGGAAAACACCATTTGCATAATCGAAATACCAATAGCATATTCCATTTCTAGCCCTAAAAGCAACAAAGAAGGCACGATGATAACCCCGCCACCTATCCCAAAGAATCCAGCACAAACACCGCTTATCAAGCCAATAGCGATTAATATTTCTACACCCATTTGTTTTAAGAATCCTTTTTAAAAGTTGTGTTTATTATAGCATAGCATTGTCATTTGGTTGAGTGATTTGGCATTAAACCATAATGGAATTATCTTTGCTTATTGGTTTAAAGCGTATGTTTGGTAGGTCAAACTAAAATGTGTTTGAAGTTCAATTTGAAGGATATAAAGCTACGATGAATGTTACACTCACACAGAATTATATTCAAATCACCGTAGAAGAAGACAACGAGTTTTTGAAAAAGGCACTTGCTTATGCAGAAAAATATTTTTCTAAAAGCTATCGCCTTTCACGAACCGTGCTTATTTTGGACGATGGAGAGCGATTTAAAAAAGATTATTTAGTCAATTGGGCGTATCACGCTTTTGGGCAAGATGAAAAGCATCAAAAGATTCATAATCTTGTAGATTCTGTGAATCCAGCTTCTGAAGAAAGCCACGAGGGAGAATATACAGAATCCTCTGATAAAGAAGATACGCATCAATCCACAGAAGAGCCCTTGCAGGATTTGAAAAACCTACTTGATTTTACTTATCTGCCTATTCGTATTAAAATCGTGAGTAAAAATTCATTGATTCAACGTGTGAAAATTGCCTTGAGACTGCTTAATTCAAGACGTGTAATGCTCAAAATGGATCAAGCCAATAGCGTAGCTAGACGATACATTGCGCATATTTTTGAAGATTATTATGTCGGGTGTGATCGTGATGAAATTTATTTGGATTGCACAAAGCCTTATTTTTGGGAAAGTATTATGAATCTGATTAGTTTTAAGGTGATTCATAATGTGATTTTGGATTTTGATTATGATAGTTTTAAGAATCGCGGAGGTTTGGGGAGCTTTGATGATTCGTTTTTGACCGATGAAGAAAGAGTGCTAAGAGGTTGCTATATGACATTAGAGAGCCATTATCAAGATGATTTTGAGCTGGTCAAAAAGCGTTATTTAAAACTTGCAAAAGAATATCACCCTGATAATGTTTTCGGACAAGATGAGCAAATCGTAGAAAGCTACAATGATCGCTTTAGAAAGATTCAAGAAGCTTATGAGAAAATTAAGCATTATCTTCGCGCATCGTAACTAATCATTTATTTTTAGAATCTTTTAAATCAAGCCACGCTCGTTCGTATTCGTTAGGTGGATAGCGTTTGTCCCATTGTTGCATTAACCTTTTTTCAGCAGGTGTAAGCGTGATACCATAATGTGCGCTCATATATAAATAGACACGCGCAATCAAGCCCTTAGAATAATCTGCGGGATAGAATCTTTTTGCTTTAAAATCTGTATAGACGAGGCATTTTCCGTATTGTGTGTAGGCGATATTTGCGGGAGGCTCATCATAAGCATAATTACTTCTGTCGGCATTGATTTCTCCGATAGCCGGGAGGAGGTTGCGTATATCCGATTCCATTTGCACAAATTTTTTATCTTTTTGGCACGCTTTGCGTCCGCCATTTTTCCAACAAGGCAAGTTTCCGCCAAAACGATGCGCAGGCATAATATGTTCAAACTCGATTCTTTGTGCACGGATATTAGGCTTACCTTGTTTGGTTAGGGCATTGCGTGGGGTGTATCGGTCTGATGAGATAATCTTTAGCGTATCAGTATCAAATTCTACACCGCAGTAAAACTCTTGTGTGAATTGATGCTCCTTGTAGGCTTTTTTGAGAAATGCTTTGCTTTGGGCAAAATTTTTGGGTGTGTTTTGAGGAGATATTTGCTTGCCTGCACACGCACACAGCAATAAACCCAACGCGCCAAGAATCACTAAGCGAAAAACAAAGCGGATATACATTAAACCTTTTTGGGGAGAGTGTGTGTGGTTGGATTGGTCGTGATAGTGATGTATAAGAAACATTGTGTTAGTTGTGAGAGGAAAGAATGGTCGCAAACATAGAATCTGCAAAACCAAAAATCATCTCTGTTTGCAAGAGATGATTGGCAGCGATTAAGCTTTATGTGTTTTGCGGTATTCTAAGATCATAGCATACGCTTCATCTTTGAGGCGCAATTTTTGCTTTTTGAGTGTTTCTAACTCCATATCACTCATCATTTCTTCGCCATTTTCGATTTTTTGGATACGATCATCAAGCTCATTATGCTCTTCAAAAATCTTTGCAAAATGCGCATCATGCGTTTTTAGAGCGGTAACTTCATCGCGATATTCGTGGAACATTTGGTCTCCTTAAATGTAGATTCTAAATCATATTGTAAGATAAATTTGATAATAGCAAAAATTTTTGTGCCAACTCATTATAAATATCAACTTTGAATCCTATAAAAGAAGCATTAACTGCGATAATCAGCGTTGATTTTGACATATTCATGTCCTAAATCGCAACCATAAGCCTTGAAGCTTCCCTCTCCTATGCCCAAGTCGCATACAATTCTAAAGCTTTCTTGTTTCATTACTTCTGCGGCAAGTTTTTCATTTGCTTCATCAAAGAGAATCTTTTCACAATCAAACACAAGCACATCGTTAAAATAAATTTTGAGCGTTTCTTCTTTCGCCATTACCCCGCAAGAGCCGATAGTAGAAGCGATCCTTCCCCAATTAGGATCACCGCCGAAAATTGCTGTTTTGACAAGTGGAGAATTAGTAAGAGCTTTGGCTGCCTTAATGGCTTCTTGTTCGTTGAGTGCGCCTTTGACTTCAAAAGCTACAAGCTTGGTCGCACCTTCTCCATCACGCACAATGTCTGTGGCAAGTTTGTGCATCACAAGACGCAAAGCTTCTTTGAATGCTTCTTCATCATACGCACCGCTTTTATGATTAGCAAATAAAAACACAGAATCATTTGTGCTTGTATCCCCATCTACGCTGATGGCATTAAAAGTCGTATGAGCGCATTCTTTGAGGAGAGATTCTGCATGAGAATCTGGCACACACGCATCAGTTGTGATATAGCACAGCATTGTGGCTAAGGCGGGTTCAATCATTCCTGCACCTTTTGCCATTGCGCCGATGCAAAAGCTTTCTCCAGATTCTAACTCTACTCTTAAAGCAATTTCTTTGCTAAAAGAATCTGTCGTGCGTATCGCATCAGCCGCCCGTGAGTGAGCTTGAGGGTCATTTGCATACAAGCAAAAAGATTCAAAAGAAGAGATGATTTTTTCTTTGGGCAAATATTGTCCTATGACTCCTGTGCTAGACATTATGGGATTTTGAATGTGAGGAAATTTCTTCTGAAGAGTGTGGAGAATCTCCTGCACATCTTGCACACCTTTTTGACCCGTCATGGCATTTGCATTTTTAGTATTAATCAGCACGAAATTACTTTTTTTGCCCTGCACAAATTGTTTAAAATGCACTATGGGCGCAGCTTGGAATCGATTGCTCGTGAAAATTGCAAAAGGCATAAGTGGTTCTTCAAAATGGATAAAAGCTACATCAAGTGCAGGCGCACCATTTTCTAATGGCGACTTTAAACCTGCACTCACGCCATCAGCATAGAATCCTTTTGGGGCATTGATACCTCCTTGAATAGGAAAGATTTCAAATTTAGACATAATCCACCTCCCGTGGTTTTTGTTTTTTAACGATCAATCGTTTGGTTGCTCGGATACTTTCACTTGAGCCGATGACAAGCAGTTTGCATTCGCTTGAGACGACTGTGTTGCCATTAGGCATCGTGATATATTTGCCATCTTTTTGTGTAAGTCCTACGACAGAGACATTGGTTACATCACGGAAATGTGCTTCTTTGAGTTTTTTAAGCACGAGCCATGAATAGCGTGGGACAATGATTTCTTCCAAATCAAGTAATGTGTCCCGTTTGTATAAGAATCTCTCTAAAAGATTCTCCATATCGGGGCGCACTGCCATTGCGGAGATTCTTTGTGCCATTAATTCTGAAGCTGAAACAACGGAATCGCAACCTATTTTTTTGAGTTTTTGTGCTTCTTCTTGCGAGTTTGCAGTGGCGATGATGTAGTAAGGTTTCCGATGTAGCTCTTCTTCAAAAAGTCTCGCACTTACAATCATTGTAATATTATCTGCAGGATTTTTAGAAAAACTTACAATGCCTTTTGCACTGGAAAGGTGGGATTTTAGCATCGCAATTTGCGTATGAGGATCATCGACAATGTAATAAGGATATTTATGTTTTTGCGCTTGTTCTGCAAAATCTGGCGAATTATCGACAACCACAAAAGGAATATGGGATTTTAAAAATTGCCGACATAACTCAATAGTAAAATCATTGTGATAGCATATCACATAATGATTTGTCAAACGCGCTATTTTATAAATCATCTTTTGCTCCTTAATTAATGCAATGAGCTTACCATCATTGACTACACTCATAATAAAAGCTACGCCAAAAGTTACCACCCCCGCACCACAAATCATCAAAAGCACGGTGAATAAAATAGTAATCGTTCCAAACTTATCTTCGTTAAGCGAACCAAATCCTGTATTTGTGAAAGTGTAAGAGGCTTGAAAAAAAGCCTGCATTAAATCATAGTCTTCGAGGATTAAGTATCCTAATGTGCCAAAAAGCAAGAAAAGCTGAACAAGAACGAAAGGAAGACGGAAAGGTTTAAGCTGTTCATACAATTCTCCTGATAAATTAATATCAGGTTTTGGGCGATTGCCTAGATTGAGAATTTTTTTAATTTTTGCAAACAAGGCTTTACGCCTTTACTCTAAAAACACTTTATGAATATTTTTTCATTGTCCGTAAAGTGGAAGCTGCAACTTTTACTCTCACACTCGAACCATCTTCAAGCTTGATACGGATACTTCTAAGATTTGGAAGCGAACGTCTTTTCTTTTTATTGTTTGCGTGGCTAACATGATTGCCTACCATTGGACCTTTGCCCGTAAAAAAACATTTTTTTGCCATAATCAACCTTTAGTATAAAAATAAGTGGTAGATTCTAGTCAAATTTACCACAAAATCACCTTAAAAAATTATTTGAGTAGAACACTCATTCCGACACGCAATCCTTGAATCTCTGTCGTAGGATAAGCTTCAACCTCGAAAGTTTTCACATCATAACCTTTATTTGCGCTTGTCGCTCTCCATGTCGCAAAGTCTCCCATTGCTGCAACATAGGTTATTTCAAATTCAGCTTCTGTATTTAATGCAGGAATAAAAGCTTTAAAATGTTGTCCTTTGGGGAAATCTTTGAGGCGATTTTCTGGCACAGAGAAACGAATCCACGCATCTTTCATATCAATCATCATTGCCACAGGGAATCCGCTCGGAGCAAGTTCGCCTTCGTGTAACAAAACATTGCTTATTTCCCCATTAGCTGGGGCAATAGCTTGAGTATCTTTAGCATAGCTTTCTACTTCATTGACTTGCCCCGCAGCGGCATCTTCTTTGGCTCTTGCAGCGGCTTTTGTTTCATTAGTCGCACCATCTAAAGCGATTTTGTATTGTTGATAGGCGACATTTTCGTTATGTTTGGCTGTGGTGTAATTTGCATATGCTTCATCGCGTCTTTGCTGACTGATAACACCATCTTTGTAGAGAGATTCGATTCTGTCATAAGTGCTTTTGGCAAGATTTGCCATTGCTTTTGCCCCTTGCCATAAATCTTTAGCTGATTGGATTGTTTCTACCCTTGCTCCTTGATTTGCTTCTGTGCTTAGGGCTTTAGCGGCTTCATATCCTGCTTTTGCTTGTTCTAATTTTGCTTGAAGCTCTGGCGAATCAATACTATAAATCAAATCACCCTTTTTGATACTATCACCCTTTTTGACAAAAATATTCTCAATCCTCCCCGCTACTTTTGAAGAAATAGCATATTCTCGCGCTTCAACTTGTGCATAAATTTTCTCATCTTTAGGCTGATAAGCACGCACAAAACTTACCGCGAGCCAAAGCAAAAATGCCAATGCAATGAAGACAAGAGCTATTATTTTGATGCTAAAATGTTTCATAAAACTCCTTTGTCATTGAAAGAATCGATAAAAATCTTCGATATTATCACTCAAAGCCATCAAACGCGCAAGAGAAATAGCATAATTATAAGCAATGGTTTGTTGCTCAATCAACGCTAAAGATAGCATATTTCTTGCATCACTCACTTCGGCACTGGTGCTTATGCCTTGTAAGAATGCTTTTTCTCGAAGTTTCAGATTCTCTTTAGCAAGTTCAATTGAAGAATCAAGGCTAAAATATTGCTGTTTATAAGATAAAACTTCATTATAAGTCTTTTCGCAAAGCGTTTTTAAGTCCTTACGCGCTTGGGCAGTCGCGTAGTTTGCTTCTAATGTGGCGATTTTACTTGCTTGATACTTTTGGATTCTCCCTGTGGGTGTGATGAGCGACCATTTTGCACCTACTCCTACAAACCAATTTGGTATGCTTTTTTCAAGTATAGAGCTTTGGTCATTGACCATATAGCTTCCAAATAATGCTACTTCGGGCAAAAATGATGAAAATTCCATACGCGTAAGCTGTTCGCTTTGTTTGATTTTATTGTCCATTATTTGCAAGGCAGGATAAACATCAAGGGTTTGAGAGATGAAATATTCAAGAGGCTTAAGTGTTTTTTCATTATCAATCTTGATTGATGAGATGAGTTTGGTAGGCTCGGTCAGATTCTTAGAATCAATATTCAAGATAGAATCAAGTGCCATTCGTGCAATCACAAGCGAGTCATTTGCCTTTTGGACATTGATTGTCGCTTTATCGTAATTCACTTGTGCTTGAAGCACTTCTAAACGCGCTATTTGCCCTTTTTCTTGCAGTTTTTGAGCATTTTCATAATGTGTGAGATGCCCTTCTTGGCTATCTTGCAGAGTGTGCAGAATCTGTTCATTAAGCACAACACCATAATAAAGCTTGGACAAATCCTCAAATAAGCTTAATTTTTTCAACTTAAGAGCTAAAAGAGAATCTTGATACATAAGATCAGATATTGCATTAGCAAAATAACGTTTGCCACCTGTGAAAAGCGGATAAACGATATTTAAAGCTCCAGCAGTGATGTTTTGATCTTGGATTGTGATAGGTTGTGAGAGACCTTGTAACAAAGGGGCAAGGGCAGGCATACTTGCACCTAGATTCCCCAAATTGTCCATTGAAGAAAACAAATGTAAATTGATCGGATCTTGTAATCGCACATAAAAGGCAGACAATGAGACTTGTGGGAGGTAGATGAGTTTTGTGCCTTGATGAAGTTTTTCTTGTTTTTGTGTGGCACTTTCGGAGGATTTAAGCCCATCATTGTTTGACAATACATATTCATAGGCTTTCTGAAACTCCAAATACTCCGCGCTAAAAGCATTTAAAGCAACCCCTAAAAGGAGCAAAAACCCTTTTATTTTCATAAATATTGCTTCCTTAATTATTGTTTTGTTAGAATGTGAGATTCTAACCAAAAATAGCAAATCAAAAGGGAGTATTTTGCAAACACTAAAAGCATTGCTTGAGTTTCATTATCATCAACGAAATTGTGCTGATGAATTGAGTTTATCACGACCCGATCCTTTGTGGGTTGCTAAAAATTACACACAAAGTCCTTATTTTGATGAGATTGCTTTGATTTGTGCGCTTTTGTCTTATGGCAATGCAAAGATGATTGTGCAGACGCTCCAAAAGCTTGATTTTTCGCTTTTAGAATCTCCTCAATTAAATACTATTGATAGTGCGGAGTTTCCTTATTATCGATTCCAAACCGCATGTGATATTAGAGAAATTTTTATCATTATGAGTAAGATTATTGCGCAAGGCGGTATTAAGCAGTATTTTGTGGATTCTTATAAGCACACGCCTAAATATCTTCTCAAATCTTGGAATCTTAGCTCTAATCCTACGCATTGCCGTATGATTTTTGCCATTTTTTCTTGTATCCAGAAGTTGCGATCTTTGCAGACTTATGCGAGTAAAGGTTTGGATTTTCTGATAGGAAAGCCTTTTGTTTTTGATAGTCCTTATACACAAAAGCTCAAAAATACTTCGCCTTTGAAGCGGTGGAATATGTATTTGCGCTGGCTTGTGCGGTGTGATGAAATTGATATGGGTTTTTGGAATGATCAGATTCAGCCCTCTAGCCTTATCTTACCTCTTGATACGCATACTTTTGCACTTTGTCATCAGCTCAAAATCCTCTCACGCAAAAGCTATGACCTTCAAAGCGCATTAATGGCGACAGATTCACTAATAAAGATTGACAAAGATGACCCGATTAAATACGACTTTGCGCTGTATCGTTTGGGACAATTTAAGATTCTCTCTTAATCATTGCTCTAATGTTTTATCGACAAAATCTTTACAGAATCTATCAGTGAGTGTGCAGTAGATTCTCGGATTTATATCAAGGCTGATAGGGTCAATAAAAAACGCTAAATGAGAAGAGCCAATATGAGCGACTAGTCTTTGATTCTCAAATGAAAAGTAGCACGATGAAGAGGGTGTTTGCATTGTGTAAAGAGAATCTTGGACAAAGGTTTTGTCAATTGGGCTTGAGCGCATAAACATTTGCGTGTAGTATTTAGAAAGATTTTCTTGAGTGTGAGTGAGTTTGGATTTGAGACGCAAAATACACATTCGTTCTTGGACATTTCCCATATAATGCAGACTTATTTTTAAAAGAATTGCAATAATCACAATAAAACAAATCAATTCCAGCGCACTAAATGCACCTCTTGTTTGTTTAGAAAATTGCATTAGAACGACTAAGAGGAATCTCGCGTCTTGTTTGATGACGTTCTAAAAGTTTGGTGCATAGGCTAGAATCGGCTTTAGGTTGGATTTCAAAGATGAGGTTGCCATTTTCTTGTGTGAGCGTAATGCAATCATTTGCACTATCAATGCTGTTGTTTTTGGCTAATTTGATTCCGTTACCTTGAGCAATCCAGCGCGAGGGACTTAATCCTGCAATATCAATCATCATTGTCCCATTAAGGGTGGTTGGCTCAAGATTCTGACTAAACACTTCGCGTTGGATTGTGTTAATCGCGCCGACAATATCACTTTCTATGGCAATGAGCTGTGCATCACTTCGCGTGAGAGATAATCGTGGCAATGCAATTGCGGCGAGAATCCCTAAAATAATAATCACAAAGACAAGCTCCATCATACTGAAAGCTTGTCGCATATCAATCTTTCACACTTAAAAGATAAGGAGGAAGCACAAAATCAATCATACCTTTTCCTGCTAGACCTTGTGTAGCTGATTCGTGATCAAGCTCATTGTTAAGATGGAATCGTATCAAAATGCCCTTAGGGAACGCACTATTAAAATACGGACAAAGGTATTTGGCAAATGATTCTAAATCAGGCTGATGTCCTACGATGAGGATATGGTGAGCTCGTTTGAAAGTAGGTGTTTGTGTAAGTTTGAGATAGCCCTCCAAACCACAATCTGGCACAATATCTCCGCTTAAAAGAATCTTCGCTTTTTTGTATTTTTTTTCAATCGGCTTGAGCGTTTGTTTTGTGCGTTTGGCAGGGGAGCTGATAAGTGTGTCAAATGTAAGGTGATGACTGACAAAATGTGCAATATCCTTGCTTTGAGATTTTCCAAGTTTGCTTAAAGGGCGGAGCAAGTCATTTTTATCCCCACGCACACGGAATTCTTCCCTGCTGATTGTATCTGCATGTCTTAAAAGTGTAATTGTTTTCATTTTTTATTTTTTCTCCAAGATTTGATCAATCATCATCATTACAAAATCTGCACTGCGTTTTGCGGAACTCTCTAAAAATTCATCAAAATTCACATCAGCCTTACCATCAGCACTATCGCTAATAGAGCGCAAAATACAAAAGGGCACTTTGAGTAAGTCGCATACGACAGCGACTGCCGCACCCTCCATCTCAACAGCACTTGCTCCAAAGTGTTGGATAATCCATTGTTTTTTGCCACTATCAGCGATAAATAAATCTCCTGAAGCAATGATACCCTCTTTGAGATTGATGTGTTGATTCTGTGCGACACGATGCGCGATTGCATTAAGCGTCTCATCAGATTCTATAAAAACACGACTTTCGGGAATAAAGCCTAGAGGGTGTCCAAATGCTGTAATATCGACATCATATTGACAGAGTTTGCTCCCTAGAATCAAGTCGCCAATATGCAAATCCGGGCTCAATCCACCAGCCACACCGCTAAAGATAATTTTTTCACACTGAAAATGCAGTATCATCGTGCTGCAAGTGAGTGCAGCATGGACTTTTCCAATTTTGCTATAAGCAATATAAATCGTATGTCCGCCGATTTTTACTTCATAGTAAGTATTTCCCCCGATATTTTTGCTTTCATAGTGTTTTAGTCGTTCGAGTAATGGAGTGATTTCTTCTACCATTGCTCCTATAATCCCTATAATCATTTTGTCTCCTTAGTTGTTTTTCAATGATTCTAAGCATTCTTGCAAACTCGCAAGATTCCCAATATTCCAAGTGGGTTTTGGCGTAAGTCGTTTATTAAGACCTTTAAGGACATTGCCATGACCAAATTCAATAAAAACATCAATCTCATCGTGAATTTTTAGAATTGATTGTTTGTAAAGCACCGGTTGGGTAAGTTGTTTGCCAAGCAAAGGGATTGCTTGTGATTTAGTATTATATTCTTCAAGTGTGGCATTAGAAAGTATGGGATTGCTAAAATCAGTATTAAGTGTTTGTTCTAAAAGTGTTTCAAAATCTTTAACGGCAGATTCTAGCATCGGACAATGGCTTGCGACCGACATAGGAAGTAGAAGAGCTCTTTTTGCTCCTAAAGCTTTAATGGCAGATTCTACACTTGATAAATGAGCTTTGCTCCCAGCCAATACGATTTGCCCATCGCCGTTATAATTCGCACACCATATATCTTTTCCATTGGTTTGTTGTTCTTGGCAGAATGCTTCTAGTTTAGAATCTTCTAATCCTACGACAACCATCATTCCTGCATCTTTATTTTCACATGCTTTTGCCATTAATGCCCCGCGTTTGTGTGTGAGCTTGATACCATCGGCAAAGTTTGCCCCATTACTCATCACAACTGCACTCACTTCTCCCAAAGAATGCCCCATTGCAATGCTAGGCAAGAGAGGATATTCATTTTGGAGGATTTGGTGCGCGACATAGCTCACAAGGAAGATAGCGGGTTGAGTGTATTGTGTCAATGCAAGTTTATCATTTTCCTCGAATAAAAGCTCTTTCATATCAATATTCATTGCATCAGATGCTTCCTCAAAAAGCTCTTTTGCAAGAGTGAAATTCTCATAAAATTCTTTGCCCATACCGATGCTTTGTGAGCCTTGCCCGGGAAAAATAAATGCGTATTTCATACTTTTGTCCTTAAATAAATTTCATTTACCAAAGTCAAGATTGTAGCATTATTTTGCTTTTATTTTCTAGCGTTAAGTGTATTTTTATGATTTTTTGTTAGAATTAGCGTTCTTTAATTTTTCAAAAGGACAGGTGGGTGAGTTGGCTGAAACCACATCCCTGCTAAGGATGCGTAGTCGCAAGATTACCGAGGGTTCGAATCCCTCCCTGTCCGCCACTTTTGTTTAAACTTACTTTATTCCGCGTAATTAAAATTTCCTTGTAAAATAAGTTTTCTCCATTTTGATTTTAAGCATTTATGCTTTGTTCAAGCATCAAAGTCATTTGCTTAATTTATAGAATCTTCATAATTTTAGATTCTAAAGGATACTTATCTCACACTAGAATCTTCAGCTTTGTAAAATATCAAAAACAGAAAATATGCAAAAAAATTAAAATTACATATTGTAATTTTAATTTTTTTCAGATATTATTCCCGAAATTTATAAATTATCTAAGGATTAAAATGAACAGACGACATTTTATTTTGACTTCTAGTCTATTGCTTTCCTCATTTACTTTGCCATTTTCATTGTATGGCAATGATTTTAAAAGTTTGAAAATCGGTTATTTGCCCATCACAGATCATTTGCTGATTATTGCCAAAGAAGTAATGAAATCACCTTTTACTCCTGTCAAATTTGCCTCATGGGTGGAATTGAGCGAAGCTTTGCGTGCAGATTCTATCGATGGTGCATTTATTTTGACACCTTTGAGTCTAAAGCTTTATTCTCAAGGTGTTAATCTTAAGGCTTTGATAGCTGCTCATCGCAATGGTTCGGCATTGATTGTCAAAAAGGGTCTAATCCTTTCTTCAGGCAAGAGAGATATTCATGTGCTTAAAGGATTAAAAATCGCCATACCTAGCAGATTCTCTACGCATTATCTCTTACTTACAAATTTACTGAAAGACAATGGTTTATCTGTAAAAGATATTCAATTGATTGATATGTCTCCTCCAGAGATGCTCTCTGCACTAGCATACGGCAATATTGATGGATTTATTGTGGCTGAACCTTTTGCTATCAGCGCAGAAAATCGTGAAATAGGTGATGTGTGGATTCTGTCCAAAGATATTATAGATTCACATATCTGTTGTGTGCTTAGTTTTAGGCAAAGTGTGTTAGAGCAAAGGAGACAAGAAATTGTGCAAATAATACGAGACTTTGCACGATGTGCATTATGGATAAAAAACAACCCGCAGCAGAGTGCGTATCTCTCTATAAAGTTTTTAGGACAAAAAGCTCCGATTATTGAGAATCTGTTAGCACAAGATAAAAGAGTGATTTATGAATCTCTTGCTTTGACACCTAAGGACATTTCTCGTGTCTTGCAAGATATGCAAGAATCTCATATCAGTAATGAAAAAATTGCACATCTTACATTTAAGGACTTTGTAGATTCTTCTTTTATAGAGGAGGTGTCCTTATGAAGATAATTTCCCTACGAATCGCCTCTGTGGCTTTGGTGATAGTATTTTTGGCGATATGGCAGTTTTTGGCAGTGAAGTTTGCTAATCCACATTCAATCCCGCCATTTAGCATTGTTTGGGAGACTTTTTTGGAAATGCTTAAAAGCGGTGTATTACAAGAAGCTATCAAAGATTCTCTAAAGCGATTTGTCATCGGGCTAAGTATCGGAGCAAGTAGTGCTATTGTCATCGGGCTGATTTTAGGACGATATGCGAGTTTGGAGATTCTCTTAGAACCTTTTATCCAGCTATTCAGACCTATTTCACCTATCGCGTGGCTTCCTATTATTGTCTTATGGCTTGGAATCGGTGAAAGTGGGGCGATTTTTGTTATCGCTTATGCGGTGTTTTTCCCTGTGTTATCCTTATGTATTGCTGGTGTGCGCTCAATCAATCCTACACTTTTAAAAATGGCAAAAAACTTCGGTGCAAACGAGCGGTTGATTTTTACTTCAATTATTTTACCCGGGGCATTTTTACATATCGCAAGTGGATTAAAACTCGCTGCTTCTATTGCTTGGATTCACCTTGTGGCTGGAGAAATGCTCGGGATTCAAAGCGGATTAGGGTATTTGATTATTGATGGGCGCAATCTTTTGCAGATTGATCAAGTCATCGTTGCAGTGATTTGGATAGGGATTTTAGGCTATGGAATCTATGCGGGATTTAATGTATTAGAAAAATGGATTCGTAAGAGTTTAGGAGAAAAAAATGATTGAAATCAAAAACTGCTCAAAATTTTTTGGCACAACCAAAGCATTAGATTCTGTAAATCTAAGTATCAAAGAGGGAGAATTCATCGTGCTTTTGGGTGCAAGTGGTTGCGGCAAGACAACGCTTTTAAATGCTATTGGTGGATTTTTGGATTTTCAAGAAGGTGAGATGATTATTGATAATCAAAGCTTTACCCAAAGAAGCAAACCCAAAGATTGTATTAAAATCTTTCAAGATTACGCGCTTTTGCAATGGAAAAATGCGCTTGATAATGTCGCTTTTGCGCAAGAAGCTAAGGGAAAGAGCAAGAAAGTAGCGCGAGAGTTAGCATTGGAATATCTTAAACTTGTGCATTTAGAAAAATTTGCCGACAAATTCCCATCTCAACTTAGCGGCGGACAAAGGCAAAGAATCGCTCTTGCTAGGGCTTTGTGCGCTAAGCCAAAGATTCTGCTTTTAGATGAGCCTTTTTCTGCGTTGGATAATTTTACGCGTAATAGTTTGCAAAATGAGCTTTTGGATATTTCACATCATCTCAAAACAACGATGATTTTTGTAACGCATGATATTGAAGAGGCGATTGTTTTGGGCGATAGAGTGGTGATAATGTCGCCAAATCCCGGAAGAATTGTCGCAGATATTCCTGTGCGTGTTGATAAGCAAGACAGAAATTCTTTGCGATTCGTGCAGCTTAAAAGAGAGATTGCCGAATATCTCAAAACCTATCGCTTTGAAGTGGAATATCAGATTTAGTATTCCACTAAGAATCCTAGAACTTTGAGAATCTCTTTAGGATTCTTAAAGTTCTAGGATTTGAACCTAGAAAAAATTTACAAAAAAAGGATAAAAAATGAAAATTGTTCAAACAAGTTGCACGAGATTAGACCCGATTGATAAAGCAGGTTTAGAGGGATTAATTAAGGCAGGTAAAGAGAATCCAAATGTGATTAAAACGCTCAAATGTAAGACGGTTGCAGAGGGAAAATTCCGCCACGCAAATTACATTCGTGATTTGCCAGCTTATATTGTCGATGAGCCACCAACACTTCTTGGTGAAGATACCGCTCCTAACCCAAGTGAAGCACTTTTGGCTGCACTTGGGAGTTGTTTGGCAGTAGGAATCCATGCAAATGCGATTGCTCAAAATATCGTGATTACCAAACTTGAATTAGAGCTTGAGGGGGATTTGAATATCACGGCTGTGTGGGGAACAGGTGATTTGAGTAAGGATAAGCCATTAGGCTTTACTGATGTGCGCGTGAAAGTGATTTTAGAATCTAATGCTGATGAAAAAACACAACAAGAGCTTATCGCCCACGCGACTAAATATTCACCGGTGGCAAATACAATTTTGCGTGCGGTGAATCTCGGAGTGTCGTAATGGATTCGCTTACACCTATTCTTGAAAGGTTGCACAAAGATGTTGTTGCGATTCACAAAGGATTCTATCCGCGATCTATTCTTGTAGAATTAGGCAAGGCTGGAGCTTATCAATCGTTTTTGACGCAAGGAGAAAAGGGGCTAATGGAAGCCATAGAAGTCATTGCTCAAGTGTCTTGCGTTTGTGGCAATACGGGATTTTGTGTGTGGGCTCAAGAAGCCCTTGCGTGGTATCTTTATAATAGCGCAAATCCAGATTCTGAACTTTTTGCGAAAGTCTCACAAGGAGCGATTCTCGGTGGCACAGGGCTTTCTAATCCCGTGAAATCTTTTGCCGGATTGGAATCTATCAAGCTTAAAGCGAGTAAAGTGTCAGGAGGATACCTTATCAATGGCACTTTGCCTTGGGTGTCCAACATAGAGCAGGGGCATTATTTTGGTGCGATTGCCAAAGTGGAATCAGATGAGCCAACAGAATCTCCCCATTATGTGATGGGTATTGTAGAATGTAATGGGACAAGTGTCGCCTTGAAAGAAGAGATTAAATTTTGTGGGCTTGAAGGTTCTGCGACAAAAAGTGTGATACTTAAGGATTACTTTTTGAGTGCAAAGCGCATTATTAGCGATCCTTTAGAAGCAAAGCTTCCGCAAATTATGCCCGGGTTTGTCTTGCTTCAAATAGGAATTGCACTAGGTTTGATTCAAAGTGGGATAGATAAAATCACGAAAGAATCACATAGCAAAAACGGCGTGAATGCTTATTTGCCGATGAATTTAGAGAATCTTATCTCGCAAAAAGATTCACTATTAAAACGCACGCAAACCCTAGCACAAACACCCTTTGATACGCGTAAGGAATATTTTCACGATGTTTTGCAGTTAAAGAGTGATTGTGCTTCGCTTACATTGCTTGTAGCACAAAATTGTATGCTTGCTACGGGGACAAAAGGATATTTGCAAAATTCTTTAGCTTCGAAATTATTAATAGAATCATATTTTGTAGCGATTGTAACGCCCTCTATCAAGCATATTGCAAAAGTTTTAGAATCCTAGAAGCCTAAAGCTTTTAGTCCTCAAAGATGCCATTCAGATTCTAAGACATTAATAAAAAACATTAAGTCTTAGAATCTTGGCATATCTTTATGTGTTTTACTTAATATCCCTAAAACCTCTTCTTATTCACATCATCTAAAATATCTTTAGCAACCTTATCTACTCTCTCACTGATTTCAGAGCTTGCATTAGCAATCTCTACATTCTCTTGTGTAACAGATTCTAAATGAGAGATAGCTTCATTGATTTGAGTAACACCTGTGGTTTGTTCTCTAATGCTTTCTCCCATATCATTGATAGATTGCACGAGAAGATTTGTATTGGCTTCTATTTCTCCTAAAGACTTTTGAGTTCTTTCTGCAAGTTTTCTTACTTCATCAGCAACGACTGCGAATCCTCTGCCGTGTTCTCCTGCTCTTGCTGCTTCAATAGCTGCATTAAGAGCTAAGAGATTGGTTTGGTCTGCAATGTCTCGGATAATACCAATCACACTCTTAATGTCTTCACTTTGTTGAATCACTTCTCCTGTCTTACCACTGACATTTTGCATTGATGAAGTGATCTCTTCTACTGCTTGAGCAGTTTGTTCTAAACTGCTTGCTTGAGAATTAGTAAGGTTAGTAAGATTAGTAACTGCTTCTGCAAGAGACTTTGCTTCTTCAGAAAGTGTGTGAGCAAAATCAGAGCTTGTGCGAAGCATTTTTCTGATTTCTTCTCCTAATGTGTTGGTTACGACTTCTACTCTTCCGTTAGCATTTTTTACTTCTGTGGTAAAGTCTAATTTGGTGTAGGAGTCAAAGACTTCCATGAGTTGTGGTAAATCTTTTCCCACAGAAGAACGAAGTAATTCTAAGAGTTCGTTTATAGAATCTTTAAGCGTATTGAGTTGAGGATTGAATCCTACTAAAGTGATATGCTTAGTTGCATAACCTTTTTTAGCTTCTTCAATAGCAGAAAGAGAATCTTTGACAAGTGCTTGATCTTGCTCTAGTCCTTTTTGTGTTTTTTCAATGTTGTCGTTGATGGCATGTGAGATTTCACCGAATTCGTCTTTAGTTTTGACATTTGGGAGTTGAGGAATGGTTTGAATCTCGTAATTCAAATATTTAAAAAAGTCTAAAAGCCCACATTTAATTTTTTCTAAGGGTTTTAGCATCGTTTTAATGATAAAGAATAAAATCGCACTGCCTGCGAGAATCAAGATAACAGCAATGACAAGAACCTCAAAGAATACTTCATTCACAGCCTCTGTGTAATTATTGATATTTGCTGCGGAGACAATTGTCCAACCAAATGGAAATTGTTTAAAATAAGCGGTTCGTGTAGCCCCTCTGTGTTCATATACTAAATGCCCCTCTTTATTGCCTTGCTCTAAAGTTTTGGTCAAGGCAATTTCTACAGGCAAAGGGTCTCTTGTGGGATCGTTTGTCAATGTCGTATCTTCATGTGAGAAAATTTTACCTGTGCTGTCTGCAATAAAAATATTTAAACTTGGCAATTCTGGGCGTTTAAAGTTTTTAAATCGTTCTTGGAATCCTTCCACAAAAATATCTACACCAATCACCCCGGCAAATTTGCCATTTTTGATTAAAGGCATAGTTGCAGTAGCGAGCTTTTTCCCCTCATGCTTACCGGTTGTGGAGGTATAAACAGGAGTAACAATAGGAGCATTTGCTTTTTTGGTTTCTACATACCATGCGCTTGTCCGCTTATCAGGCTTGTTGATGTCCCATGTATTTGATAGTTTTGAGTGATTTTCATCTGGATATTCTGTGAGCATTTTTCCATTGCTTTCATAGACGACATAAACAGCAGGATATTTGATTAGCTCTGCAGCGTCAAGTAAAGCCTTTCTTTGAGGCAAAATATCTTCTTCATCATAATGTGATAGGATATCGGCAATCATTTTTAGATGTTGCTGTGCTTCAATATTCATTGTTATGTTAATGGTCGTGTAAGACGAAGCGAGACTAAGTTGTTGTAAGCTTGAAAAAACTTCAATTGTATTTTTTGATGTGCTTTTGTAGTTGAAAATACTTACTATGGTCAGCAGTATTACCACAATAACAACAACTGTGGCTACAATCTTAGTTGTTACCGATCTAAACATAATTTTGTCCTTTAAATTTTAAAATTTTCTATCGCAAAAAACACTTTGTTTTAAAAAACAAAATGCAATTCATTATACCTGAAAAAATTAGTTAGTTTTATAAAATATACAGAATCTAAAAGATGTTATAGGATATTTTTCGGCTAAGTATCAATTTTGTAACAAAAACCCTTGAATCTTTCCCCCATAGTCAATATTAAAGTTTTAACTTTATTGATTTCCCTGATGTATTGTTCGCTTGTCATGGATTCTTTAAAAGATTCTAAGAGGTCAAATAAACGCATTTTGTGAATGAGAATCTGTGCTTGTGTATCTTGAAAAACACGCGTGAAGTGATGATATTTAAAGAATCTATCAAGTAGAGACAAATTGACATCATAAGTTATGTCTGCTTTTTGATAGAGAGTCTGAAAGTCTCCATTTTGTTTGAGAAAATTATCAAGATTCTCGACTTGATGAGAGGCATAAAATCTCACATCACGCGCATCGCCAAAGGCATTATCATAATATCCATAATCAAAGCTTAAAAAATAAGCTATTTTGTAAGATTGGCTTATAGTGGCGATGTGTGCAATAAAATCTTCCCAAAAAGGCAGCACACCGCTAGAAATATTATAGTCTTGCGCTTTTTGAGCAATATCTTGAGGGATAGGATTCCAAATACCATGCCATTGATTCTTTTCGCGTTGAATGCAGAGCATTTGTGTGGGCGTGATGACTTCACACTTGAAACTATCGAAAAGTTCATTGCTCACGAAAATAAGACTGCTTTGCTTTATAGAAGGGTCATCAAGAAGCATATCAAGATGATTGTGAATCTTAAAGGTAGTCTTTTGGGAGAGTTTGAGTGCGTTGAAATGGGAGTGTTGGGCTTCTTGGAGTGTTAAAAAGGGTTCGATAGTGCAGAATTGACATTGAGGCAAAACATTAAGACTTAGAGCGTCTAAAAATTGCACAATATCAGAGAGCAAGTAGCCCTTATCTGCACCAATTTCAACGATTGTAAGTGGTAAGGTGAGATGAGAATCTTCTAGTAAGCTTAAAATGTATTGCGCAATCGCACCGCCAAAAAATCGGCTGACACTTACCGAAGTATAAAAATCCCCCTGTTTTCCGACACGATGAGGATTTGCATAGTAGCCTTTTTGTCTCTCTTGAGATGATGAAAGAATATGAGATTCTCGTTCTTTGTTTGTATGCCCATAGAGACTTTCTTGCATAAATTCGCCAAAGCTTATGATACCCATAAATCTCCTTTGGGAAAGCAAATCGCAAGATTGCGATTTTATGCTTGGATAGTGTTGAGAGCGTTATGAAGACGCGAAAAGCCCTCTTTGATTTCTTCTTGACTAATTGTAAGAGCAGGAAGAAGGCGCACGACACCTTTGCCGGATTTAAGCACAAGCACACGATGTTTGAGCGCAGCGGTAATAATATCTTTTTGGAGTGTTTCATTTTTCGCGCTTAGCCCACACATTAAGCCTATGCCAACTTTATGATTGAACAAATGAGGGAATGTTTGCAGGAGATTATCAAGCTCTTGATGAAAAGATTCTATAGTGTGAGTGAGTGCGCCGCTTTCGTGGATTTCTCGGAGAATCTCTAGCGTCTCTATACCTGCAGCTGCGGAGAGGAAATTCCCCCCAAAGGTGCTCCCGTGATCACCCGCTTGAAAAATATCCGTGAGTGTTGTAATGACTGCTCCAATAGGCACACCACCGGCTAAACCTTTGGCAGTGCTGATAATGTCGGGATTAATACCATAAAGTTTTGATGCGAAAATCTCACCACTGCGATAAATGCCGCTTTGCACTTCATCAACCATCAGTAGAATATTGCGAGCTTTGAGTTCGGAAGCGAGTTTTTGTATTTTTTTCTTGTCCATAGGAGATATGCCACCTTCTCCTTGAATCAACTCAATCAAAACGCCACAAGTTTGAGAATCGACACAATGGATTATATCATCAATATCTTTTGCACGCACGAATCCATCGGGATAAGGACCAAAATGTTGGTGCATTTTGTCTTGCCCGGTGGCTTTCAATGAGGCGATAGTCCGACCATGAAAGCTTGATTCTAAAGTAATGATTTTGTATCGCCCTTCTTTTTCGCCAAATAAGCGAGCAATTTTTATCGCACATTCATTTGCTTCTGCTCCAGAATTGCAGAAAAATGCCCGCATAGGATCGGTAAAATCTGAATCTTGTCGATAGAGTTCGATGAGCTTTTGGGCGAGCCGCGCTTGAGGTTCAATATAGTAGAGATTGGAGGTGTGCAAAAGATTCTGTGCTTGGTCGGCAATCACCTTTGCTAGACGAGGATTGGCATGTCCTACACTACATACGGCGATGCCCGCACCAAAATCAATATAATCTTGCCCTTGTGTGTCATAAAGGGTAGCATTTTGACCGCGTATGAATGCTACCTTAGAGCGTGCATAAGTGTGAAGCACATAAGTATCGTCAAGTGCTTCGATAGTTTGTAGATTGGGATTCATCACAAAGCCTCCTTAAATTATGAAAATGCGACAATGATTCTTAAATATGTGAATAATTGTCCTATCCTTATTAAAAGTTTTGGAAGCAATCTTAGTCAAAAAAGCTTTAAAGGTTATTGAAGATTTTTTTGACAAATCTTAACAAACTCTTGATAATACTTCCACGATTCTACAATATCAGGGCGTTTATTTTGCACATCTTCGAGTGATTTTGCAAGATTTTCTTTTATCTCTTTGCGCAAATTTTTATGCTCATCTTTTTTGAGGTATTCTAAAATGTCTTGAGGTGTTATGAGTGCTGCCTTGATACGCGCTAGTTCATTGTGATAAGCAGCAATATATCCAGCCAAAAATTCCTTAATGCGTGTCAATAGTTTAGCATTTGCCTTTAAGGTAGATAATTCTTCATTTTTTATCAGAATCCTAATCTCGCGGTATGATAATGGCGTCTCAAAGGTGAAGTCCGTGATGTCTTGATAAGATTCTCTTTGTTCTTGTGTAATGCGCTGCTTCAAGGTCAAAACAATCTCAATTCCACCCTTTAAACTTAGGCTTGTTAAATCTTCTGTGGTTTTCTCAATATCATTAGGGTGGGCATATAAAACCACAGGAAAGTGCATAAATTCTCCCGTATTGTTGTTGATTCTACCCTCAAAGATATATTTATCTTCAAGTTTGGGCGGAGTAAAGCCAAACTGATTGGCAAGCCTTATCCAAGTATCAAATGCCTTGTCTTTGGAAATCTCACTCATATCTATGTATTCTATGTGAGTAAGATTCTTAAGATATTCTAGTCGTTTGTAAAATGATATGCTTTGATTTTGCCAACCTGCGTGGGAATAAATATATAATGAGCTAATGAGTGGCACTTTAGAGCTAAATAATGATGACGGATTCTCTGTATGGCAAGCCGCATAAGAAAGCGTAGGAAAAAGATCTTTATAATGGCAGGTGAGATTAAAGCGTTTAGTAAGTGGTGTGCAATCCCAGCTATCAAGATGATTAAGAAAATGTTTAAAAGTTTCTATCGGATCTCTGACATTACAAATTGCGGGGACTTTTTTATCAATCAATGCACAAAACTTTGCGTGGCTTGGTGTGAAATATTCATGCACACTGATAAGATTGTAGGCATTAGGATTTGTTAAAAGAGCATGATAACAAGGGATATAGTGCGTCTTTTTATCATCTTGCGTAGTCCATTCTTGATTAACATTGTTGATTTTGCAGAGTTCCATAAACTTACGATAGGCATTATGTCCGTTCCCATCAAGTTTAAGCCATATTAAATCATAATATGGTGGCAAAGGCAAATTCATCTCCCAAGCTAATTCTGCAGGAATATTTAAATAATCTATGTTCTTAGGATTTAGTAATGGCGGATAAGGGTGATTTGTGTCTAAATATTGCTCTTTACATTCTTTAGATTCTAGCCATTGTAAAATATCTTGTTTCAATATAAATGCTAAGCTTTTGGAATGAGTGATTAGAATCTTGTATTTTCTTAAAGTGCGGTAGATTCTCCATTTTTCTTTGAAACTCTTAGGATTTTGTGAATGCAAAATCAAATAAGGCATTTGTAAAGATTGATAAAAAACTTGGCTTGCAATCTTTTTCTTTATCTTTCTTGCTTTATAAGCTATGGCAAACTTTAAACCAAATCTTTTATGAATCTGACTTCCTTTACTCATTGGGAATCCTTTGAGATAAAGAAACAAGCGAGATGACATCAGAAAATAGTAAAAGGATTGACAAACAAAACACAAAAAAGAGAAAGAAAAAAAAGAAAAGTGTGAGAAGACAGAGAGGATTAGCTAAAGTTTGTGATGCCCCCCCCCCATTAATGACTTTATATGTGCAAATCATGACATTATCCTTTCAAGGCAAAAATAAAAAGCAATAGTAGCGAAAAAGGCTTAAGGGCGAGATAAGATTCTCCACCAATTCTTTGGAGGGTTTCAATCAGGAAAATTTTAAGAAAAACTACCATTCATTTTGTTTGAGAAGTGCAAATTTTGGAGTGATTTTTGCTAGAAGATTTGTCATTGTTGAATCTAAAAATAATCAAAATAATATCGTGAGGTTGGTATGCAGCTACAATCTAACTATGCTTTAATGCACGGAAATAATCATTACGCGCGCATCAATTCTAAAGATGAAAAATCCACCGCTTTACAAGACAATGAGAGTTTGGAAAGAGCGCAAAAGTCAAAGAGCCAAGATACAATCACAGAATCCACCCCCGAATCAACGCAGACAGACATTCAAGCAAATGCGACTAGTGGGAGCAAAGAGATAGATGCTTACTTTGCACAGATAGAGGAAAAAGAAGAGCATGATCAATCGCAACAAGAACACAAAAATCGTATTACTTATGGGCTTAAAGTGCTGGAATTAATGAGTGATGAGGAATATAGGGCTTTTTTGTGGGCGACAGAGGGTATGAATGATTCTGAAAAGTTATTAATGGCGCAAAGTCTTTATCGTTTTACAGATTTTTATCAGGGTAAAGCGCAACAAGATACTCCTGTTGATTTGCAAATGCGTTATGCTTATCGGGCATTTGGCATAGAGAATACAATGATTGAAGACTTTATTGAACGCTACAAGAATGCTTACGCAAAAAATGTGATGCTTAATCTTGATTTTACTCCCATTCAAACTTAAAACTTGACTTTTAAACACTTTTTTCTTACAATTACCGCTTTTATCTTTCATTACAAAACAAACTAATGTCAGGGTAGCTCAGCTGGTTAGAGCGCTGGTCTCATAAGCCGGAGGTCGGGAGTTCAAGTCTCCCCCTTGACACCATCACTTGACAATCTCAAATAATCTACAATTTTTTAGAATCCCCGAATCTTCCGCAATCTGCTTTAGATTCTAAAACACAAGAGATTTTGCGTAAGTTACCAAAATACCCTTAAGATTGATTACAGAATCAAAATATCACAGCGTTAAGATTTTGTCATATTTTTTGTTTATAATGAAATTCTACTTAAAATTAAAAAGGAGACAATGATGAGAAAAATAATTGCCGGAATGGTGATTTTTGGTGCAATTGCAAGTGCTGCGACAATTGACACTTCTAAAGCAGTAGTGAAATGGACAGCTTATAAAACCCCTGCAAAAGTTGCGGTAACAGGGACTTTTGATGATGTAGTGTTTAAGTTTGGCACACCTAATAAAATCAGAAGTTTGGAATCTCAACTCAATAATGCTACAGCTACAATGGATATTTTAAAAGTAAATCTCAATGATGAAGGGAAAAACGAAACTGTTAAAGCAAACTTTTTTGAACATTTTGCAAAAAAAGATCCTATCAAAGTAACTTTTAAAGATGTGATTGAAGGCAAGGATAAAGGAACAATTCTCGCAAGTGTCAAAATGAATGGCAAAACAAATAAAGTGCCTATGTCTTATACAATCACTAAAGGTTTGCTTGTCGCTCAAGGTGTGATTGATATGGGTGAGTTTGGTTTAGAAAAAGCACGAGCGTCATTGCAAGATGCGGTTTTAGATCTCCACGAAGGTATCACTTGGTCGCAAGTAGGCATTGCGCTTGAAGTCCCTGTAAAGTAACTATCGACAAGATATTAAGTCTAAACCTAGATTCTTTAGAATCTGGGTTAGCTTTATTTTTTAAAGAACCCCTTCCCCCATTAATAAATGACAATGTCCTAAAAGCAGCCTTAGGCTGTCAATACAGACAAAAATATTTAGTAGATTATTATTTTCTGTATATAATTGCATTATTAAGATTTTTAAGCCAAAAGAGGTATGTGAATGAATCTAATCCATAGTATCAATGATTTTAATGAAGCCAAGCAAGTGATTCCCGGTGGTGTAAATTCGCCGGTGAGAGCTTTTGGTTCAGTAGGAGGAGTGCCACGATTTATTGCGCGTGGAGAGGGGGCTTATATCTATGATGAAGATGATAATGCTTATATTGATTTTGTGCAAAGCTGGGGACCTTTGATATTTGGGCATCGTGATAGTGAGATTGAGCTTGCTCTTTTAGAATCTGTCAAAGACGGGTTAAGCTTTGGCGCACCCACAGAGAAAGAAACAACCCTTGCAAAACAGATTATTTCAATGTATGAAGGCATCGAAAAAGTGCGACTTGTAAGCTCTGGCACTGAAGCGACAATGAGCGCGATTCGCCTCGCGAGGGCTTTTAGTGGCAAAGATGATATTATTAAGTTTGAGGGTTGTTATCATGGGCATTCGGATAGTTTGCTCGTGTCTGCTGGGAGCGGTTGCGCGACTTTTGGAGCACCAAGCTCGCCGGGTGTGCCAAAAGACCTCTCTAAACACACTCTTGTAGCACGATACAATGATATAGAATCTGTGAAAAAATGTTTTGAAGAAAGTCAAAATGTGGGTTGTGTGATCATCGAAGCATTGGCGGGAAATATGGGATTTGTCCCTGCAGACAAGGCATTCTTAACACAACTAAGAGATTTGTGCAATAAATATGATGCGCTTTTAATTATCGATGAGGTGATGAGCGGTTTTCGTGCTTCGCTTAAGGGTGCATTAGGTGTTTATGGAGTGGAAGCAGACTTAGTAACTTTTGGTAAGGTGATTGGTGGAGGAATGCCTCTTGCTGCATTTGGGGGCAAGGCGGATATAATGGATATGCTTTCTCCTGTGGGTGCAGTGTATCAAGCAGGAACATTGAGTGGGAATCCTATCGCCGTTTCTGCAGGACTCGCGTGTTTGTTAAAGCTCAAAGCGCAACCCGAAATTTATCAAAGACTAGATTCACTTGCAAAGCAGCTTACTCTTGGACTTAAAGAGATTGCGCAAAAATTTAAGATTCCTTTACAGGTCGATCATCGAGGCAGTATGTTTGGATTCTTTTTTAATGACAAAATAGTCAAAAACTTTGATGATGCCAAAAGAAGTGATACAGCAATGTTTGCCAAATTTCATCAAAAAATGCTAGAAAAGGGTGTGTATTTTGCATGTTCGCAATTTGAGACGGGCTTTATTTGCACACCGATGAATGAGGCATTGATTCAAGAAGTGCTTGAAAAAGCCGAACAAAGTTTTGATGAGATACTTTATGAGCAATAATTCTCAAGAACAAAAAGAATCACAAGATTCTCAAGATACACAGCCAAAATTTGCCAAAGTCGTTTCAGGCGCAAATGACTTGAGTGTAGGTATTTCAATCGTTGTAGCGGTGTTATTAGGTATCGGTATCGGCATTGGTTTGCAAAAACTCACTGGAATCCGTTGGCTTTTTTGGCTTGGTGTAGCTTGGGGGGTTGCAGCGGCGATTCTCAATCTTTACAAAGCCTACAAAAGACAACAGAGAGAAGCACAAGAGCTTGCAAATAATCCTCGCTACACCTATAAACCTCAAGATGATGACGATGATGAGGATTAGAGATTGTTAGTTATCGGTATGTGTGTGTTAATCGGGATAGCATTAGTGGGTGGTGCGATTAGCGCGTTGTTTGGTTTTGCATCTTTTGCGAGCTTTGAAGTAGCGTTTTTGGGCGTTGCATTTATCATTTTGAGCTCATTTTTATCGGTCTATCGTAAGGTGCAAAGTGAGCAGTCTTTAAGTAATGTAATGCCAGAAGATTCTAAAGCTGCAGAGATTAATAGTGAGAATCTAGCAGATTCTCACAATGAAAATGAAGACAATTCAAAAAAATCTCAAGGTGTTTCAAAATTTATCTTAGGCACACAAATTAGCTTTTCTTTCTTAAGAATCTTAGGCTATATTGCATTGACAGGTGGAATATGGTTTTTAATCAAAAATGCTTTGTTTAGTATGCAAAGTTTTTCGATTGGGCTTGTTTTAGCGATACTAAGTTTAGTGGGTCTTGGCGCATTGAAAATTTTAAAAATGGCAAATTTTAAGCTAGATTCTATACAATGGCGAATAAAAAAATGACGAAGGAGTAATATTATGGAACGATTTAAATTATTTGTAGATGAATACCAAAAGAGCCCTCAATATCGAGAACCTCTTGGTTTTGGTATCGCACGCGTAGAAATTGGCAAGAAGTCAAAAGAAATTTTAAGTGCGACTTATCCTGTGCTTAATTGGCAAGGTGAGAATCTTGGCACTTATGCGGTGCTTTGCGAAAGTGCGAAAGCAAGTGATAGTGTCATTTTAGAATCCGAAAATGAAGCGATTTATGGCGTCAATCAAGCATTTATCGAAAAAGCACTTGAAATTTATAGCCCATTCTTGAGTGAATCGCTCAAAGATGATCAAACGCACAAAAATATTCAAGTTATTCTTGAATTGCAAAAACAAGCTAAAAAAGGCAAGCTTAGGACAAAAGGCGGCAGGGCGCGGTATCATTTTTGCGTGATTTATCGTGATAAGAAATGTGAAAGTGTGCAATCTGCTTATCTTAAACTTCTCGCGCTTTCTTTGGGGAAAGCCCCTTTGCGTTCTTTGCAACTTGATGGAATTTTTGGTTTATTGCAAAATGTCGCTTGGAGTGGTAATAAACCCTATGAGTTGGAGTGGTTGCGTGAAAATGAGATTCGTTTAAAAATCGAAGGTAATTTCCCAGCGATTGATTTTGTGGATAAGTTTCCACGATATTTGATGCAGGTGATTCCACAATATGACAATATTCGCTTGTTAGATTCTGCAAAGACGCGTTTTGGTGCGTATTTAGGCACAGGTGGATACACGCAAATGCCCGGAGCAAGTTATGTGAATTTTAATGCCGGAGCGCAGGGGGCTTGTATGAATGAAGGGCGCATTAGCTCTAGCGTAGTCGTGGGTGAAGGCACAGATATTGGCGGTGGAGCAAGTATTTTAGGTGTGCTTAGTGGAGGGAATTCAGAGCCTATCACAATCGGCAAAAATTGTCTTTTGGGTGTGAATAGCTCGACAGGTATTAGTTTGGGTGATGGGTGTATTGTCGATGGTGGTATTGCTGTGCTTGCAGGCGGTGTGTTTTATATCAAACCCGAAGAAGCGCAAAAAATTGCTCAAATCAATGATACTTTTGTCATCAAAGAAAGTCATCTTTATAAGGGGCGTGAGCTTTCGGGTAAAAATGGCATTCATTTCCGATGTGATAGTCAAAGTGGCAAAATGATAGCTTTCAGGAGTGATCGCAAAATAGAGCTCAATCAAGATTTACATTGATTTGTGCTGTATTTGGTATTATTTTTGCTTTAGTCTGCAAAAATATTCTTAAATTCAGGAAGGCATAATGAAAAAAATATGGCTGTTGTCGGTTTCTTTGGTGATAGTAGTAAGTTTGGGATATAGCGAACCTCAAGATACTCAAGGAGCGACAATTCAAACAAGCCCTACAGAGAATGGATTCCAATCAGCTGCAAATGCTCCCGATTCTCTTCCTTTACCCCCTTTAGCAAATAATGATATGCCGAGTTTGCTAGGCTCGCAGCCTCTCACACCGGCTAATCAAATCGGAGGCGCACCCATTGAAGATATGCTTGAAGTCGTAAATGAATCCAATACTTCTTTAAAACTTGCTATGGATTTTGCAAAATCAGGTGATTATCAAAGCGCACTTGATCTTTTTGTGCGTTCTTGCGACCAAGGCAATGCAGCGGGTTGTTTTGGCTCGGGATTGATTTATATGTATGGGGCAAGTAGTGGTGTGCCTGACCCACAAAAGGCTGTCGATTTTTATTACAAAGCTTGCACGGGTGGAGATGCAGTCGCTTGTGCGAATCTAGCTATGGCTTATGATAATGGCGATGGAGTAAAAGAAGACAAAGCACAAGCCTCTCAATTGTATGTGGTAGCTTGTCAAGGCGGAGATTCTCTAGGTTGCACCAATGCAGGCTGGATGTATGCTAATGGCGTAGGAGTTAAAAAAGACTATCAAAAAGCATTGGCGTATTATAATAGCGCGTGTCAATTGGGAAGCGATTTGGGTTGTTATAATCTTGGATTGATGAGTAATACTTACAATGTCTATGGTATGACAAGAGATAAGATGAGCTATGTCGAGATGAATTATGTCGCATGTCAGCAGGGTGATATTGTGGGCTGTGGAAATCTCGGCTGGATGTATGCCACTGGCTCAAATGGAGCAGAGCAAAGCTATTACAATGCTGCAAAATATTTTACTTTGGCGTGTGATAGTGGGCATATTCAAAGCTGTAATAATCTAGGTGTGCTTTATGATGGAGGTCTTGGCGTCCGACAAGATAAGAGAAAGGCAACAGAGCTTTTTGGTTTGGCTTGTGATTATGGGATAGAATCAGGCTGCCATAATTTTTCTTTAATGCGCACAAGAGGCACTGTTAGTGGTGGAATCAGGGCATCGGGTAAATAAAGGTATGCGCTTAAACCAATATATTGCTCATCACACTAAATATTCAAGACGCGAAGCCGACAAGCTTATCATAGAGGGGCGCGTCAATATCCAACGAAGTAAAGCCACACTTCAATCAGTTTTACTTGAGAATCAAAATGTTTATATTGATGGCAAGAAAATCACACCGCAAGAGAATTATACTTGCATCGTGTATCATAAACCCAAAGGTGAGATTGTCAGCAAACGCGATGAACGCGGGAGAAGAGTAATTTATGATACTTTAGAATCTAAATTTAGGCATTTTGTAAGCGTGGGGCGACTAGATTTTGCAAGTGAGGGGGTTTTGATTCTCACTGATAATAAAGTGATTGCTAAAACACTTATGGAATCTGCTCTGCCACGCACCTATATTCTGAAACTTAGCGGTGCGCTTACTTCAGAGGTTATAGAGGCGATGCAGAATGGGCTAAAATGCGATGATGCACGCGCAGGTGGGCATGAAAAAAGTAAAATCATCGCTATGGAATTTGCGCCCTTTGAATCTTATGAAGTGATAAAAAGCGATAAAAAATATACTAAATTAAAAGTCAGCATCACAGAGGGGAAAAATCGTGAATTGCGGAGATTCTTTGCTCATTTTCATTGCGAGGTTTTGGATCTTAAGCGCGTAAGCTATGGATTTGTGCATCTTAATGCTTTGCCTTGTGGGAAGAGTCGATTTTTTACAAAAGATGAATACAAAGCTTTACGCGACTTTATGAAAAAAACTTCTTCTCTATCAGATTAATAACAAAAATTCTAATTTACATATTGTATTTTTTAAAATTTGTGATATAATGCCACTCCATTAATATTCATTGTTGAATTTTCTTAAGGAGTATGAGTGATCAAGCTCACATCAATCAGTAAAACTTATGCAAATGGGTTTGTTGCTTTAAAAAATATTGATTTAGAGGTGCAAAAGGGCGATATTATGGGTATCATAGGATATTCAGGCGCGGGTAAAAGCACACTGATACGCATTATCAATCGCCTAGAAGAACCGACAGAAGGTTCTTTGGTCATTGATGGTGTGGATTTGTTGGCACTTAAAGAAAATGCCTTACAGAAACAGCGTCAAAAAATGGGAATGATTTTTCAGCATTTTAATCTTTTGAGTGCAAAAAATGTCTTTGATAATGTCGCATTTGCTTTGCATATAGCAAAATGGGATAAGAAACTCATCAAACCCCGCGTCAATGAGCTTTTAGAACTAGTAGGATTAAGTGAGAAAGCACATCATTATCCTAGCCAACTAAGTGGTGGGCAAAAGCAAAGAGTAGCGATTGCTCGGGCTTTAGCCAATCACCCAAAGATTCTGCTTTGTGATGAGGCAACTTCTGCTCTTGATACTAAAACGACAAAATCCATTCTCGCACTTTTGCGAGATATTCAACAACGATTAGATTTAAGTGTAGTCTTGATCACTCATCAAATTGAGGTTGTTAAAGAGATTTGCAATAAAATGTGCGTAGTAAGTGATGGTGAAATCGTAGAGCGGGGGAGTGTGAAAGAAGTTTTTGCTTCGCCCAAACACCCTATTACAAAAGAATTAATTTCATTTTTGCCTCAAGATGAGCAAAGTTTCATCACACATTTAGGAGATTTGCACAATGTGTATAAGGTGATTTTCACAGGTCCAAACGCACAATCCCCATTGATTAGTCAAATGATTCGGAAGTTTGATGTTGATGTTAATATTTTGAGTGGGAGCATTGATGAGCTAAGAGGCGGTGAAGTCGGGCATTTAGTGATTAAATTTTCTGCTACAGAATCAAAGATTGACAATGCGCTTTCATGGCTTGTAGAAAATGGCGTAACCATTGAACATCTTCAAGAAAAGATTTGTGATAAGGTGCATAAGAATCCAGAAAAGGAGGCAGAAAATGCTTGAAGTCTTGGATTTTTTAGAGAAATATTATCTTGATGTATTGCGGAGTATTTTTACCAATCCGATTGCTTTTACTTTGGCAAAATCAGTCTGTGAAACCATTTATATGGTGGTTTTTTCATGTATTTTTGCAAGTATTTTAGGTTTGCCTTTAGGCGTGTTTTTGAGTATCGCAAAGCCTACTTCCATTATGCCTATGCCCTTGACTTATCGCGTTGTGAGCGCGATTGTGAATGTTGTGCGCTCTTTTCCTTTTATTATTTTGATTATTTTACTTTTGCCCCTTTCACGTTATTTGATAGGGACGAGCATCGGAAGCACCGCAGCAGTGATACCACTTTTGATTGCGGCGACACCTTTTATCGCAAGGCTTTTTGAAAATGCACTTGATGAGGTGGATAAAGGTTTGATTGAAGCAACCATCAGTATGGGCGCAAATAAACTTTGTGTGGTAAAAATGATGATTGGAGAATCTATGCCTTCTCTTGTGAATGCAATCACGATTACAACCGTTAGTTTGGTCGGTTATTCTGCTATGGCAGGTGCTTTGGGTGCAGGTGGGCTTGGAGATTTGGCTTATCGTATTGGATTCCAATCTTTTAAGCCAGATATTTTACTTTATGCGGTGATTTGCATCATTGTATTGGTGCAGTTTATCCAATCAAGTGGCGATTTGATTGTGAAAAGATTACGCAAATATCGTTAGTTTATTTTAACAAAAGGAGACAAAATGACAAAAATTTGGCGTGTATTATTAGGAGTGCTTGTAATATCAAGCTTTTGGGCGTGTTCGAGTAACGAACAAAATAAAAATGATAGTAAAGAAGTGAGTGAGCAGGCAGCAGATGCTCCCAAAGTGCTTAAAGTCGGTGCGACACCTGTGCCTGCATCAGAGATTCTTGAGTTTGTAAAGCCAATCCTTGCTTCACAAGGCATCGATATGCAGATTCAAACTTTTACTGATTATGTTGTGCCTAATGTGTCTTTAGCTGAAGGCAGTTCTGATGCGAATATGTATCAGCACAAGCCTTTTATGGATAATACCAATGCACAAAAGGGTTATCATCTTGTAAGTATCGCACCTATTTATATCGTTCCGCTTGGTCTTTATTCTAAAAAATATGACGATCTTGCTTCACTTCCTGATGGCAGCACGATTGCGATTCCGGGTGATGCTTCAAATATGGCAAGAGCATTTATTTTATTGCATGATAATGGCTTGATTAAGCTTGCTAATCCTAGTGATTTAGGCTCAAGTGAGTTAGACATTGTAGAGAATCCTAAGAAATTTATTTTTAAACCTATGGAAGCAGCGTCTTTACCTCTTATCCTTGATAGCGTTGATGCAGCAGTGATCAATGCAAACTATGCTTTGCAAGCCAAAATGAGTATTAAAGAAGCATTCTTCCATGAAAATGATAAATCTGCTTATATCAATGTGTTGGTTGCAAGAGAAGACAATAAAGACAATGAATTGATCTTAGCATTGCGTGATGCGCTCTTAAGCCCAGAAACAAGAGATTTTATTTTGGAAAAGTATCAAGGCGAGATTATTCCCGTGAGCGCACAATAGTCGCGCTTTAATAAGTAAAAGGAAAAATAATGAAAAAAATACAGAATCTCTTGCTTGCAGGATTAAGCGCAGGGATTATCTTTGCGGGGTGTGGCGATAAAGAAACTAAAGATTTACAAGCGAATGCAGTGAGCGAGTCTTCAGAAAAGACGATTCTTAAAGTCGGCGCGACACCTGTGCCACACGCAGAAATCTTAGAGGTGATTAAGTCAGATTTGAGTGCGCAAGGCATTGAGCTGCAAATCGTGAATTTTACGGATTATGTAACGCCTAATGTCAGCTTGAATGATGGCTCAATTGATGCGAATTTTCATCAGCACAAACCTTTTTTAGATTCTCTTAAAACAGAAAGAGGATTTGACTTAGAGCCGGTGGCAAATATCCATATTGAGCCGATAGGATTTTATTCTAAAAAGTTCTCTAGTGTCGATGAAATCCCTAATGGTAGCACGATAGCGATTCCCAACGATCCAAGTAATGGCGGGCGGGCGTTAATTTTACTTCATCATAAAGGTTTAATCACACTTAAAGATGTTGAGAATCTTAATGCAAGTGAGATTGATATTATTGAGAATCCAAGAGATTTCAAGATTAAACCCATTGAAGCGGCGATGATCCCACGCACACTTGATAGCGTTGATGCAGCAGTGATCAATGGAAACTACGCGTTGCAAGCAGGGCTTAAGGGTGCGGACGCGCTTTTTTTAGAAGGTTCAGAATCTCCTTATGCAAATATTTTAGTGGTAAAATCACAAAGGGTTGATGATCCTGCGATTTTAAAGCTCAAAGAAGCTTTGCAAAGCCAAAAAGTCAAGGATTTTATCCTTGAAAAATATCAAGGCGAAGTATTGCCGGTTTTCTAGCTAATCGTCATTGGATTTGAGTAAGATTCTAAAATCTTTTGGGGATTTTAGAATCTGTATTCATTAGAATTGAAGCCCGACTTCAAGCATAGCTATAATATGCTCCGTCTTTGGGCGACTGAAAGTAGGAGTATTGGAATCTGATTGTGCGAGAAAATAACCCTTTGCTTTTGCATTGACAAAATATGCTAGTTTTTCAGAAAGCTCATAGGTATAGCCGACAAACGCATTAATAGCATAGCTATAATCATCAATGCTTGAGCGGACTTTATCCAAATAGTGATAACCATGAAACACATAGTGATAGCCTGCGCCGTATTCAATAGAAGATTTATTGCCCTTGATGATAGCTTGCACTTCTGCTCCTATCATATGAAGTCCTGTCTCAAGATTACTGCCATTTATTGCCCCATCTCTTAAAAGCCAATCCCAAGAATAAACAAGATTAATAAAAGGCTTAACAGACCCAGAAAATGGTGTAAAACCTGCTTTTAAGTGATAATTCCCAAGTGCAAAATTCGTTTTTGCGCTGTCTTGTTTGGATTTACCATAATGTATATCAAAGCCAGTAGAAAACAATAGCTTTTCTGTGGATTCCCTTGCAGCCAAAGTCAAATAGCCTCCGATGTCCTTAACATCTTTTTCACCCTTAGCTGCATAGAGACTATATGACCCACCTACACCTACCCGCCAATCTATCGCAAAGCTAGATACTCCACAAAGTAGGAGTGTAAAAATAAGTATTTTTTTCATAAAAACCTCCAATTAAGTAAAAATATTTTATTATTAAATATTATGATAATGATATTTAATAATGTTTTTATTCTACAAATAATAATTTAAAAATTAAATTAATTCATAATAATTTTCTATGGGTTGGCGACACCGCTTTAAAGCGTGTTTAAAAACGCTTCAAGGGCTCGTATTTCCTCTTCAGTGAGATTCAGCGGACGCAAGAGCGGATCAGTCGTAGGAAAAAGCGGATCGGTTTCTTGCTCATTTGTGGGTTTAGGGCGGAACATTCCTGCATTGTAGGAGTTGATCACACCGCGTAAATGCGGGAATAAACCATTGTGCATATAGGGTTTGCTTTGTCCTACTCCTCGCAGACTTGGTGTTTTAAAACGCCCCACATCTTGCGGGTCTTTGCTAATATTGTATCGCCCTAAATCTTCAAACTTTCTCCCATAAAAGCTCAAACCCAAATTGTGATAGCTTTGATCACTAAAAGCCACGCCATTATGGCAATTCATACATCGCCCCTTAGTGCGGAAGAGGTGTAAGCCTTGTATTTCTTGGTCATTCATTGCTTTTGTGCTGCCTTTTAAGAATCTATCAAATTGCTTGTTTCGTGGCATCAGTCCGCGTTCATAAGTCGCAATCGCTTGAGCCATAAGGGTAGGTGTGATCGTTTCAGTGCCAAAGGCTTCTTTAAAGGCTTGTTTGTATGCAGGGATTTGAGCGATTCTTTGTGCGGCTTTCTTGGGATCATAAGCCATTTCTTTTGGATCGACAATAGGCATCAGTGCTTGTTCTTCTAGTGTTTGCGCACGCCCGTCCCAAAATTTTTCTACTCCAAATGCGCTCATTGCGACACTCGGCGCATTGCGTTCCCCAAGCTGTCTATCATGCCCATAGCTGACCTTTCGCCCATCGCCAAAGCCTAGTTCTTTATCGTGGCATGAGGCGCAAGCGATTTGCCCACTTTTAGATAATAGCGGATCATTGAAAAGCTTTTCACCAAGTTTGAATTTAGATTCTGAATAGGGATTAGAATCTGGATAAGGTGCTGTATCCGGTAATGCACCGATTTCTTCCCATATGATGCCTTTATCTACCCAAGGTTTTGTCCAAGTGCTAGGATCTTGTAGATACATTGTGCGCAGAGATTGAGGTGATTGTGGCATAGGGTTTGGCATATTTTTCAGACAGATAAAAAGTAATGTTTCTATCAGCATAGAATCTTCTCCTTACACCTTATAGCTTTAATGAATTTTATCATTACTATTCTTAAAATTTATAGCCTACTTGTAGCCAAAACTGCCTCCCGACTTCATAGACGGGGATAGAATTGGCTGCAGCAGCAACAAGTGAAGGAAGAGTGCTACCATTTGTGCCGCTTGCAGTCGTTAGATTTTGAGCATTTAAGACATTATAAATATCAAGATTCATAAACAGAGTATTCCCTTTCCATACATTGACTTCAAGTCCTATACGCATATCCCAAGTGAAAGCCCCTTTAAAGTCCATTTTGCCGTATTGAGTGCCGTTAAAGCTAGTATCATAATTTGGGTCTGTGCGAGCAAGTGTTACCATTCTTTCATATCCTGCTCTGTATCTAAAAAAGTTATTCCAGAGCCAACGAGTGCGCCCCATATTAAGAGTATGTGTGGTGTTGAGACGCAAAGTATAGGGGCGTGCATAATTATCCACCGGGCGATCGCGGTATTTGATCACTTGCCCATTATACATAATATCTGTGTTGTTATAATACGCATCATCAGCACTGAAAGCATTGTAAGTCCGCTTGGTGTCTGTCCAATCAAAGGCAAGGAGATAGTAATGCTTCACGCCAAAAGTATCGATAGGCGCGGCATTACTGATCATCAGTGTAACGATATTGCTTCGTGAGCTTCCGTCATTGGTATAGACTTTATAAGCAGTGCTGTATCCACTAGGAGGGGTTGTGCTTCCTGCAGCTGTTCTGCCTCCTACAGGCATAATCTCATCTTTGCCCTCACGATGAATGTATTTTAGCACCGCGCTAAAAATCCCTAAATTTTGCGAAAGTCCCACCATTAGTTCATCATCATAGGGGACATTGAGACGACTAAACAAAGTAGAAGAAGTAGGATTGTTAGCAGGAGAACCTTTGACCCAATTATCAGTGGGAGAAGAGCGAGTAAAAGTCGCTTGTGTGGTGGATAAATAATCATACAATCGATAAGAAAAGAGATTGCGCCCATAGTAGCGATTTGCCCCAAAGATCAAAGTGCTTTGATAGGCTCTCTCTACGGGCGTTACATAATTAAGTGAGAATCTCGGAGCAAGGGTGTGTTTATCCATATAATTATCGCCGTCAAATCGTAAGCCAAAGCGCGTATTGATTTCTCCTAATCCTCCTAGATGAAAGTTTATATCATCTTCGGCATAGAATCCATACGAGAGGTTGTTAAATGAGACTTTACTGACAGGGAGATAAATAGCTACTGCATTAAAGTATTGCCCACTCCAACTACTTTGGGTAGTTGTGTTGGGTTTTACATTACTGCAACCATAAAGCCCTAAATTATCCGCTCCATTAGGGCAATTTACATTATTAGTATTGACAGGATTATTGAAGCCAAAGTATTCGGTCAAGCGGTTATTGGTCAATTTCTGATAATTGAGTTCTGCACCTACACGAAAAGTGTGTCGTGTCAGCCATATATCAAGAGGTTCGAAGCTCATATCGGATTTGTAGTTTAAAGTATCTTGAATCTGATCATTATCACCATAACCACCCTCTGCAGCTCTGTTGGCGGAATTGATTGCCCAATTTTTTTCATCACTCGCATACCAGCTAAATACATAGCTTTTATCGCTGCGTCTTGAATTTTCTAATCGTGAATAGCCTAGCGTGTTTGTCCAAAGCCCGACTTTGGTATCCCATAGCCCTTTAAGCCCAGCCTGCCAACCTCCACTTTGCATGGTATAGAAACTATCTTTCATAGTATTGTTGTAATAGGTATTAAATTGCGGGATATAGCCGAGATTTGCCTCTAGGGTAAAGCTTTCTGTGGGATTGTAATGTGCCTTGATGTAGTAGTTGTCACTGATACGCTTTTGTTCGCGTATAGTGCCAAATTCTGTGCCGCTTTTAATCAAGCTAGAGTAAGCGTTAAGTGGTATAAAGCTACGCGTGGTGGAAAAGGCAGCAATGATGCCGAGATTCTGTGTGATATAGCCCTCCGCATTGGCTTTGATGAGATGTTTGGTAAAATGTGGCTGATAATTTTCATCACTTGAGGTTGCAAAGGCAGATTCTGCACTCTCATGGATAAAATAATGCGTGAAATTATCTCCCGTGTATTGATAGCTAATACCCCCATGCCAACCATCAGAGCGTGGTTTGCGGATATTTGCTTCGACTACCCCACCGGTAAATCGCCCATAGGCAGCAGAGACATTAGAATCTTGCACGACAATAGATTCTAAAAGTGAGGTATCGAGATTAAAACCTTGAGAACGCCCACTTTTTAAAGCGGCAGGACCATTGGTTGTTCCTCCCGCTGGATCTAAATCGTTATTCATATTGAATCCATCAACCATAAAATTATTTTGATAAAATAATCCGCCGCTGATAGAAATGTTTGCAGGGTCGATTTCACCCGGTGTCGTGCTTTTGCTTTGAGCATTATCAAACTGCACATTGGGTAAGATTCTTAAAAGGCTTGTGATGTCGCCATTACCGGAGGGGTTAGATTCTATCATTGATTCACTGATTGTCTCGCCACTTTGGTATTCTTGCAGTTGGGAAGTGGTCGTAACGACTGATGAAGGGAGTTTGACTGATTTTATAGAATCTGTCGCAGTTGATTGGGATTGAGAATCTGTATTTTTACGAGATTGAGAATCGAGTAAATCTTCGTCCCCCCACAGCGGATTTATACACAATAAAATTGTCGATATATATATATATATAGCTTTTAAGCTAAAATCTAATCTCATTATTACCCCCAAAACCTAAATTTGGTGCGAATAATAATGAATAGAATATTAAAATGAAATAAAAGTAATTATCGATTTATAAAATTTATGTGATTTTGTTTCTTTTAAAACTTATAGCCTACTTGTAGCCAAAACTGCCTCCCGACTTCATAAACGGGGATAGCAGTAGTTCCTGCGGTTGCGGAATAGCTTGCACTTGCAATCGCGATATTTTTGCTATCAAGCACATTATAAATATCGAGATTCATATATAGAGTATTTCCTTTCCACACATCGACTTCAAAGCCGATACGCATATCCCAAGTAAAAGCCCCTCTGATGTCAAAAGCCTTAAATGTATCAACTTTGGTCAGCACACCATCGATTACAAAGCTATCTTTATCGGCTTCCCTAACGCTTGCCATTGTCTTATACCCTGCGCGATAGCGGAAGAAGTTGTTCCATAGCCATTTGGTGCGTGCGATATTAAAATTATGCGTGGTGCTAAGTCGCAAGGTATAAGGACGGATAAAATTTTCTGCGGGTCTATCGGCATAGCGTATGAGTTTCCCATCATAACTGATGAGTTGGTTGCTAAGCTCATCGTCTGTAAGATTTGTGCTGTAATCAGCATAATTTCGTTTGACATTTGTCCAATCAAAGGCAAGCATATAATGGTGTTTAATGCTAAAAGTTTGGATAGGCTGGATATTTTGCACACTTAGAGTAATCACATCAGTATCACTTTGCCCATCATTGGTATAGACAAAGCGTAAAGTATCCGTTAGTCCAGTGACATTGCTTGTGCAGTTATATGCGCTGATTTGTCCTGTTTTTGGGTCTTTACATGCTCTGCGAATTTCATCTCGTCCGAATCGATGAATGTATTTTGCGACTGCTTGAAATATATATAATTGCTGTGAAATCCCTACTGCAAGTTCATCAGCATAAGGCACTTTAAGTTGCGCAAAGTTTGTATCATTTTTATTTTGTGTCTTTGTGGCATTGTCCCATGAGGTCGATGGGTCGGTTCTACTCACGGTGTATTGAAGTGAAGAGCGTCCGTCCATAAGAGCATAGGTGAAGAGATTGCGCCCATAGTAGCGATTTGCTCCAAAAATCAAAGTGCTTTTAAAGTTTTTGCCATATTCTCCATAGCTCCAAGGCGCAATATAATTAAGTGATAATCGCGGTGCGATAGGAGCTTTATTCATATAGGTGTCGTAATCTAGTCTTAGTCCAAAGCGTGTATTGATTTCACCAAATGCGCCTAAATGGAAATTCATATCATCTTCGGCATAGAGACTTAAATCAAAGTTATCTATATTGATTTTGCCTGCTTTGTAAAGGGTGGCTTTATTGGCAAATTGTCCTTTGTTGTCTTTCCAAGTATTAATTTGATAATGCACTGGGGAAGTGGAGCAAAATTCATCAATACAAGTCATACCATTTGTAAGTGGCGAAAGCCAAGCAGTCCCACCAAAAATTGTATCACCTAATCTTTCATAGCTTGCATTTACATAGCCAATTTCTAGTCCTGTATTGATTTTATGCTCCCATAATGAGAAAAGTTCAATAGGCTTGAAGCTCTGGTTAAGTTTAAGGTGAAGATTAAGTTGCGTGCTATCGACATTTCCATAGCCACCCTCTGAAACCGTGCCGTTTTTATCGCTACTCCAATTTTTTTCATCTGATACTCGCCAACCTTTTGCGTGTTGAGCTGAACCACTGCGTGAGTTTTCCATATAGTTAAAGTTGCTTTGTGCGGTTAGCAAACCTAGAAGATTCTCCCATAGTGCCTTTATCCCTGCTTGATGTCCGCCGCTTTGGAGATAAAAATCAGAATCTTTGGTATTCACGATAAAATACTCATTATATTGTGGGGCGTAAGTATAACTTGCTTCAATTCTTAAGGATTCTATGGGGTCATAATAGCCTTTAATAAAGAAATTATAGCTTTGTCTTTTTTGTGTTTTTCGTGTGTCATCACGAGTAGTGCTCATATATGTATTAGCGTAAGCATTGAGGGGGATAAAGCTCTGCGTGGTGGTGAAGCTTGCAATTACACCGCTTTTATCATTGAGTTTAGATTCTATACTTGAACGGATAAGATGCTTGATAAATTCGGGTTGATTCCCATAGGAAGAGGAATTGAGAAAGTTATTGTAACTTTGGTCATTTGCTTCGTAGATATGATAATTTGTGAGTGAAAATTTATGAGGGTCAGCGTTGCCTTGTGTGATTTGATAACTTACATTTGCACCAAAATTTTTGGTAGGGCGTCTCGTATTTGCTTCGACTACCCCACCGGTGAAGCCCCCATAGGCAGCCGAAACATTAGAATCTTGCACGACAATAGATTCTAAAAGTGAGGTGTCAATATTTAACCCTTGGCTTCTCCCGGGTAGTGCAGTGGCAGCCACAGGATTACTTCCTTGCGATCCCGCTGGATCTAAATCATTATTCATATTGAATCCATCAAGTTGGAAGTTGTTTTGATAGTAAAGTCCGCCGCTGATGCTGATATTGGCAGGGTCGATTTCACCGGGTGTGCTACTTTTACTTTGGGCATTATCAAACTGCACATTGGGCAAGATTCTAAGGATACTTGTGATGTCGCCATTGCCGGAGGGGTTGGATTCTATCATTGACTCATTGATCATTTCCCCGCTTTGATACTCTTCTAATTGGGAAGTGGTCGTAACGACTGATGAGGGGAGTTTGACTGATTTTATAGAATCTGTAGTTTTCGTATCAGAGTCCGCACTAGAGCGCGTGTTGTTTGGGTTTGTTAAAGAAGATTGCGGTGAATCTGTATCAGCGAGTAAGACATTTGTAGAAAGCAAAATTGCAGATATATATATATAGCTTCTTAAGTAAAACTTAATCCTCATTATTATTACCCTCCAAAATTCAATTTCGGAGCGAATAATAATCAATGAAATATTAAAATAAAATAAAAATAATTCTTAATTTAAATATAGTGTGATTCTTATGTCATTGTCTTTTATACGATAAAATAAAAACTCTCATTATTTTTAAAGTTAAAAAGGAGTTGATATGAAAAAAGTTGGTTTATTTTATGGCAGTGATGGTGGAGCGACTCAAGATATTGCTCAAAGGATTGCAAGCGCAGTAGGGGATTGTGAAGTGTTTGATGTGTCTTCTTGTAAAAAAGAAGATTTAGATTCATTTGAGAATCTGATCCTTGCGACACCTACTTATGGTTCAGGAGATTTGCAAGATGATTGGGATAGCTTTATTTCAGGGCTTAATGATGATGCGTTTGCAAACAAAACAATTGCGCTTGTGGGATTAGGCGATCAAGAAATTTATAGTGATACTTTTTGTAATGGTATTGCAGCAATTTATCAAAAAGTGTCTAAAAAGGGAAAAGTAATCGGGCAAACAAGCACAGATGGCTATACATTTGATGATAGTCAAGCAGTTGTCGATGGGAAATTTGTCGGATTGATTATTGATGAAGTCAATCAAGAAGATTTGAGCGCACAACGCATTCAAGCGTGGGTAGAAGCGATCAAGCCATCATTCGCATAAATTCTATTATTTTGCGCATTATTTAAAAGAGATTCTTTAGAATCTCGCTTTGCACTAGTATCATATAGGAGATTGTCCCTATAATGATACTAATTACAGGGATTTTGAGCCAAATTTGCAAGGCACTTACAATACTCACAGCGATAATTTCATTCAGCCCAAAAGGCGCATTAAATAAATCAACATTACGAAGACAATACACAATAAGCATCGCAATAATTGCGCTAGGCAGGAATTTACCGAGAAAGGTAATATATGGGGGTGTGCTGTGTCGGAAAATCATAAAAGGCAAAGCACGGCTAAGGAGGGTATTAATCCCTATAAGAGCTACGATGAGAAGAGAATGCAGGGTTTCAGGCGACATCAAGAGGCTTTCTTAATAAAGTCAGAAGTAAAGTAATGCCAATGAGTGCGGGGAGCAAAAAGTCTTTGCCAAAAATTACTAGACATACGATGCTTACACCCACACCGATAAGCGCGGGAATCCTTGATTGAGGATTTTTCCATGATTGGATAAAAATCACGACAAAAATCGCACTCATCACAAAATCAATCCCTTGCGTATTGAAAACCAACGCTGACCCAAGTAATGCTCCCAAAACACAGCCTATAATCCAATAGATTTGATTGAGCAAGGAGATAAAGAAATCAAACCATTGTTTGTCTATACCTTGTTTGGGAGATTTGAGATTGAGAAGAGCTAAAGTTTCATCAGTCAAAGAATAAATCATATAATAGGATTTTTTACCCATAGATTTGAAACGATCCAGCATACTGATAGCATAAAAAATTTGTCTTGCATTCACCATACTTGCAATTAAGAAAACTTCCCACAATCCAGCACCCGATGCCATTAGTCCCACAGCGATAAATTGAGTCGTGCCACCATAGATAATTATTGCCATTGCTAATGCCCAAAGTGCGTTATATCCCGCTGCTTGGAGTAATATCCCAAAAACCATACCCATAAACACATATCCAAATAGAATCGGAATCGTGTGCGGAAAAGCATCTTTGAGTGCCGCTAAAGCAACGGAGCGAGGAGACATTTTACATTCTTGTTTTGGCTACAATACCTAGCAAAGACATTCCTAATGTGATACTTTTGCTCACAATGAGCATCACATAGAGCAAATCTTTTTCATTATGAGTGCCTAAAATCTTGTGTGCATTGTAAAAACTATGGAAGTTTGCAGCAAGATTCTTAAGGTATTCACAAATTTTTTGAATCTCGCGGTCTTTGAAGCTTGCTTCAATCGTGTGCGGACACATAAGTGCCTCAAAAAGGAGATTTTTTGCATCAAAATCAATGTCTAAATCTTTGTCATTTTGCATAATGTCTTGAGGTTTTAATTGCGATTTTTCAAGCAAAGTGTGGATTCTTGCATTGGCATAGTTGATATAATAAATCGGATTACTAGAATCTTGTTTTTTAAGTTCATCGACATCAAACTCTAAATGTGTGTCAGCTTTTTTAGAGAGAAACACAAAGCGTAATGCGTCTGCACCGATGTCTTCAACAACATCTTTCATCAAGATAAAATTCCCCGCACGTTTGCTCATTTTGTAGGGTTGCCCACCTTTAAGCAGACTTACCATTTGAGAGAGAAGCACCTCAAGTTTGTTCTCATCATAGCCCAAAAAGTGGATAGCTGCTTTCACACGCGCAATATAGCCATGATGGTCTGCACCCCAGATATTGATATAGCGATCAAAAGAGCGTTGGAATTTGTCCTGATGATAGATAATATCACCTGCAAGGTAAGTCGGCTCATTGTTATCACGCACGATCACACGATCTTTTTCATCGCCTAATGTTGAGGAGGCAATCCACACTTTGCCCTCACTCTCATAAATACCCTGATGTGCTTTAAGAGTATCAAGTGTTTGTTCCCAACGCTGATAAAGGGCTTTTTCGCTCACAAAATGATCAAAGTTAATACCCACTTGTGTGAGGTTATTTTTAATCTCTTCAAGCATACGATCTTTGCCGAATGCTGCAAGGGTAGGGATAGAATCTTCGCTTTCAAAAATCTCTGTGCCAAAATGATCAGACGCTAATTTTGCCAAATCGATAATATATTCCCCGCGATAGTAACTCTCCGGATAGGTAACATTGCGTTTAAGGAGATGTTCTTGCCCTGCAAGGAGGATTGATAACCCAAGCATTTGAATCTGTGCGCCTGCATCGTTGATATAATATTCAGTCGTGATAGCATATCCTAAATGTCTCCCTACCCGTGCAAGTGCATCACCATATACTGCACCTCTAGCATGTCCGATATGCAAAGGTCCTGTGGGATTTGCACTCACAAATTCAAGCAGGATCTTTTCTTGTGAATCTTGCAAGGGTGCGTTTTGCGTATCAGTATAAAAAAGCCGTGCAGAAAGCTTGAGAAAAGATGATGAGAGGAAAAAATTAATATATCCATTCACTGCCTCGACTTTTTCAAATTCTTTACAAGTGTCAAGTTTTGAGGCAATCTCTTGGGCAATTTGTTTAGGATTGGCTCTTTTTATTTTGGCAAGACTGAAAGCAACTGGTGTCGCGAAATGCCCAAGCTCCTTGTTCTTAGGCTTTTCAAGCACGACTTCGCATTCACATATTTTTTCAAGGAGTGTTTTGATGTGATGATACATTTAGGATTCTTGTTTTTGAGAATCTTTAAGTGTTGTATTTTCTGTCGTAGCTGTTGTTTGCTTGATTTGACTTTGTTCGCTTGCATTTTGCTCTTCGTCATCTTCTTTGACAGCTTTTTTAAAGTTTTTGATGCCGCTACCTAGTCCTTTGGCGAGTTCGGGAATCTTCTTCGCACCAAACAACAAAACAATGATGAGTAGGATAATCAGCAATTGAGTAATGCTAGGGGGTGTCATATAGTCTCCTTAGGGAAAAGTGTTAAATATTATAGCTAAAAGTTCTTATCGATTCTTAAATAAATTACCCTTACCATTGGCGGATAATTTCACTAAAGCGATCAATTTGCTGATATTTGAGTGAGCGTGTGATAGCAATGATAGCTTCTTTTGCGGTGTTAATATCGTCATTGATAATCACATAGTCAAAATTTTGGATATGTTGCATTTCGTTGTGTGCTTGAATCAAGCGAAATTCGATAGTTTGAAGGTCATCACTTTGGCGAGAAATCAGCCTTTGACGCAAAATATCTTTTGTCTTGGTGGTGATAAAAATAGATTTTGCAAAATCACCAAAATGCTCTTTGATACTTTGATGCCCTTGCACATCGACATCAAAAAGCACGATCTTATCTTCTGCAAGAGCCTTTTGCACGGGCTTAAGCGAAGTGCCATAGTAATTTGTATGCACTTCTGCCCATTCGAGAAAGACACCCGCCTTAATGTCTTGTAAAAACTGATCTTTATTGACAAAATGATAATGCACCCCATCAATCTCACCTTCTCGTTTAGTGCGTGTAGTCGTTGAGATAGAAAAATAAATATGAGGGATTTCCTCCAAAAGGGCTTTGGTCAAGGTGCTTTTACCGCAGCCACTTGGTCCTGATATGATAAGCACAGCTCCCTTGCTCATTTGCTTTTATCTTTAAAGCTAATGTTGATTGTTACTTCAAGCCCATCAAGCATTGATTTGAGATTGCTTGAGCTAAGGCTTGAGATACCACTTTGGACAGAGCTTGCAATCATATTTTTTACAATTTGTGCTTCTTGTGTCTCACCCACAGATGATGCCTCATTGTTTGCAGGGGATTCTTTGGCGATAGGAGCAATGTCAGATTCTTCTTTGGCAGATTCTGTGTCGGATATTGCTACTGAATCTTCATCTGAATCTGCAGATTGAGCATTTTCTTCTTCATATCCCTCAATCTCTTCTCCTAAGGCTTGTGCTACTTCGGGTTCTTTGAGCGTAACAAAATCGGATTTTTCAGCAGATTCTGCACTTTCATCAAGTGCGTCAAGAGCTTGTGCTACTTCGCTAACTTGCTCTGAATCAAGCACTTTTGATGGTGTTTCGTCCAAAGATGCTTCATCGTTTGCTATATCTTCGGATTCTAAACTTGCAGATTCTTCAGTAGATTCTGTAATGTCTTCAAAAGATTCATCGGTTTGAGCAGATTCTGCACTTTCATCAAGTGCATCTGTTTCGCTATTTTCTCCCTCACTCGCAAGATCACTTACATCATCTCCTAACGCATCAGAATCTCCCAAGTCAAGAGGCTCTGCATCATCGAATAAATCATTTTCTAAAGTAGCATCTTCTGTAGCATTTTCTCCCAAATCTATCTCGTCTTCTGGTGCTGCTGAATCTGTATCTGCAGAATCGAGAGAATCAACAGAATCTTCGGTAGAATCTTCAGTAGATTCTGTAATGTCTTCAAAAGATTCATCGGTTTGAGCAGATTCTGCACTTTCATCAAGTGCATCTGTTTCGCTATTTTCTCCCTCACTCGCAAGATCACTTACATCATCTCCTAACGCATCAGAATCTCCCAAGTCAAGAGGCTCTGCATCATCGAATAAATCATTTTCTAAAGATGTTTCTTCTTCACTTTCTGCACTCAAGTCTAAAGCTTCTTCAGTAGATTCTGTAGAATCTGCGGGTTCGTCTTCGGATTCTACAGATGGAATGTCAAGTGCCTCAATCTCTTCATTGAGTTCATCGCTCATAGGTATAGGATCTGCAGGGGGTATGTCTCCTACATCTTCACCACTATTGATATTTTCCGATAAAAACTCTTCAGCAGAAGTGCCGAGTTCAGAATCTGTATTGAGGTCAAGTGAGAGATCAGCTTCATCTTCAAGGATAGAATCATCCTCGAGATTGATTTCTTCATTATTTCCTTCTGAAACATTGTCAGATGTTGATAAATCTAGTGCATCTTCTGCTTCATCACCTGCACTAGAGCTATCAGCTTGTGCGGGGTCTTGAAGTTTGTCAAAGTTGGTAAAGTCTAAATCAATATCAAGCCCATCATCGGCTGGGGGTGCATCTTCTCTTGTCTCATCAATCACTTCTTCTAGGTCAAATCCTATCTCTCTGCTGTTGCTTTCTTTATCATTAGAAGTATTTTCAATATCTGGGGTAGATTCTTGATTCTCCGTATCTTCTTGTGCTTCGGGCGTGTCTAAATGCTGGTCTTCTTCGAGAAGAGAATCAATTTCTCCTAAGCCTTCATCGAGATTATCAAGGCTGATAGGCTCTTGTTCAGGAATGTCGGCAGGAGCGTCAGTCGGCGCAGTTGTCGCCTCTTCGTTAGCTTGGGGTTGTAGAGGTGCTGTAGAAGCGTTTGCCAATTGAGCAGTAAAAACATCAAGAATGCTTGTGGGTAAAAATGGTTTTTGGACATAATCATCAAAACCCTCTATTCTTTTGGCTTGTTTGTTGTGGATAAGGCATTTGCGTTTATCTTTGAGAGCGTCAAGGTATTTGTCTTTGTCAAGATTCAGACAATCATCATCAATGATGATATAATCATATTGTCCCAAATCACCCATTTCACTAGAATCTTTAATCGTAGTGAGGTCAGCTCCTGCCTTTTTTGCAGTAATTTCGACAAGTTTTTGAACGATTTGGTTGGTGTTGATTAATAAAAATTTCATTATCAGCTCCCAGAAATTTATTGCGTATTTAATAAATAATAACTTAAAATTATATCTAAATCCAAATGAAAAGGAACAAAAATGAAAGAAAAAATTAAAAAAATATGTGAAATTTGTTTGATTGTGAGTGTATTTAACACGCCGATATTTGCGAATGAAGTATTGTATTTTATGCCTTATGAACAAAAAGAAGCTTTTAATGCGCTCAAAAATGCCATTTCAAAAGCCCAAAATGACATTAAAATCAGTGTTTATAGCTTCACAAATAATGAGCTTGCTAAGGCTTTGCGTGATAGTGCAAAAAGAGGCGTAAAAATCTCTATTATCTATGATAAAGAAAGCAATATCAAGAATGCAAACTCCACTATTGGCTATTTGGCAAAATACAATAACATTTCGGTGTGTTTGCTTAGCGGTAAGCTTTCTGCTAATAAAAAGTTTTATGGGCTTATGCACCAAAAAATGGCAATCATTGATCAGGATTTGTTGATTTTGGGTTCGGCGAATTGGAGCAAAAATGCGTTTGAAAACAATTATGAAACCCTGCTTTTTACGCATCAAAAAGGCTTTGTGCAAAAGGCTCTTGCAGCTTATGAGCGAATGAAAAAAACATGCGCAGGATTCTGAAATTTTACTAGAATCTTAGAATCTACATTTTATGGGCGCAATGAGTGAGATTCTAAAGAGTAAATCTTTATTTTTTGGAGGGGATTGGGCATAGGTTTGGGGCGCACAGAAGATTTTTAATCGCAACGCTCATCGCATCGGGTATGCTGCCCCCGTGTGTTTTTCCCTCAAGCTCGATATATACGACAGATGCAGGATTTGGGGATTGTTGGGATAAGGTGAGGGCAAGTTTTTGTGCGTTTATCACTTCTGTGTCTTTTCCTACTTCTTTGCTTCCGCGTGTGATGATGATTGAGGTAGGATAATGAGTGAGCAAAGGTGTGCGTGTAGGGATAAAGCTTGCTTCTCCCCACCATAAAGAAGGCGAAGCACTGATATAATGGCTGAATGTTTGCGGAGCGTTAAAAAGCACGAAAAGGGCAAAGATTCCTCCGAAAGAATGCCCAAAAAATGCACTTTTTTGTGAATCAATAGAATAATTTTTGTGGATATGGGGCAAAAGTTTTGTCGTGATAAAATCAAGAAAGTCTTTTGCGCCACCGCCACCGCTAAATTTTGCTGCAAGTTGAGAATCTAAAGTGGGCATATAATCAAAAGTGCGTGCTTTAGTATCAAAAGCAAGTGGGCTATCATGTCCAATCCCTATAATTATAGGGATAGTGATTTGCGGATATTGACGCCAAATAGAGATAAAAATATCAAGTGCGCGTGGAAAAAACGCGTTACCATCAAGCATATACAGAATCGGATAGCCATTTTGGGGTGCAGGCGCGTGGGGTTTGGCGATTTGAATATGATAATTGGTGTTTGTTTTTGAGCGAATATAGAGTGATTGAATCTCAAATAATGTATGAGATTGGTCGCTGATAGGCGGGATTTCTTGGGAAGGCTTCGCATCAAGAGCTATGACATTTAAAAATAAAAGTATGATGATTTTTACCCATTTTTGTATGTTTTTTGGGGAGATTGGGTGTGTCGCGAGACTTGATTGAGCATTTGTTGTCATATTTTGCCTTTATTTTGTTTAATTGTGTGGATTTTTATTATGGTTTGCTAACAAAAAGTAATATCAATGCGGGTAAGGCAAAAAGCGAGGCAAATAAAGGATTGTAACTGATACCTAAAAAGGGTGCAATGACCACAAATCCACCAACTTGATTAGCCAAAGCAATACCGACATTGAATGCACCTTCATTCACGCTCACAGAGCTATCCATTGAATGAGGGGTGCATTTTCGCGCTGCATTCATTGCGTTAAGCTTGAGGGCTGGAATTGATGCAAAGGATAAGAATCCCATTAATGCAAGATTTATGACGACAAGCACTTGAGAATAGGCTGTGAGTGAAATCAGAGCGTAGAAGATGACTTGCAGACTTAGGACGATTTTTAATGCGAGAATCGAACCTTTGTTGTCTGCAAGTCTTCCACCAAAGAGATTTCCTAAAATTGCGAATCCTCCATAAAGCAACAAGATAAGACCGATGCTTTTTTCGTCAAAATGACTTTTATACACGAGTAAATCAGACACATAAGTATAAAGCACAAATGCCCCACCACAAGTGCATATCGTGATAGCATAAGCCTTAAGGAGAGGCTTGTGTAAAAATGCTTTAAGCAGTGAAGAGAAATGTGTTTGTGAGCCTTTGAGGTGATTGGGCATAAAAATCAAGGCATGTCCTATGGCGATAAGGGTGCAAACAAAAATCAATAAAAAAATAGCCTTGAATCCAAAGCTTTGCCCGATGAATGTTCCTAAAGGGACACCGCTCACAAGGGCAATCGTTAGCCCTGAAACCATTAGAGCAAGGTTGCTTGATTCTTTGCCTTTGGGGGAGACTTGTAAGGCTGTGAGTGTGGCAATCACAAAAAATACACCATGTTGCGTCCCAGCGACAAATCGCGCAATCACATTGATCCAAAAGTTATCGCTGATATAAATCACGAAATTTGCAAGTGCAAAAACGCTAAGATTCAAAATCAGCTGAATCTTGCGATTAAAGGCACTAAGAGGGATAGTCAATACAGGTGCGCCTATCACCACACCCACAGCATACATTGTCGTCAGCAGCCCTGCTTTGTTTGAATCAATGTCGAAAAAAACTTTCACATCTTGCAAAACACCCGCAATGATAAACTCTGTAACACCCATACAAAAGCTACTCAATGCTAATACTAAAATCGTTTTGGTTGTTGTGTCAAACGAAAATCGCGGCATCTTGCACTCCATAAGGCAAAATAAAAAATCGAAATTATACATTCAATTGCTTTGAATATGTTAAAATAAATTTCGTAATTTTATGATTTTGCCAAGTAAATTTAAAGGAAATTAATGTTGTTTCGATTCCCTATAATTACCGCTTTTATGCTGTGTCTTTGCTCGGCACTTTATGCGGAAGTTGTCGCAGGCGTTGCCATACGCGTCAATGGACATGCTATCACGCTTTATGAAATCTCTAAACTCCAATCCCAAATGAATCTTTCAAGAGATGCGGCGATTGATTTGTTAATCAATGAGAGATTAAAAGATGATGAGATTGAACGTTTTAAGATCAGTATCGATGAGTTTAAAATCGATGAAGAAATTGCATTGATTGCTTCGGAGAATAATCTTAGTAGAGATGAGCTTATTGCTAAGGTTGCCAAAGAAGGTATGAGTTATCAAGAATATCGTAATGAGGTGAAAAAACAGCTACAAACAAAAGAACTTATGCAGAGGATTCTTGCGTCAAATATCAATATCACAAGCGAAGAAGAGCTTTTGTCCTATTACACACAGCACAAAAAAGATTTTTCAATCCCTCAACAAGTGCAGGCGATAAGATATTTTGCAGATTCTGATAGTCTTTTAGAGAAAGCAATCAAATCACCCAAGCAAAATGTGCAAGGTGTGCAGAAAATTGAAGAGACAATCAATCTTTCTTCGCTCAATCCGCAAATTATGCAGCTTTTTATTACGACACCTAAACATGAATTTACACCCGTGCTAACCACAGGTGGCAAAGGGTTTGTGAGTTTTTATGTCAAAGAGCGTTTGGGAGAGCGTCTTTTGGATTTTGAAGAAGCAAAGGGCTATATTCACCAAAAATTGATGGCACAAAAGGAACAGACGATTTTAGAGGATCATTTTAATAAGATTCGCTCCAGCGCAAAGATTGTTACATTAAGAGAATAGAGTTTTTATGCCCTATACAGACCCGCTTTTTGGTATCGTTATATTTATTGCTATTATAGCCGCAGTGGCTTTTATTGATTTTTCACGCAATCGTTATCGTAACAAAAAGAAAGAAGAATCATTCAAGAATCTGACAAAATCCTATGATGTCATGGGGCATGCAGATGGTGTCAAGGAGTTTCTTAAGCTTTCAGAGAATCCTTTGCCGACTTTGGAATTTATCGCACATTCTTATATCCAGAGTGGTAATGCTCAAGAGGCGATTAAGATTTATTTGGGTATTTTGGATTCACTACAGAATCCTAAAGATAAAATTGAGATTCTGCAATCTTTGGGCATTGCGTATTATATGGCGGGTTTTTTGCAGCGGGCAAAGGATATTTTTTTAGAGATTCTGAAAAATTACCCACGCAACCCGCAAGTTTTAATGCACTTATTAAAAACTTATGAGCATTTGAGCGAATACAAAAACGCTATTGATGCGCTAGAATGTATTGAGGAGATTTATGATGTGCAAAAAGCTTCAGATTTTTCGCGTTCATCATTTACCTTTGCGCCTTTGAGTGTCAGCGAACAGAAACGATTTGAAAATATGCTTTTGTTGAATAAATTTTACCTTTCTACGCTTTTGTTGATAAACGACCATACTCTGCCTTTCTCAAGCAAGATTCAAAGTCTGAATGACATCAAAGCCAAGCAACCTAAGTTGGCAAAAATTATTTTAACTTATTTTAAAAGTGTCAGTCATACGCTTTTTTGGGAGCAAGCCAATGCTTTAAGTCAAGATCAAGTCAATAATATGATTGATATTTTATGGGATTTTGAGCGCAAAGATGTTCCACTTGAGCGCATCACAAATCCACAGATTCTCGATGTGTATCGTGCTAAAGGTTGGATTTATGATGAAAAAGCATGCGAAATGTTTGAGCTTGATAATATGAGAATCTTGCAACGTTATTGTAAGTTTCAAACAACATTAAACTTTGAATATCGTTGCCACAGCTGCAATAATATTTTTCCCTTTGAGAATCCTCGATGCCCTCATTGCGGTGAATTACTTTGCAATGATTTGATTTGTAAAATCCAAAAGGTTGATTATGAAACAAGTTACTCTTTATTGTGATGGCTCTTCTTTGGGTAATCCCGGACCGGGCGGTTGGTGCGGGATTCTATCTTTTAGAGAACATCAAAAGATTCTCTGTGGGGGAGAATCACATACGACTAATAATCGTATGGAACTTCTTGCGGTGATAGAATCTCTCAAGATACTTAAAGAGCCTTGTCAAGTGATGCTTTATAGTGATTCTAAATATGTTTGCGAGGGCATCAATCAATGGCTTGTAAATTGGATAAAAAAGGATTTTAAGAATGTCAAGAATCCTGATTTGTGGCGTCATTATTGTGATTGTAGCAAGTCTCATCAAGTCATCGCACATTGGGTAAAAGGGCATGCGGGTAATGCACAAAATGAGCTGTGCGACAAACTCGCTAGAGAACAAGCTTATCGTTATGCACAAGGAATATGATTATGTCTAATACTTCAATTACTGCATTAGAATCTGCTTTACAATATAAATTTCAGAATCATCAGTTGTTAATCGAAGCTCTCACACATAGGAGTTGTAAAAAGTCTTATAATAATGAGCGTCTTGAATTTTTAGGAGATGCGGTTTTGGATTTACTTGTGGGCGAATATTTATTTAAAAAATTTCCTCTTGCACAAGAAGGAGAGCTTTCAAAACTCCGCGCGTGTATCGTGAATGAAAAAGGGTTTATGAAAATTGCCCAATCAATTGATTTGGGGGATCATATTTTGATTTCTCAAAGTGAAGAAAATAATAAAGGGCGTCATAAAGCATCGATTCTCTCCAATGCGTTTGAAGCGTTGATAGGCGCGATTTATTTAGAATCTCATCTGCAATGTGTCCAAAAAATCGTCAATCGTCTTTTAGAGATGAATTACGCGCGTATTGATTTAGATTCTTTATTTATGGATTATAAAACTGCTTTGCAAGAAATCACTCAAGCGCGTTTTGGGCAAATCCCCGTTTATACTCTTATCGCAGAAAGCGGTCCTGATCATAAGAAAAGTTTTGAAATCTCTCTTAGTATTGATGGCAAAATATATGCTCAAGCAAAGGGAAATTCTAAGAAGGACGCTCAACAAAAATGTGCAAAAATTGCCCTTGAACAATTAGAAAGGAATTTGTAAATGAATACTTTTGGTCAAAGATTGCGTGTTACGACTTTTGGAGAATCTCACGGCGCAGGCATTGGCTGTGTGATTGATGGAATGCCTGCAGGTTTGGAGATTGATACAGCATTTTTAGATTCAATGATGCAGCGTAGATCGCCCGGACGCAATGCTTTTAGCACACAACGCAAAGAATCTGATAAAGTTGAGATTCTAAGTGGTGTCTTTGAAGGGCAAAGCACAGGCGCATCAATTGCACTTTGGGTGCAGAATACAGCTCAAAAAAGTCGTGATTATGATAATATCAAAGACATTTTTCGTCCCGGACATGCGGATTTTACATATTTTTACAAATATGGTATTAGGGATTATCGCGGCGGTGGGCGTAGTTCGGCTCGAGAAAGTGCAGCAAGAGTCGCCGCAGGAGCAATAGCTCAAATGTTATTGCGAGAGTTTGGTATTGTGGTCAAGAGCGGTATCAGCGCGATTGGCGATATAGAAGCAAACGAGTATGATTTTGCATTTGCATCGCAGAGTGAGATTTACGCACTTGATCACCAAGTCGAAGAGACACAAAAAGCATTGATTCACAAAGTCAGAAATCAGCACGATAGTATCGGTGGGGTAGCAATAGTCTGCGCAGAGCATTTGCCTATCGGTTTAGGAGAGCCTTTGTATCATAAGCTTGATGGTGCATTGGCTGAATCTCTTATGGGGCTTAATGCGGTGAAAGCAGTAGAGATTGGTGATGGAATCTTAGCAAGTAAAGCTTTAGGCTCTCAAAACAATGATCAAATGAATTGTAGCGGTTTTAAGAGTAATCACAGCGGAGGAATCTTAGGGGGGATTAGCAATGGTGAGCCTTTAATGATTAAAGTGCATTTTAAACCTACACCGAGTATCTTTCTTCCTCAAGAGACACTTGATATTCATCAACAAGAAAAGATTTGTCATATCAAAGGACGACATGATCCATGTGTTGCTATACGAGGCAGTGTCGTAGCAGAAGCAATGGTATCTCTTGTGCTTGCGGATATGCTTTTGTTGAATATGACTTCAAAACTTTCGCATTTGAAAAAAATTTATCCGTGTTTATAGCTCTTTTAAAGCAAGAAGATAATATAATCAAGCCTACGATTGGCTATTTTTTAGAATGGAGAGATAATGCTAACGCTCAAAACTGCTTTAAATATGCACGAAGACGAACTTAAAGAAGTCAAACAAGATATTTTAAAACGCGTTAAAGATCATATTGAATTAAATGCCTATATTGGTGAAATTAACGCAAGTGATGCAAAAGGTGTGCCTATTCTTATTAAGGATAATATCAATGTAAAAGGCTGGGAGATTACTTGTGCGAGTAAGATTCTCAAAGGATATGTATCGCCTTATAATGCGAGTGTGATCAATAAACTTCATCAAAATAAAATGTGTGGGTTTGGACGCGCTAATATGGACGAATTTGCAATGGGAAGCACGACTGAATCAAGCTGTTATGGTCGCACAAAGAATCCTAGAGATACTTCTCGTGTCCCCGGTGGCAGTAGCGGTGGCAGTGCGGCAGCAGTAGCCGGAGGATTGGCAATCGCTTCATTAGGAAGTGATACAGGAGGATCAATACGACAACCTGCAGGATTTTGTGGTTGTGTGGGATTAAAGCCAAGCTATGGGAGAGTTAGTCGTTATGGGCTTGTGGCTTATAGTTCGAGTTTAGACCAGATTGGACCTATTACACAAAATGTCGAAGATGCTAGTATTCTTCTTGATGCGATTAGCGGGTATGATCCTTTAGATTCTACAAGTGTAAATATGCCTTCTTGTAATACTTTTAAGAATCTTGATTCAAACGCACGATACAGAATCGCTGTGCTTGAGGATTTTCTCAAAGATGCAACACCGCAAGTGCAAGATGCGTATTATAAAACGATTAAGATTCTCGAAGAAATGGGACACACAATCGTTGAGAAATCAATGATTGATACGACTTATCATATTTCAGCCTATTATATTATCTGCACTGCTGAAGCAAGCTCGAATCTTGCACGATTTGATGGTGTGCGTTATGGCACAAGGGCTAAGGCTGAAAATCTTAAGGATTTATACCTTAATACGCGTAGTCAATATTTTGGCGAGGAAGTCAAACGCCGTATTTTACTAGGGAGCTTTGTATTAAGTAGCGGCTATTACGATGCTTTCTATCTTAAGGCACAAAAATTAAGATCATTGATTTGCGCTCAATACGAGACGATTTTTAATGAGTGTGATGCTATACTTTTGCCCGTTGCCCCTAGTGTCGCCCCAAAATTTGGATCAAGCCAAACCCCTCTTGAAATGTATTTGAGTGATATTTACACCATTGGTGTTAATCTCGCTGGTTTGCCTGCGATATGTTTGCCTGTTGATAAAGATGAAGAGGGATTGCCTATCGGAATGCAAGTCATAGGAGGAAGGTTTCAAGAACAGACGATTCTCAATACTGCCTATGGACTTGAAAAAGAACTTGGAAATTAAAGGAAAATTTGATGAAAATCTTACAAAAAGCACTTACTTTTGAGGATGTTTTACTTGTGCCTGCTTACTCGGAGGTCCTTCCTCAAAATGTAGATGTTAAAACAAAACTTACCAAAACGTTAGAAATTAATATCCCTTTTCTTAGTGCAGCTATGGACACGGTAACAGAATACCGCACAGCAATTGCGTTAGCTCGATTAGGAGGCATAGGGATCATTCACAAAAATATGGATATTGCTTCACAAGTCGAGCAAGTTAAACGAGTGAAGAAAAGTGAAAGCGGTGTGATTATTGACCCTATTTATATTCACGCTCATAGCACACTTGAGGAAGCAAAGGCTATCACAGCTAATTATAAGATTTCGGGTGTGCCTGTTGTCGATGAGTATGGAAAGCTTGTGGGGATATTGACTAATCGTGATGTGCGTTTTGAGAATGATTTAACAAGACGCGTGGGTGATTTGATGACAAAAGATTCTCTTGTTACAGCAAAAGAAGGGACGACTTTAGAAGAAGCGCGTGAGATTATGCACCATCATCGCATCGAAAAATTACCTATTGTTGATGAGCATTATACGCTTAAGGGGCTTATCACAATTAAGGATATTCAAAAATGTATCGAATATCCCCATTCTAGCAAAGACAATTTTGGACGCTTAAAAGTAGGCGGTGCTATTGGTGTGTTTCAATTTGATCGTGCAGAAGCACTTGTAGATGCGGGTGTAGATGTGCTTGTATTAGATTCTGCACATGGGCATTCTCTCAATGTTATCAAAACGCTTGAGCAAATTAAATCTAAGCTTGCAATTGATGTGATTGTGGGCAATGTCGTAACTGCTCAAGCAACTCAAGATTTAATCAATGCAGGTGCAGATGCGGTTAAGGTAGGTATCGGACCGGGGAGTATCTGCACAACGCGTATCGTTACAGGTGTAGGAATGCCTCAAATTTCTGCGATTGATGGGTGCGCACAAGTCGCACAAAAACACAATGTGCCTATTATTGCCGATGGAGGGATTAAATATTCGGGTGATATTACTAAAGCTTTAGCTGCAGGGGCTTCATCTGTTATGGTAGGAAGTTTGCTCGCAGGAACAGAAGAATCTCCGGGCGATTTGATTATCTATCAAGGTAGGCAATACAAAAGTTATAGGGGTATGGGCAGTATTGGGGCGATGAGTAGAGGTAGTGCTGATCGTTATTTTCAAGAAGGAACAGCACAAGAAAAATTTGTCCCCGAAGGCGTGGAAGGTCGTGTCCCTTATCGTGGCAAAGTGGGGGATATTATTTATCAGCTTGTTGGCGGTCTTCGATCAGCAATGGGATATTTGGGGAGTAAAGACATACCTGATCTTTGGGAGAGGGCAAATTTTGTCGAAATCAGTTCAGCAGGTCTAAGAGAATCTCACACTCACGATGTGGATATTATTAAAGAAGCTCCCAATTATCATGGTTAAGGAGTAATCAATGGCAGATTCTCATATTCATACTGATATAGAAGAGAGCGATAATAAAGAAGAGAATTTCGAAGAAATGGTTGAGTTTGCTAAAAAAGTTTTAGGCAAACTCTCTTCCCAAGAGATCACCCTTAAAGAATCACTTCAACTTTATGAGCAAGGTATGGAAAGCTTGAAGAAAGCCCAAAGCCTCCTTGAAGATGCAAAAATCAAATATCAAGAGTTTCAAGAATCTAAAGAAGATTGATATTTATGGAGCTTGTCGCTTACCTCACTCAACCCAATAATGTCGCTGTTTTTTTGTTATTAATGGCGCGTTTTTCGGGAGTATTTGCATTTTTTCCTTTTTTTGATAATCAACTTATCAGTGTCAATATTCGTGCGGCAATGGTGTTTTTTATGACTGTGGCATTTTTCCCTTTAGCTATTGAACCATTGCCTGATATGAGTATGGTTGAGTTTTTGATTGCTGGGCTTTTTGAAGTGATGCTTGGATTCTTAGCATCAATTTGTTTGCAAATTGTTTTTGCGATGTTGAGTTTTGGTGGTGAGATTGTGAGCTTTGCAATGGGCTTAACTATGGCAAGTGCTTATGATCCTGTAAGCGGCACACAAAAACCTATTGTCGCACAGCTTATAGCGATTTTAGCCTTACTAATTGCCTTGAGTTTGGATTTTCATCATACAATTTTTATGATTGTTTCACACAGCATTCAAGCGACACCTTTAGGGAGTTTTATTTTTGAACCCAAGAGTGTAGAATATTTTGTAAAAGCTTTTGGCAATATTTTTGCTGTGGGATTCTCAATGGCTTTTCCTATTTTGGCAATCATTCTACTTTCAGATGTCATTTTTGGTATGATTATGAAAACGCACCCTCAATTTAATCTCCTTGCCATTGGATTTCCTGTAAAAATTGCTATTGCATTTATCGTATTGATTCTGACAATTCCAGCGATTATGCTTACTTTTAAACGCGAATTGCGAGAAGCATTTATCGCTGTGGGTAAATTATTTATTCATTAGATTCTATTTATGTTCAAGAATCAACACACATTCTTGATGATGCGTGTAGGGGAATTGATCAAAAACGCCAAAATGTTTAATAAAATGGCTTTGTGAGAGGACTTGCATATCTTTTAAAAGTGTGGTAGGGTTGCATGAGACATAGATGATATGCGAAAAAGTCGCTAAGAAGTGCAAGATATTTATATCATTCACACCGCTTCTTGGGGGATCAATAAGGACACATTGGAGATTGAATTGATCTAAATCAATCGTGCGAAGGCGGAAAAATGTTCTTTGTCGATTCAGAGCTTGAATGCTTTCATAAGCGTTAAGGCGAATAGGTGTGATGTTGGTAATATGATTGAGAGACATATTTTCCTCAAGAAGCTTGATGGCTGATTTGACTACTTCAGTCGCAAGGATACTTCTAAATTCCTTTGCAAGAGCGATACTGAAATTTCCACTTCCGCTGTAAAGCTCAAGCAAATCATTTCTTTGCTGCGGCAAGTGGGATTTGATAAATTCAAGCATTTTAATAATGATAAAAGGATTGGGTTGGGAAAAACGCGATTCTTCTTTAAGATAGTGATATGTTTGTGGGTTTGTTGTATGAGCAAAAAGCGTCAATTCTTCCTGAATGGTCGAGCTTGAAAGGATAACCTTTTGATTCTTACTGCGCCCGATAATGTGTATTTTATGCGAAAAATGGCTGTTGAGATAGCTTTGTAAATCTTGTGCTGCTGCAATCCATTGAGAATCTAGCTGTTTATGATAAATCAATGTAATAATGCTTTCTCCTCGTAAAGAGCCTAGAAAATTACACGCATAAAGCTTGTGTGTGAGTATAGGTGAGCGAAGAGAGGGCAGAAGAAGAGACATTAAAGATTGGAGTGAATCAAGAAGAATCGGACAAGTTTCAATAGGTGTGCGATCGTTTGCTCCGTATCGATTCATTGCAAAGGCTAAAGGAGTGTTTGGAGTATGTCGGTCAAAGCGAAATTCTGCCCTTGCTCTAAAGGATTGTGTTGGAGAGGCAAAGGCTTCAATATATGAGGGGTCAATGAGATTCTGAAACATTTCCCGCACGAGAGTTTGCTTTTGCGTGAATTGCCCCTCATATCCTAATGCGTGATAAGCACAGCCTCCACAAATCCCAAAATGCTTACAATTCATAAAAGCTATTTAAAGCCTTGAACAAGATTGCCTATGAGGAGATTCCAACCATCAACTAGCACAAAGACAAGAATCTTGAAAGGGAGTGAAATCATTACGGGCGGTAGCATCATCATACCCATTGCCATTAATACAGAGCTAATTACCATATCAATCACCAAGAATGGTAGATATAACAAGAATCCAATCCAAAATGCAGTCTTTAGTTCGCTAATCATAAAGGCGGGAAGAAGAACCGTGAGAGGCACATCATCTACGCTTTTTGGATTCTCAAGATGGCGGATTCTAAAAAAGAGTGCCAAATCCTTTTCGCGTGTGTTTTTAATCATAAAGTCTTTAAAAGGCACAATTGCACGGCTAAATGCTTCATCATAGGAGATTTCTTTTTCCATATAGGGTTTGATACCTACCTCATGGCTTTTGGTCGCCACAGGCTCCATAATAAAGAATGTGAGAATCAAGGCAAGGCTCACGAGAATCTGTGTAGGTGGGGATTGTTGTGTGCCTAGAGCAGTGCGCAAGAACGCAAAGACAATGATAATGCGTATAAAACTTGTCATAACAAGAACAAGCGAGGGTGCAATGACTAAAATCGTAATGATAAGAACAATGTTGAGAGTTGCGACAAGTTCAGCTGGCTCTTGGGGCGCACTCAAAGATAAATCAACCGTGGGCAAAACGGGATTATTGGGGAGTGAGGGCACAGAAGTCGTAGAGGGAGTGATAGGGTCAATAGCATAGATATTTGTAATAAAAAAACAAAACAATAAAAGTAGCCCTATTTTTTTCAAAAATCACCCCAAAATCAAATTTCAAGGCATCATTATAGAATTTAGTGTGTTAAAATTACATAAATTTAAATATATTTTAAAGAGTAGAGAAAGATGAAAAATGCAAGTGTATCAATCGTGATTCTAGCAGCAGGAGCGGGAAGTCGAATGAAGTCTCAAACGCCCAAAGTTTTGCATAAGATTTGTGGGAAAGAAATGCTATTTTATTCGATTGATGAGGCGTTAGCCATTAGCGATGATATTCATATTGTTTTGTTTCATCATGCAGAGATGATTAAAGAGCGCATTATGGCGCATTATCCAAAGCAACCTTTGCAATTTCATATCCAAGATCATCAGCATTATCCCGGCACTGGCGGTGCATTAATGCGAGGAAACAGACAAAGCAATGAATTATTTTGTGAAGAGCAAGCAAAGACATTTTTTTCTTGTCGGTATGAAGAGATTCTTGTCCTTAATGGTGATATGCCTTTGGTGCGCTCCCATACGCTTCATAAGCTTTGTGAGATACAGGCAAAAATCGTAATGAGCGTTTTGCATCTGTCTAATCCCGATGGATATGGGCGTGTCTTAATAGAATCTGGCAAGGTGTGCAAAATTGTCGAACAAAAAGACGCTACAAATGAAGAATTAAAAATTTGTGATGTGAATGCAGGTGTCTATAAATTTCATAAAAGCATTTTAGAGGCTTATTTACCTAAGCTCAATAACAATAATCAACAAAAAGAGTTTTATCTCACAGATGTGATTGCTTTGGCGTATCTTGATGGGGTTGAAGTTTTGACATTAGAAGTGGAAGAGGAAGAGTTTATGGGCGTTAATTCTAAATTTGAACTTTCTCAAGCTCAAGAAGTGATGCTCCATCGATTGCGTTATCAAGCAATGAAAGAAGGTGTGATTATGCAGCTTCCTCATACGATTTATATTGAATCGGGTGTGCGATTTAGTGGAGAATGTATTATTGAGCAAGGGGTGCAGATTCTCGGACAATGTGAAATTATAGAATCTCATATTAAAGCTCATAGTGTGATTGAATCAAGTATCATTGATCATAGTGATGTAGGTCCTTTAGCACATATTCGTCCAAAATCGCATTTGATTCACACACATATTGGGAATTTTGTCGAGACTAAATCAGCGAATCTTGATGGTGTCAAGGCAGGGCATTTGAGTTATTTGGGGGATTGTGAGATAAAAAAAGGTAGCAATATCGGTGCAGGTGTGATTACTTGTAACTATGATGGTAAATCTAAACATCGCACATTTATTGGTGAGAATGTTTTTGTAGGCAGTGATACGCAGCTTGTCGCCCCGCTCTGCATTGAATCTAATGTCCTTATCGGTGCAGGTAGCACGATAACAAAAAACGCTGCACAAGGAGATTTGATTCTATCAAGAGTGTCTCAAAAAAATGTTCCTCTTGGATTTTATAAATTTTTCCCATCTCAATCGGATAAGGAATCCTAATGAACGAACGACAAATTTTACTCAATGGCAAACCTTACGCATTGAATGAGAAACTCACGATTGCAATGCTTTTAGAGAGACTTAATATTGCACATAAAATTATGGCAATAGCAATCAATACCTATGTAGTAAAATCTCATCAGTGGGGAGATTGGGAATTGCACGATGGCGATGAGGTAGAGATTTTGGACTTTGTAGGTGGCGGTTAAAAAGGGATAAAAGTGTTTAGAATCTTCTTTGTTTTAGGTATCTTTATCGGGATTGTTGAGGCTTGCACAGGGGATTGTGTGCAATGTCATCAGAATCTTGATTACCAAAATGATTTGCGACATATCAGTATGCTTGGTTGTAAAGAATGCCATACTGATGCAAAAATGGCTCAAATTGATATGGGTGGTTGTGGCAAAGATTGCTTTGCATGCCATGATACTAACAAGTTACGCGCTCCTCATCTTGCTTCTTCACATCAAATGATTGATGCGTGCATACAATGTCATACAAGTCTTTCCCAATCCCCTATTAGCACGGGAGAGAATGTATTTCAAAAGGGAATACAAAATTTTAGTAATGGATTTGGCGGATTTGACAAAATCCTAGAATAATAGGTCAAATCTGGTCTTCTGGGAGAATCTTTGAGAGTGTCTTAAGAAAGCGCGTGCCGATGCCTGTATCTGGCGGGTGCTTGAGAATCACAATTTCTCCATTTTGCTCCCCTTCCCATAGCGTTTTACCATGGTCATCATAGACTTTCCATGCGTTTTCCATATCTTCGATCAAATCTTGCTTGAGAATCTTCGCAAAGTGCGGATTGTCAAAGACTACTACCACTTCAGTATTGAGATTAGCTGAACGTTGATCAAGATTAAAACTGCCAATCCATGTGATACTATCATCAAAAACAATGCTTTTGCTGTGTAGCGATGCTTTTGATTTTGCCATTTTGTCGCGTAGTTTTGCTTTATTTTGTCCTAAATGCTGATATTCATAGACTTTTACACCTTCTTGAATAAGGATATTGCGATAACGTTCCCAACCTGCATAAACCACTAGAGAATCTGTCGAAGCCAAAGAATTTGTAAGAATTGAAATTTCCACCCCTGAACTAGCGAGATTCTTAAAATATTTCATACCTTCTTTGCCCGGCACAAAATAAGCTGCTGAAATATAAACATTATCGTAAGTAAAATTAAAGATTCTATTTAACGCTTGAGAAATAGGCTTTGGAGTTTGAGGGTCTTCGACTTTTTCGGGCTTATCAGCGATAAGATGTGCATTTCCCCAAAAAATTTGTGCTTCTTTATGTTGATATTTTTGAATCAAGTGTTCAATGATTTCATTATAGTTTTGCCATTGAGGATTTTCTTTGAGCTTCGTTGCAGCCTCTTCTAGTTTTGTCAAGGAAGGCTTAAAAGGGAGAAAAGAGACAGGGATTGAGCGGTGAAACTCCCAATATTCATAAAAACTTTCTTTGCCTCTTTGAGCAATTTCACCTAAGAAGAGAACATCTGTATCTACAAAATTGACACTATGGTTTTGGTCGAAATAATTATCTGCAATATTACGCCCTCCAATGATAAGGGCAATATCATCAGCAATAAACATTTTGTTGTGCATTCGGTGGTTGATGCGATTGAAGTTATACACCATTTCGGGGTAACGCAAAATCTTAGAGCGATTTTTGTAGGGATTAAAGATTCTGACTTCGATATTGGGGTGAGAATCTAAAGCAATAATATCAGAATAATCAGAATCTAGCCCATTATCATCAACAAGCATTTTGATTTTCACACCTCGTTGAGCAGCCAACCACATTTCGTGCATCAATAGACGCGAAGAAATGTCATTTTTGTAAATATAAGTTTGGAGCAAAATGCTTTTTTGTGCCATTCTGGTTAAATATGCGCGATGAAATAAAGCATCTTCGCCATCGCTAACAAGAATTGCACCTGTAAGGTCGGGATTTCTGCTTAGTCTGTCTTTATAAACCGAACCAATAGAAGTAAGAAGAGGATCGAATGCTTCAACAAATGTAGTTTGTAGAGCATTTTTATCTTGAATATCTTTCGTAGAGGTGATGACTGACGAGCAGCCTGCATAAACAAAGAGACATATAAGAAGAATGATTGCAAAATTGGTTGATGAGAAGAAATAAGAATGAATATCTTGCATAAAATCCCTTAATCTCTTAGATTCTCATCATTGATGAGAATCTAATCTGATTATTTTTTTAGTCCCACACTGACCATTTTGCGTCTTAAGTAAGCGATTTTACTTTGCAATGGTAATTCTTTGGGGCAAGTATCATGACAAGCAATTAAGCTCATACAACCAAATACACCATCATCATTACCTACGAGCTCATAATAATCTTCATCAGTGCGTTCATCATGTGGATCAATCATAAATCGCACGATACGATTCATACCTGCAGCACCGACAAAATCCTCTCGCATAACTTTAGTAGCACAGCTTGCGATGCAGCACCCGCACTCAATACATCGATCAAGCTCAAAAACATCATCGGCGATTTGAGGTTCAATAGGCACTTCAACTTTTGAAATATCGGGTTTATGTTGTGTGTGAATCCAGCTTTCCACACGTTTAGTCATACCTGCAAACCATTCACCTGTATTGACACTCAAGTCTTTGATGAGCTTAAATGCAGGTAAAGGCATCAATGTAATGACACCATCTGGGAAATCTTGGGTAAGTGTTTTGCATGCTAGTCGAGGGCGACCATTGATCATCATTGCGCAACTTCCGCAGATTCCCGCACGACATACAAAGTCAAAGCTCAAATCAGGATCTTGTTGCTCACGAATCATTCCTAATGCGATAAATACCGTCATAGAATGCGCTTCTTCAATTTTGTATTCTCGAAAGTGTGGTTTTGAAACCGCACTTTGAGGATCAAATTTCAATGCTCGAATAGTTAGCGTTCTTCCTTTTTGTTGTGTTGTTGCGCTCATTATTTATCTCCTAGTCTTTGATTTCTTGCTTTAAATTGGGGCTGGAGATTAAAAGGCATCAATGCCTCTTGTAATGCGTATCTGTCCCCACCTTTTGCTTGAATCTCTTGTGTGATTTTGTCAATTTCTGCTTGACGAATTGCACTTTGAGGATGTTCAATAATCATACCTTTTGCTCCATAACCACGGAAACCGGGCGCAATTTCCATTTTAGTAATGTCCAAGTCTTCGTAAGTAACTGTAGGCAAAGTTTGATCAGGATTTTCCCAACTTGTGAGTGTGCGTTTGAGCCAATTTGCATCATCTCTTTTAGGATAATCTTCACGTGTATGAGCTCCACGAGATTCTGTTCGGTCCAAAGCACCTTTGGCAACACACAATGCAATTTTGAGCATTCTTGGTGTGCGATAAGCATCTTCAAGTTCAGGGTTATTGTGGAGTTTTTTGTTTTTAACATGGATATTCTTGCTTCGTTTGTAAAGCTCTTCAAGCTGATTGACAGCTTCTTGCAAACTTTTTCCATCACGGAAAATACCCACATCATTATCCATAATATCTTTCATTTTGTTTTTGAGTTCATAGACATCTTCTGAACCGGGATTATTGATTAATGAAGCAAGATATTCTTCATCTTTTTTGATGAATTTTTCAAGTGTGGTTGTTTGAACATCAATTTGTGCATTTTGGCAATGTTCGGTGAAGTATTCACCAATAATCATACCTGCAACAACCGCTTCACTTACAGAGTTACCACCTAAGCGATTGAATCCGTGTAAGTCCCAACATGCCGCCTCACCTGCTGCAAATAATCCTTTAAGGTAAGATTCGCCTTTGTAATTAGTGCGGATTCCCCCCATAGAATAGTGTTGCATTGGTCGCACAGGTGCCCATACACCCGGAGTCGCTGGGTCAATACCTGCAAATGTTTTACAAATATCTTGAACATCTCGCAAGTTTCTTTCCACATGAGCGCGTCCGAGAATTGAAATATCAAGCCATAAGTGATCACCATAGGGAGATTTTACACCTTTACCTTTGCGGATATGTTCAAGCATTCTTCTTGAAACCACATCTCGGCTTGCAAGTTCTTTCTTTTCTGGTTCATAGTCAGGCATAAATCGGTAGCCATCGACATCACGCAAAACGCCACCATCACCACGACAACCTTCAGTGAGCAGAATACCGCTAGGCACAATAGGAGTGGGGTGGAATTGCACTGCTTCCATATTGCCAAGTTTTACCACACCTGTTTCCATTGCAAGAGCTGCTCCTGTGCCTTCGCAAATCACAGCATTGGTCGTATTGCGATACACTCTACCATAACCGCCTGTAGCGATGAGTGTTCCTTTGGCAACATACGCAGTTAATTCACCTGTAATCAAATCTCGCACAACTGCTCCATAGCATCTTCCATCTTGATGAATAATAGAAATAGCTTCTTTACGATCGCGAATATCGACACCGAGTTTGTATGCTTCATTAGCAACTGCATAAAGCATTGTATGACCTGTTGCGTCAGCTGTATAGCAAGTCCGCCATTTTTTAGTGCCACCAAAATCCCGAGAATGGATATATCCATGTCGGAAGTCTTCTTCTGTGATTGTTACTTTTTCTCCATTGATAACCGCGGGACGATCACCTTTTTGGATTCTTGTCCATGGCACACCAAAACCTGCCAATTCACGGATTGCTTTAGGTGCAGTAGTAACAAACATTCGCGCTACATCTTGATCGCAACCCCAGTCGCTACCTTTAACAGTATCAGCGAAGTGTAAATCTTCATTGTCTCCATCACTCTTGACAGAGTTTCCTAAGCTTGCTTGCATACCGCCTTGAGCAGCTGCAGAGTGGCTTCGTTTTACAGGGACAAGAGACAGCACAATTGTATTTAATCCAGCTTGTTTTGCCGCAATAGAGGCTCTAAGCCCAGCCAATCCCCCACCAATAATTAATGCATCACTATATACTACTTTCATTTTCCACTCCCAAATTCTCTTACATCAATGTATTTACCTTCAGAATTAATGTATTTCCAATCAGTATTTTTGTCCGTTTGCATAGAACCATAATACATATAGGCTGCAAAAGTAGCAACTCCTAAAATAATAAAGAAAGCACTCATAAGCCATTTGATAGTGCGAAGAGCATTGAGCCCTAAGCATTCAAACCAACCCCATTTGATACAAAGTCGATAAAGTCCGATCGAAGCATGGAGTTCTACCGCAAAAAGTAAGACGATGTAGAGAATCCAGAAATGTTCGCTCCAAAATCGATAAGCAGAGCCATTAGGACCGATAGTATCAGGTTGTGTAAGCATGACAAAAAGATGCACTGTCGCTGTGAAAAATAAAACAAAACCCGTCCCTGCTTGAATAGCCCAAAGTGATGTATCACTATGTTTCATAAGGTGTTTATGCACACGTAAATCCCTAAATTGTTTGTAGTTGATAGGGAATTTTCTTACTGCTAAAAACGCATGGACAACCAAAGCAACGATAATGACCACTGCTATAACGCTTACAAGGATCGGATTACCGCCATCAAAAATAAAGTCTCCTTCAAGAAACTTTGCGACTGTATACATCGCCTTTGGGCTAATCAAAATTGAAGCGACCAAAAACATATGGGCAATCATGAATAAGGCTAAAAATAACCCCGTAGCACTTTGCCAAAAATCAAGCTTTGCTGGATTTTTACTTTTTTTTCTTTGAGGTGTTACACCTGCGTAACTCTCAATTATTCTATCCTCTCGCATACATCCTCCTGTTTGTAGTTTGACCTTTGATAGCGTTGAGCAAAGATATCTAGAATCTTTAAGATTCTGAAAACCTTTTGCAATTTTCTTAAAGGCTTAACGCATTATAAAAAAATAATGATTAAAGTTTTTTTATTTTTACATTAAGCTTGAGAATCTAATGTATTTTGCGTTTCTTTTTTGATAATGCGTCCAAGTTGTAAATGAATCACTTCGTCTGCAAGTTCTATGGTGCTTGGACGATGCGCAACAATAATAATAATCCTGTCTTTTCTAAGGAAGTTGAGAGTGTCTTTGATTGCTCCTTCAGTTTGGGCATCAAGAGCAGAAGTTGCTTCATCAAGGATAAGCACTTCTGGATTTCTATAAATTGCCCTTGCAATGGCAATTCTCTGTCTTTGTCCCCCACTAAGGTTTGAGCCAAATTCATCAAGAATTGTATGGATTCCATCAGGCATATTATTTACAAATTCCCATGCATGAGCAGATTTGAGCGCATCAATGACTTTTTGTTCATCAATTTCGTTTCCATAAGCAACATTATGCGCAATGCTATTATGAAAAATAAAGATTCTTTGTGTAACGATTGCCATATTATCACGCACGCTTTTTTGAGTATAGTTTTTAATGTCCTCCCCATTGACAAGCACTTCGCCTTGATTTGCTTCGTAAAGACGCAAGACAAGATTCACAATTGAGCTTTTGCCGCTCCCGCTTTTGCCTACAAGCGCAGTGATTTTATTCTTGCGAAAATCAAGACTGACACCATTAAGAGCGTGAATATTGTCCTCATAACGAAAGAAAACATCATTGAATTGAATGCTTTGAATAGGTGCTTGGAGCAAAGCATTGCCATCATTGATTTGAGGTTTGGTGTTGAGAATCTTAAAGATTCTATCGCTTGCTACAATAGCGGATTGCATACCTCCATAGAGATTCACCAAACGTTTAAAAGGTGTAAAGATAAAAAACAAAGCCCCTACAAATGAAGAAAATTGAGCAGTGCTTAGTGAGCCATCTAAAATATCGACTGTTGCGACATATATCACACACCCTAGCATAATCGCACCCAAAAGCTCCATGAGAGGAGTAGTCAATAGACCTGTGCGCACAGCCTTCATACCGATTTTAAAAAACTGCAAATTTTCTGATTTAAAAGTGTCAGCTTCAAGTTTTTCACCATTGCTTGCTTTGATTGCTTCGACATTGCTAAAGATTTCGTTCAGTTTAGAAGTGATGTCAGCGTTTTTTTCTTGAATACGGCGGGAATAGTATTTTATTTTTTTAATAATCATATTGAGAGGAATAATCGCTAAAAATACTACAGCTATGGCAATTGCAGCAAACTTGGGGCTTTGATAAATGACAACACACATAAGAGCAATAATCGTAACACTTTCGCGTATAAATTCTGCAATATAGTTAGAAACTGCCGCACTGATAATACCAATATCATTTGTGATTCTTGCCATAAGCTCTCCGTTGCGCATTTTGTTGAAAAATGCCATTTCAAGAGAAAGCATATGATCAAGCATACGATTGCGGATTTGACGCACAATATCTGCTCCAATATAGCTCATAAAATAAGCTTGGATATAAGTTCCCACAGCTTTTCCGGTGTATGAACCGACTAGAAGTAATATGACAAAGGTTACCAATTGACCGTTTTGGGCAATTTCTTCAAAGCTAAACAAAGGATTTGCACGGGGTGTTTTGCCAGAAAGCATATCAATGAGAGGTTCAAGCAAATAAGTAATACCAGCCGTGCAAAGGGCCACGACAATAGAAGCAGTGATGGCAATCGCGAAAGAAACGCGATGCCCTACCATATAAGGAAGAAATTTCCTAAAAAAATCAATGATGAGACGCATTAGAGAATCTTAAGAAAGTGATTATAATACTTCAAAGCCAGCATCAAGGATAGCTTCGCGGATTGCTGCTTCATTGGCAGGATTCTCAAATTCGACCTTGACATTTTTGTGCTCCAAATTGACTTCAATCATCTGAACACCTTCAATTTCTCCGACAAACTTTTCGATTTTATCGACACATTTCCCGCATTTCATACCTTCTACTGATAAAGTAATTTGCATTTTTCGCTCCTTATATTTTCATCTATAAAAGTCTTATAGAATCTTAAATTTTTTTAGCCTTGAAGCATTAAGTAATACACTGATACTACTAAAGCTCATTGCTAATGCGCAAAACATCGGTTCGAGTTTGATCCCCCATGTGTTGAGTGCGCCCATTGCAATAGGAATAAAAACGATATTATACCCAAATGCCCAAAATAAATTCCCTTTAATATTTTTAATTGTCGCTTGGCTTAATCGATACGCGTTATAAATCACCTTAATATCGTTGTTGTAGATAATAATATCCGCACTATGGTGTGCAATATCATTGTTGGTAACAAAAGCCATACTAATGTCTGCTTTAGCGAGAGCAGGGGCATCATTGATACCATCACCGACCATTAAGACATAATGTCCTTGCTTTTTGAGATCTTCTAAAGCTTGCATTTTGTCTTGTGGTTTGGCATTGGCGATAAAATGATCAATGTTGAGCTTTCGGGCGATTTTTTGTGTGTTGGTTGCATTATCTCCACTGATGATACTGATACCTATGCCTTGAGATTGCAGAGTTTGAAGCGTGGTAGCAACATTAGGTTTAATATAATCAACGAGATGAAAAATGCCTAAAAGTGTAGATTCTGTCGCAATATAGATATTCATTTTGCCTGTTTCATCGGTATTTGTAGGGATTTGAGATTGCAGTAATGGCGGCAGTATCTCCGCATTTCCCATAATATATTTTGTGCCATCAATAACCCCATGGATACCATACCCTACGATATTTTGAAATTCTTCAACAGGTTTAGCATCTATATCTTTAGCAAAAGGGTGGTTTTTAAAGGCATGAGCGATGATGTGCGTGCTTGAAGATTCTAAATTATAGGCGACTTCAAAGAGTTTTTGGGGATTTGTAGAATCATCAAGACATACAATAGAGGAGATTTCTAAGCCATCGCTTAATGTGCCGGTTTTATCAAAAACAATATGCGTTACTTTTCGTAGCATTTCTAATGATTTGGCATCTTTGAAGAACAATCCCATTTTGTTAGATTTGGCTTGGGCATAGAGAATTGCCATAGGGGTAGCAAGCCCTAAGGCGCAAGGGCAAGAAATGACGAGTGTCGCGATAAAAATATCAAGTGCAAAAACAAAGTCTTGTGCTATCCACCAATAGATTCCCGCGCACAAGGCTAATCCTATGACTAAAGGCACAAAAATCCCTGCAATTTTATCGGCTAAAGTGCTGATAGGGGCTTTAGAATCTTGTGCATTTTGTACAAGCGTGAGAATCTCTGCTAGAGTAGATTCTTTTGCATTTTTTTGTGCTTTAATGACAAGTGGGCTTTCAAGATTGATACTCCCAGAAAGTAGAGTATCACCTGCTTGTTTGAGAATCGGCAGTGCTTCGCCGCTGATAGCAGATTGCTCAATACTGCTTCGCCCTTGAATGATAAGAGAATCGACCATAACCATTTCTCCGGGCAAAACTTTTAAGTAATCTCCTTGTTTTACATCTTGAGCGATGATTTGTGTTTGCATTGCAGAATCTAACCATGACAAATCTTCCAAAGAGTTTTGTGAATCTTGAGGAGAGAGTTTAATCATACTCTTTTGGTTGATTTCTAAAAGCAGTGAGGCACTATCTTTTGCGTCTTTTTTGCAGAGATTCTCAATCGTTTTACCAATACTTACAAGAGTAATGATGACACAAACGCTGTCAAAATAAAAATGTCCGTGAGTATCAAAGATACCCTTAAGGCTATACAAAAAGGCACTTGTTGTGCCTACAGCAATAAGTGTATCCATATTGGGATTAAGCGCGAATAGGGATTTGTATCCTCGAAAGTAAAATGCGCGTCCCATGTGCATCACGACAAGCGCGCCAAAAAGTTGTAAATAATAGCTTAAGGTATGTGGAAGCGAAATGTGAAAAAACATTTCCCCCCACGAAAGTGTCAAAACAAAAAGGGTAAAAATAATGCTTAAGATAAGTCTTAAAGTCGGTGGCAAGAGCTTTTCATCAAGTTCATTGAAAGAGGCAAGAAAAGATTTATGAGATGTTTTTGGCGTGGGAGATTTTAGGGATTGTGAATCTGTGTCAAAATAAGGTTTATACCCCATTTTTTCAATGAAAGCAAAAATATCATCAATAGAGGCTTTTTGCTCATCATAAGTGAGTTTAGCGCGCTTGTTAATAAGGCTTACTTCAATGTTTTCACAATAAGGCTTACGCTTAAGGCTTCTCTCAATCCCGCTTGAACATGCTTGACAAGTCATATTGTCAATACAGAATCTTACTTCTTTCATGGTAGATTGCTCCCTGTATTATTTATACATATAGGGGGTATATGTATAAAACGCATTCTAATACATTAAGGTTAATAAGAGATGATTCAGTTTTTGAGTGCGAATCGCACGAGTGCTGAACCCCAAGTAAGTCCTCCTCCAAAGGCATCAAGAAGCATTAAGTCTCCGTATTTGAGGCGAGAGTTTTCATAAATGTCATTGATTGCCATAGGGATAGAAGCAGCAGATGTATTGCTGTATTTTTGCACTGTGAGCACGATTTGCTCGGGTGTAAAATTGAGCTGTTTCCCTACGGCGTTGATAATGCGTAAATTTGCTTGATGAGGGACGAAAAAATTAACATCTTGAGCGGATAATTGATGTTTAGCAAGAATCTCATTCACATTTTGTGTGAGTGTTTTTACAGCAAGCTTGAATATCTCTTTTCCTTCCATATGCACGACAGATTCTCTCTTAGGAGGCTTTGGTGTGAGTTGAGGAAATGTGGTGCATTGTCTGGGCGTATAGAGGAGATTTTCATAGCGTCCATTTGCGCAAATATCGACTTCTAATATGGCTTCTTTGGGGTCATTTGTCGCTCCAATCACACAAGCTCCTGCACCATCGCCAAAAAGCACACAAGTATTTCTATCAGTAAAATCAAGAATCGAGCTAATACGCTCTGCCCCGATAATAAGAATATTTTTGTAAGTTTTTGATTCGATAAAAGATTTTGCTAATCCAAGAAGATAGATGAATCCACTGCAGGCAGCGGATATGTCAAATGCAGGTTTATTTTCGATACCTAATTTAAATGATGTCAGACAAGCGGTGCTTGGCATTGATAAATAGTCCCCGCTAAGTGTTGATACAATCACAATATCAATATCTTGTGGAGTTAAACCTGCTCTTTGGATAGCAACTTTACCTGCTTCATAGGCTAGATCACTTGTCGTTTGTGAAGCATCAGCAAAATAACGCGTTTTAATCCCTGTGCGTTCGGTGATCCATTCATCACTCGTATCTATTATTTTTTCAAAATCTGTATTACTGACACAATGTGGTGGAATATAAGCGGCAATGGATTTGAGTGAAGCGTAAGTGTGGTGCAAAATAATAATCCTTTTTTAACTTGCTGTATTAGTTTTTTGTGCAAAGGCTTGTGTAAGTTTTGCACAAATTTGAGAGTTGATAGCATTGATAGCCTGATATATAGCACATTCAATGGCTCTTGCATTTGAGCTACCATGACTAATAATAACTACTTTTTGCACACCAAGTAGAGGTGCGCCACCGTATTCGCTATGATCTACCTTCTTTTTGAGCTTTTTAAAGACTTTTTTCAAGAATAATGCCCCAAACATTGAGCAAAGACAAGACTTAATCTCTTTTTTCATAATTGTTGAAATAGCACTCGCAACACCTTCACTAGCTTTAAGGACGAGATTTCCACTGAATCCATCACAGACAATGACATCAACACTTCCATTAAAAATATCTCTTCCTTCTACATTGCCTTTAAAGAAAGGAAAATCTTTAAGCAGTTTAAATGTAGCTTTAGTGAGTTCATTACCCTTATTGTCTTCTTCACCATTGCTTAAAAGCCCTACACGAGGATTCTCAAGACCGATAACATTTTTTGCATATTCATAGCCCATAATTGCAAAATCTACAAGATATTCGGGTTTGCAATCTGTATTTGCTCCTGCATCAAGAATCATACTGGGTTTATCGGAAACATTAGGCATCGTAGTGCAGATAGCCGGGCGAGATACACCCTTGATACGTCCTATTTTGAGTGTCGCAAGACTCATCGTTGCACCACTATGACCGGGTGAAACAAGCGCATCAACCACCCCTTCTTTGAGTAATTCAGTCGCTTTGTAGATAGAAGATTCTGTGCGTTTGGCTGTAACAGAGGGAGATTCTTCCATACGAATATAATCTGTGCAATGCACGATTTCTACTTGTTTTTGATATGCTGCAGGAATAAGAGGAGCAATCTGTGCTTCATCGCCGACAATGACAGCCTTAAAATTTTCAGATTTGAGTGCAAGTAATGCTCCCTCTATGATAGGAGCGACCCCATGGTCTGCACCCATAACATCAATAGCAATCTTTAGCATTTTTCCTCCTTACAACAATAATGAATCTAGAATCTGTCTTTGCGTTATTTGTAAGTGCCTGTAAATTTATTGATATGATGAGGCATTTTCCAACTGCCATCTTTGTCTTTAATAGGCTTAGCCAATGCCACTTTATAATGAGAACGTCTCTTTGCTGCTCTTGTTTTGCTCACGCGTCTTTTTGGGACTGCCATTTTTTACTCCTTATGGTGTTTTGGTATGATAATCTGATTTGATAGATTCTATCTCACTTTCTAAAATATAATTCAAATCAACAAAGCCGTCAAAAAATTCAATCACATCAAAGCTATCAATCTTTTGACTTTGGCTTTGTGTATCCCAGATGCCATCTGAAATATACAAAACCAAAGGGTTATCTAATGTTTGTATAAAACTTTCTCCCGTTCTGTCGCAAATAAGTTCTATTTCCCCTAACAATTTACCTTCTAAACACAGAATCTGCGAATTGATACGATAAATTTGTCCTTCTAATTTCGCGTGATCAAGTGCAAGACAAAAATCTTTAGGGGTTGAGGAGATTTTCCTCATTTGAATCTTCAAATTAGCAAATCTCCCGCTTTCCAAAGAAAAATGCAATTTCATTTTTTGCATTTTCAAGACTATCGCTTCCATGCACAGCGTTAGCATCAATACTATCAGCAAAATCTGCTCGAATTGTGCCAGCTTTTGCTTCTTTGGGATTGGTCGCTCCCATAAGATCACGATTTTTTGCTACAGCATTTTCTCCCTCTAATACCATTACAACCACAGGACCGCTAATCATAAACTGAACAAGATCGTTAAAGAAAGGTCGATCTTTATGAATCGCATAAAAAGCCTGTGCATCACTTTGTGTAAGCTGAAGTTTTTTGATAGCTGCTATACGGAGTTGATTGCTCTCAAATCGGTCAATAATCTTGCCAATAACTCCCTTTTTAACAGCATCGGGTTTAATAATTGAAAGTGTTTGTTCCATGAGTATTCCTTATTGTTAGCATTATTGATGCTTAAAAAGCAAGAATTTTATCTTAAAAAAACTTTTATTTATATAAATTGTAAGGAATGTTTTATTCACTTTCTTTGACACGCCAAAAAATAGGAAAACGCGGAATACCTTTGTGTGTCAATCCATAATATTTAAAAGTGATGAGACTGCCAATAGGTGGAGGATTCTGACGTTGGGCGAGATTAAGACCGCTACCTATTTTGAAAGTTTTGTCCTCATATTGACAAATTAATGCCCCTATCATTCCTTCGTATCGTCCTTTGCCTTGAGTATAGTCTTTGATAGTGCATTCTGCATCTTGAGCGATTTTGAGTTTAAACGCATTCTTGCTTCTCCCTGATTCGTATGGAGTATGAGGATTCCTTAGCACGATGCCTTCACCGCCATTGCGGGTGATTTGCTGTAATTTTTGTTTGATAGAATCTTCGGAAGACAAAGATTCTTGAGGGATAATCACAATAAAATCCTGTGGCGTGTGTGCAAGGTAATTTTTTAAGGATTCTAGTCGTTCTTGCAAACCACCTTTTGCAAACGGCACATCAAAGACAAAATATTGCAGCTGCATAATTTCATCAAATCGCTCTTGATTTTTGAGGATTGATAGAATCTGTGAAAAGTTTTTGTGAGGGCTGTATATCTCGCCATCAAGTGCAAAGGGCGGAAAATCTTTTGTAAAGCTAGGGGGCAGTCTCATCTCTTTTCCGCTACGAAAATACATTTTCTCGCCGTCCCAAATGCCACGCACTCCATCAAGTTTCTCACTCACAAGCCAAACTTTCGAGCTTTTCTCCCATTCAAATTCGCTTAAAAGCAAGGGCGCGTAAAATGCACCCCAAAGCAGAAGTGGGCAAATAAAAACAAGTGCGGCAAAAAGTTTTTTCAAAGTCATAAATTTAGTTATTCTTGAAGCTTAAGCCCCAATGCTTTGATGACTTCGCGCAAATCCTTGTTTTCAATAATGATATTAGCGTTTTCTTTGAGAATCTGCTTAGCACAAAAGGCAATGCGTGTATGGGCATGTGCAAACATACTAAGATCATTTGCACCATCGCCGACAACGATTGTATCTTGTGGTGTGATGCAAAGGAGATTCTGTAAAGTGCAAAGCATTGATCCTTTAGAATCACTAAACATCATTTCCCCTCCGACTTCGCCGCTTAAAACACCATTTTTATGATGCAAGATATTAGAAAAATCTGCATCAAGCCCGAGCACTTTACGAAAATGTTGTGTGGCAAATTTGAATCCACCGCTAAAGCATACGACTTTATAGCCATAGGTTTTGAGTGATTGCACACAAACACGCGCACCATTCATTAGAGGGAGATTCTCACAAATCGTTTGTGCTTTTTGAAGATTAAAGCCTTTGAGTAGGCTCACGCGTTCCTTGAGACTTTCGTAAAAATCAAGCTCACCATTCATCGCACGATGCGTGATAGCACTGACTTGCTCACTCACACCATATTCTTGTGCCAAAATGTCGATTGTCTCGCCATTCATTAAAGTCGAATCAAAGTCAAAAACGACAAGTTTCATTGGTTGTCCTCACGATAAAATGGTAAGATTATAGCATTTGGGATTGAAAAAATTACTAAAATGGAGTGATGAATGTTTGGAATAGAATTTTTACCACAAAGCCTTGATAAAGATATAAATCAACTTGATGCGATGATTAAGGGTGCTAAGCAGTATTTGAATCAAGAAGTAGATTTTGTGCTTATCCCTGCAAATCCCCGCAAATGTGCGAGTGTAGATTCTCTTTTGGCGGCTTCTTTATTGCGGCAAAAGATAAAGGATTATGTGTTTGTGCCTACGCTTAGTGGCAGTGGTTGTGAAAGTCAATCAGGTAAAATGCGCTTATCTTCACAACTTCTTGCTGTGAAATATGCAAATTTTCAGACATTGGCATTGATTGGCGGAGAAAATGAAGGTATGAGCAGTGTGGAAATGATGATTATAGCAAGAGAGATATTAGGAGAAAAGGTGCGCATCATAAGCGGTAGTGGGGCTTTAGATGATGCAAAAAATCGGCACAGATTGGAGCAAAAGCTTCAAGCAGGAGTGGATATGATCATTACACAGCCTTTGTTTTGCGCCAAAGAGGCAAGGACTTTTTTGCAAATATTTGAATCTCTAAAACAGCAAGGAGGATATAAAGCACAAGCTTTTATCGGTGTGTTTGGTGTTTTTAATGTCCATACTGCATTGCGTATCAATGAGGCTCATTTGGGGTTTGAGATACCGCAGGATTATATAGAATCTATGGATTCTGTGTGTGGTGAAAATACAGAAGAAAGAATGGAACATCGCCCAAAACAACGCTATGAGCAATTGTGGCAAGAGATGGAAAAGGTCGCCCAAGAATACGGAGCTTTTCTCTATCTCTCCACGCCAAAGCATAATGATCTAAGGGCGTATGGGATATGTGAGGGCTAGAATCTCACTCTTTACTTCCAAAAAAGCTATCAATATACTTTGCAATTGTGTCGCTCTCTTTTAAAATGCTGTTTTTAGAATCTTTAAGTTCAAAATCAAAAGGACTTTGCACTTGGAATTCTAAGCTTTTAAGTTCTATATGCCATATAATCTCATAAATACGCACTCTATGCTTTAAAAACTTCATAATAAAATAATGATAGGCAGAGTATTTGGTTAAAAGGCTATCAATATGTGATTGTGCTTTATAAAGATGCTCTTTGAATTCTTGAAAATTCTTCGTCTTGTTTTTAGCTGCGATATGCTCAAACTGCATTTGCAGGTATAAAAACTCATAATAATCTAAATACAATGCAATATGCGGGTGGGAGAGGTGAGCTTGGAGTTTGTCTTTGCATACATTAATATCAATTTGAATATCAATTTGGCAGGTTTTGGAGTCATTATTTTTTGTCCCTTTCAAGGGAGAAATATAGCCTTTATAAGCATTGATATATCTTTCTCGCAACTTTTCATCTAATTTCATAAAAGCACAGCCACTTCCTTGTGTGCCAGGAATGTATAACCTATGAGGCTTAAAAAGAGCATTGCACAATCATAATCCCACTTTTGCACACGCTCAAGCGCATTAATGCCTTCTTCTATATGTTTACAAATCTCCTTATATTGAGCCTCTTTATCTTTATTGATATTGATATAACGTTCATAGCGAATGAAAGTATTGCACCATAATGCTTTGTATTTAGATTCTAAAAGTGCTTTTGTAGGGGCTAAATTTTTTAGCATTTTGGAATACTCTTTATTTTGGCTTAGCTCTTGCGTATCCTCCCATTTTTCAAAATATATATATTTTAGATCTTCAAGCTGTGCTAGGATTTCATCATTTTGTGAGAGTTTATCTATGCTTTTATCGATGTGTGCTAATGTAGCAAAATGGCAATAAAAGCTATCTTGTGGATAGCTTAGTGCAAGTAAATGCATAAGGCTTTGGGTGAGTAAATGCTGGGAATTACTAAAATACCGCTGATGTGGCAAGCTCACATTGAGATAGCCTTCATAAAAGTCTTTATGTGAAAGTAAAAGTGGTAAGAGAATAGGGATATGAGCAGCTTGAAGTTGTTGTTTGTTAATGTCTTTATTAATGTCGCCTCTTTCGATTAAAGGATATTTTTTGAGTTCATTTTTCTTAAAGTATGGCTCATAGTAGAAGTGATACCATATTTTGTTGGCTCTTTCTTTTATTTTTTGTGAATTTTTATTCCTCATACCTCGCCTTTAGTAAAAAAATTCTATTTTTTAAGGTCATTTTATCTAAAAGGCGATGAAAATACATATTTTTTCTCTTTATCTTTAATCTTGTTTATGCAATGTAATTTTTTCCATTCTCCTAAACTCTACTAAATGCTTATGTGTGGGCATATAGATGCGTGTAAAAATTTTCCTATCTCAATTTAAAAAAATACGCAAAAATTCCCTCGTTTTATTTAAAATCAAAGGAGGAGTAATGAAAGATTTACAAAAGATAATGCTACTTATCATTGATGTCGAAAACGCACTTAAGGCAGGAGATATTGCGCGAATAATGCTTAAACTTCGCGACCAAATGGCAATATTCCCTCAAGAGATAAAAAAAATTGCTATTGGCAGGGCAAATGAGAACTTGCAAAATGCGCTCAAGCAATATGGATTTGATTATATCCCTAATGCACATTGCGGGGAGAAAAATAGCGCAGATAGGCAAATCTATGCCAAAGTGCGTCAATATATACCGAGCCTTGATATGTGTATTTTGGTGAGCAATGATAGTGATTTTGCTCCATTATTAAAAATGCTCAAAGCTCATCATATACGCGTTATTACCCTTTGTGTGCAAGAGAGTGTATGTAAGATTTTGCAAACATTAAGTGATGTGCATTTTCATATATTTAAGCCTAAACTCACACCCCTAAAGCTTAATTCCATAAGGCTTAAAAACACAAATGCTTTAGGGGGTAAAAAATGAGAATCTTAAAAGTTATCCACGGATTCCCGCCTGATTATATGGCAGGGAGTGAGGTATATTCATTCACACTTTGCAGGGCATTACAAAAAATGGGGCATGAGGTCTTTGTATTTACTCGTATTGAATGTGAACTCTTAAAGCCTTATAGCACTTATGAAGAGTGTTTGGAAGGTATAAAGATTATGCGTATTAATAAGCCAAAGCAGTATAGCTACGTAGAGAAATTTTATGATAGTAGCATTGATGAAGCATTTAGAGAGTATCTTAAAAAGATTAATCCAGACATCGTGCATTTTGGACATTTATGCCATCTCTCTTTGAATTTAGTAGAGATTGCAAAATCTCAAGGTAAAAAAGTTGTTTTTACTTTGCACGATTTTTGGCTTTTTTGCGTAAAAGGACAACTTATCAACAAAGAAAATCAGCGTTGCTCTGTTTCTAGTGTGAGTAAATGTGTGGATTGCTCCCCTTATAATACAAACAAAAGTGAGGTCAAAAAGGCTTTAGATGATTTAGCTCACATAAGGGAGATTGTTGATGTATTTATCACTCCTTCATATACTTTGAGGGATTATTTTTTAAAGCAAGGTGTGAGTGCTTCAAAAATAATCTATCAAAAATATGGTTTTGATAAAGAGTGTATTACATATAAAAAAAGGCATTTTAAGCCAGATTCAAAATTGCGTTTTGGTTTTATGGGACGCATTATCCCTACAAAGGGTATAGAGGTGCTTATAAAGGCTTTTAATGAGCTACCTAGAGAGCATCTTGCTATTTATGGGGATAAGCCAAGCGGGAAGCGATTTTTAGAGACAGAGAATATTGCCTTTAAGGGTGGCTATGATAATGCCAATATTAATGCGATTTTAAACATGCTTGATGTGCTTATCGTGCCCTCCATTTGGCTTGAAAACTCACCCTTAGTGATACAAGAAGCCTTTTTGGCAGGTGTGATAGTGGTAGCTTCTGATATTGGGGGTATGAAAGAGCTTATTAGAGAGGGTGAAGGGTTTTTGTTTAGAGCAGGAGATAGTAAAGATTTAGCAAATTGCATTCAAAACATTACCCAAAATCCCACTTTGCTTAATCACATAAAAGATAATCGCCACAAGGTAGAGGATATAAAGCATGAAGCACATAATCTTACCTTGCTTTATCAATCACTCTTAGCGGATACTTACACTCTAGAATCTTCCCATAAAAAAATAGATTCTAAGAAGTTAAGGAGAGTAACCATTGATACCAATCCTGACACTTGTAATTTGCATTGCAAAATGTGTGATACCCATAGCATTTATAATTCAGGTTTTGTAAAAACCCGCCCAGATATGCATTTAGAGCTTTTACAAAAATGCCTAAAAGATGCTAAGGACGCTGGAGTGAAGGAGATTATCCCAACGACTATGGGTGAGCCTATGTTTTATAAGCATTTTGATGAGATTGTGGAGTTTTGTCTGCAAAATCCCTCTATTAAACTTAATCTTACAAGTAATGCGAGTTTGTTGTTTGGCAAAAAATATGATGAATACTACATTATACACAGGCTTTTAAAGGTTTTAAGTGATGTGAAAATCTCTTTTAATAGCCTTGATTCTATAATTAATGAATCTATTATGAGAGGGAGTGATACAAAAAAGATTTTGCACAATATAGAGCGGCTTTGTGCTTTGAGGAATCGCTATGCGAAAAATGCAAGCATTACTTTGCAAATGACTTTTATGCGAAGCAATATGCAAAGTATTATCCCTCTTATTGAGTATGGCATAAAAGTTGGGATCAATCGTATTAAGGGACATCAGCTGTGGATTACCTATACAGAGCTTGAAAACGAGGCAATTTATAATGACACGGATTCTATTATGCAATGGAATGCCCTTGTAGAATCTTTGGCACCCTATTGCTCACATATTAGATTAGAGAATTTTGAAAAGCTAGATGTAAATATTAAAAAGGCAAAGGATTCTAAACAATGTCCCTTTTTGGGTAAGGAGCTATGGGTAAATTATAAGGGTGATATAAGTGTATGCTGTGCTCCGCATAAGCAGAGAGTAGAGCTAGGAGATTTTGGTAATATCATGCAGATGAGCTTAGCAAGTGTGCTTAGCTCATCTATGTATCGCAATTTGTGTGATAACTATATGCAAAAGGAGGTTTGTTGCCAATGTTTAATGAGAAGATAGAAAAAATTAGTATAGCCTTTGAGCAAACACATCATATCAAGGGTGGGATTCCACTTTATGAGAGTAGGTATAAAAAGGTTTTGAGCTTCCACAATGGCAAAGCCCCTGTATATGAGGAGGTAAATGGCACAATAAGGGCGTTTTTTATTAATACGTTCAATACGCCACTTTTTGGGAGATATTTTGAATCTGCCTTTGGCTTTTATGATGGGTTAGCTTGTGTGAGTGATGAAACTGGGTATTATCATATTTTAGAAAATGGTATAGATGCCTATGCCTATCGCTTTGCTTGGTGTGGGAACTTTATGGAAGAAGCCTGTGTAGTAAAGGATAAAAGCGGAGCATATTTTCACATCAATACACAAGGTGAGCCGCTCTATGCAGAGCGATTCTGTTATGTGGGGGATTATTACTATGGGATCGCAAGTGCACTTTTAGACAATGGTCAATATGTGCATATCTTTAAAGATGGTAGCAGGGTGCATAATAATGCTTTTTTATCTTTAGAGCCATTTCATAAGGGCAAGGCAGTCGCAAGAGATGAGGAGGGGTATTTTCATATTGATAAAAATGGCAATGCCCTCTATTCTTATCGATTTGCTAAACTTGAAGCTTTTTATAATGGAAAAGCATTTGGAGAGGATTTTAATGGTAATAAGATTATCCTTGATGAAGCAGATTTACAAATAGAGGTAAGGCATAAACGGGCTTTAGACATAAAGCAGGAGTTGGCAAAAGCGGCTTTTGATTTTTTAAAAATGCAAATTCTCTATGCGATTTTAGAGCTTGATGTCTTAGAAAATCTGCGAGATTTTAAGACGTTAGATTTGCCTCCTTATTGTGAGAATCTTATCTTGCTTTGGCTTAGAGAAAATGGCTTTATAAATAATGATAAGAGCCTTACTTTTAAAGCACGGGAGAGCTTAGCTATAAAGCCGCTTATCTGTTATTGGCAGGATTTGCCTTTTAAGCTGAGTGGCTATCTTGCTCAAAGTCTTAAGGAGAATAAGGCTTATTTTGAATATCTTTACGGGCAGGATTATTTTAGCTATATGGCACAAAATCCAAAAGAGGCACAAAAGTTTAGCTTTGTGAGTGCATTTTATGCGAGTGATTATGATGTGGATATTTTGGCATTACATAATCAAAAAGTATGTGATATTGGTTGTGGAAGTGGGACACTGCTTAGTACAATCAAGGCTAAATATCCTTTGATTAAAGCTATTTACGCAGACAAAGAAGATGTGCGCATCAATAAAGAGGAGGAGTTTATAGAGATTGATTTTTTCAAACCTTTGCATATAGAGGCTGATGTGTTTGTGATGAGTAGAATCTTGCATGATTGGGAAGATGCTAAAGCTATTGCTATTTTGCAAAACATCGCAGCCACTATGGGAGAAAAAAGCATTTTATATCTCTATGAGAGTGTGCAAGATGAACCTTCTTTAAGGGGAGGCAAAATTAAAGGATTAGAGCTAAGTTTTCATTTGCTGAATTTTTTAGGTGGGAGGGAACGGGATTTAGAGGCATTTGAATACCTCTTTGCGCAAGCTGGGCTAAAACTTGAATCCGTGCTTCGCAAGGAGCGATTAGTAGCAGTGATGAAATTAAGGAAGTTGTAATGGTGTTTTATGAGAGAATGATAAAAGATATGGGAATCCTTCCACACGACAGAAGGATAAAGCTCCTTATAAGGCACTCTATCCGCCCTGGAGTGGATGGTATACCTATTGTCTATGAGGACAAAGAAATTTTTATCCACGCAGGGTTTCATTGGGGCATCACTAGAGAAGGGGAGGCATTGGCTAGGGCTTTTGGTAAGGCATTGGAATATGAGATTATTAATATAGAATCGAGTCCATTAAAACGATGCGTGCAAACTGCGAATATGATTTTAGAAGGTAGAGGAGTGCAGAGGGAAGTAAGGCAAAATGAAATATTAAAAGCAATGTGGGTGAAAGATAGGTATAAATGGGGTAGGATTTATAAAGAGTATGAAGCACAACATAAAAGCAAAGGTATTGTTTTACTTCTGCAAAAAATGCTTGATGGACAGGCAGTAGAAGGGGCTTATGATATAGATACAAGTATTGCACGATTACTTAATGCTATGGGACTAGGAGAGAAATCAACCTCTTCATCAAAACGGCAAATGGATATTTATGTAACACATGATGGCTTGATTATGCTACTTATTGCTTATGCTTTGAAGTGCAGGCTTGTTGATTTAGAGTGGATATGTATGTTGGAAGGCGTGTTTTTATGGGAGGAATGGGGCAGGATTTATCTTGCATATAATGGACAAAAGCATCCCATAGAGATTCAAATAAAGACACATTTAAGCTAGGAGGTAAAGTCAAAAATGAGATTTTTTGTATTAGGGAATATTAATGCAGGGAAAAGCCATTTTAGTAGGATTTTACAAAAGCGGCTTTTTGATATGGGGGTGGTATATAAAGTGCTAAGTATTGATGAGTTTCGCAAAAAATATGCCAAAGGCGACAGGGAATCTGAGTCGTTTGCTCAAGATATGTTTATAAAAGCGGTGCGTAAAACCCATAATGCCATTGTAGAAATGGTGGGTTTTGGGGATTTAGGTGAGAAAATGATGAGGGCTTTGAGGGATTATGTGATTGTGGTATTTTATGTGAATACCTCACTTGAAATCTGTCTGCAAAGGATAGAATCTAAGATCAATGTGTATAGGAAGATACCCTATATAGAGGGGGTAGAGCGTATCCATAAAAGCATAAAGATGCTTGATGGGACTTTTAAAGCAGGAGAGCTACAGAAGCAATGGAGTGCTTTAAGTTTAAAGATATATGAGCTTACAAATGAAATATGCCAAAAGGAGGTATTTTGGCGGGGTGTGCCGCTTTTGCATTATCAGGCTTTAAGTGATGTGATAGTGAGCTTGAAGTCAAAGGGTTATAAAAAGCTTGTGGCTTTTGGAGGATTAGGCAGAGGAGAGTTAAGCAAGTATTCGGATTTGGATTTGATATTGATCACAAGAGTGCCTATCAGTCAAATAGCAAGGGTGATAGAGAAGTGCATAAAACCTTCTTATATGGATATTTTGGGGGAGAAAATTATTTTTAATCATTGTTCTTGTATGATTGAACTTGTGTGCGTGAGAGCATTTAGTCAATATGTGAAATATTATGAGGGATCAAAGATCAAAGATATACAAAGAAGCATTTTGCTAGGCAGGGAAGAGGGTAGAGTTTTGAACGAAATAAAAAAGAGCTTAAAGCATTTTGTGCCAGAAGCGATAAATGTACAAAGTTGTATGCAAAAAGTAAGGTATTATTTAGTGATGCTTGAAAAATCGCAAAAAGAGAGAGATGAATTTCGCTTTTTCTTTTTTAATAACCTCATACTTGATAACCTCATGAGAATCTTGTGTTTAAAAGAGGGGGTTAGAGAGTATCTTTATTGCCCTAAAAAGACCAATTACATCATAGAGAAGTATAAAATTGCAGATTTAATTTATATAATCAAAAATGACAAAGTAAAACATCTACAAAAACTTCTTCATTTTATAGAACGTCAATGCCAAAAAGTGTAATGGAAGCATGATTAAGATTTTTATAACATATATTTTATAAAGATTTTAAGTTTAACCTCTGCTCCCACCCTTATGTGGAGGAAGAGAGATACTAAAAAGTGCGTTTGAGGAGATTTTCAACGCGTAAAATAGTAATCAATCGGTCTTCTCTTTTACCGATTCCTTGTAGAAGATTTTGATTTTCATTGAAAGATTCTGGAATAGGATCAATCTCATTTTCGGGGATTCTCACTGAACCCGTAAGCTTATCGATTAAGAATCCTATAGTTTCATCACCTTGGCTGATGATTAAAAATCGTGTATCTTCATCTTGCTTGATAGCAGGTAAGCCAAATTTTAATCGCATATTGATTAAGGGCATAACCGTCCCACGCATATTAAATACACCCAACACATAATCAGGCACTGCAGGGACGCGTGTATATTCGATAGGCTTGATGACTTCTTTGACATTTAAAATAGGCACAGCAAACTCTTCATTACCAATCATAAAACCAATAATATGGAGAGTTTCTTCTACAGGAACATTAGAATCTTTGCCTTCTTGTTGTTTTTCAAGAACCTCTTTTAATTTATCACTCATTTTTATTCTCCATCAATTGTTAGATTAATATTTCTTTTGACGACATTCACCAAATATTCAGGAGTATAGGGCTTGGTGATGTATTCTGTCATACCTGATTCTACGCCTCGCATACGGTCGGTTTTGCTGTTTCGACTTGTAACAGCAATCAGTGGTAAGTTTTTGAATTTATTGTATTTACGCACCTCTGAAGCAAAAGTATAACCGTCCATTTTTGGCATCTCAATATCTACAAGCACAGCATCAAGCTGCTTATCGCCATTTTTGACAATATCTAGTCCATCTAATCCATTAGCAGCCTCAAGCACCGTAACACCTAAAGTTTTAAGACATTTTTTCATAATTGCCCTATCGGTGTTGCTATCGTCAATTGCAAGCACAACATAATCACTAGGTGAATTTTTGGTTTTTGCAGTAGCATTGTCGTCAATCATCTTCGTGATATTTACTTTGACTTCTTTTGCCATTTCCATCATTGCTGCGACATCTACAATCATTGTGATTTTTCCATCACCGCGCACAGTTGCCCCAGCGATACCTTCTGTCCCTTTGAGGTAGTAACCTAAAGATTTAATAACTACTTCTTCTTGCCCTACGAGGTAATCCACAATCACACCCATTTTTTGCTCTGCCAAACCGATGATAACTACATACACTTCATTGGTGCTTTCTAAAATTGAATCGACCTTAAAGATGTCTGCTAATCTCACGATAGGAAGCACTTCATCACGTAGCCTTAATACACTTTTTCCATCAACGGTGTAAATCTCATCTTGGCTTACTCTCACGGTTTCAATGACTGATGAAAGTGGAATAGCATAATATTCCTCTTGTGCAGCCACAAGTAAAGCTTGAATAATCGCAAGAGTGAGAGGGATTTTGAGCTTTTGAGTTGTGCCTACACCTTTTTCAGATTCTATATCAATGATACCATTGAGTTTTTCGATATTGGTTTTAACCACATCCATTCCCACACCGCGTCCGGATACATTAGTAATAGCGGCTGCTGTAGAGAATCCGGGTTTAAAGATAATGCCAAACGCTTCTTTATCGCTCATTGTGTCTGCTTCGCGTTCGCTGATTAACCCTTTTTCAACAGCTTTGTGTCTAAGCATATCAGCATCAAGCCCTTTACCATCATCGGAAATCTCAATAACAATATGATTTCCTTCGTTGTAAGCTTTGAGATTCACGGTTCCCATTTCAGGTTTTCCAGCAGCAACACGATCTTCCGGTTTTTCTACCCCATGGTCGCAAGAGTTTCGGATAATATGCACTAAAGGATCGCCGATTTCTTCAACGATAGATTTGTCAAGTTCTGTTTCTTCACCGCTGATAACTAAATCAATGTTCTTGCCCAATTCACGCGACAAATCACGCACCATTCTTGGGAATTTATTAAATACTTTTCCGACAGGCTGCATACGCGTTTTCATCACCGCAAGCTGAACATCTGTGGTTACAGAAGAAATTGAAGCCACGACTTGGTTGAGCTCTTCGAGGAATTTTTCACCATCATATCGTTCTTGGACATCACCATAAATTTTAATCAATCTGTTCTTGCCTAGCACAAGCTCACCGATAAGATTCATAAGGTGGTCAAGTCGTTTGACATCAACTCTCACAGTTTGTTCAACATTGGCAGCAGGTGCTTTTTCTCCACTTTCAGCTTTTTTTGCAGGTTTTGCTGCAGGTTTTGGCGTAGGTTTCGGTGCAGCTGCTGCTGGTTTATTTTCAGGTTCTGGTGCTTTAGGAGCTTGGACAGGGTGTGCGCTTCCATCAGCTTTGTGTGCCGCTCGAGCTTGTTTGTCAGCTTCTTGTCGTTTTTTGAGTAGTCTTTCAATTTCAGCTTCGACTTGTTCCGGACTCATCTTAGAATAATCGATTTCAGGTTCATCAGCTAGAGGATTGCTTGCAACAGCAGCCGCCTCTGCTGCGGGGGGAGCTTCATTTTGAGCTGCAGGAGTAGGAGTTGATTCTGGAATGACTTCAAGTGCTCCTCCTGTGGAAATGGCTTGAAGTTTTGTAACAGTATCGTCAATTTCAATGCCACTATTTGCGTCTGTGCCACTATCTCTAATTGCTGTTAAGAGAGCCTTCATCAAATCCACAGAATGTAGAACAACATCCATTACATCAGGTGTGATTTTGAGCTCATCACGGCGAGCTTTGTTGAGAACATCTTCCATATTATGTGTAAGACGAGTGAGAATATCAAAGTTTAAAAATGAACTTGAACCTTTGATAGTATGCGCAACACGAAAAATCCTATTTAATAAATCTAAATCTTCGGGATTATTTTCTAGCTCAACCAAGTCTTGATCAAGCTGTTCAATCATTTCAAAAGCTTCCACAAGGAAGTCTTCCATTATCTCTTGCATATCATCCATTGTTAAATCCTCTCACAAATTTAATTTCTATAAAGTATTTTACTATTTATTTTGATAAAATTCTAGTGATTTCATCATAAAATAGTTTTGCATCAAATTTCACAAGATAGGCTTCAGCCCCTAATTTTTCTCCTTTTTCTGCACTGATTTTATCACTGATTGAAGAGTTGAAAATAATAGGAATTTGGCTGAATCGTGCGTCATTTTTTACTTGTGCAGCGAAATGAAAGCCGTCCATTTTGGGCATCTCAATATCAGAAATAATAAGTTTGAGATTGTTTCCAATATCATTTCCCCAATTTTCATAAAGTTGTTCAAGTCTTCTTAACCCATTTTCTCCATCATTGGCTTCTATCACATTAAATCCAATCTCACTCATTGTATTTCTAAGAAGTTTTCTTGCAATCAAACTATCATCGACAATGAGCACAGAGCCTTCGAATTTTTTTGCAGGTTTAAATTGTTCAATGTCTGCATTTGCACCATTAGGTGTGTAAAAATCTAAATCATCAATAATGCCTTCTAAGTCTAAGATAAGCAATGTCCGATCATTTTCAATCTTCGTTGTGCCAGTGATTTTACCTCTTTGATCTTCATTACTTAAGCTAAACATTGCAGATTCTATATTTGCCCAGCTGATGCGTCTTAATCGTCTTGTAGCATGGACAACAAAACCGAGTTTTTTATTGTTAAATTCTGTAACAATAACTTTTTTGTTTTGTGCCATTTCGTCTTTGGGTTTGATGTTCATCCATTTTGCCAAGTCAATCAAAGGCAATATTTCTCCGCGTAAGTCAAACATTCCAAGTAAATAATCAGGGCTTCCCGGGGATTCAAAAATTGCATCAGGATAAGCATTGATACCCTCAACTTTAGCGACATTGATTCCATAAACGCCTTCGTAGGTTTCTCCATCTTTGTCTTCATAGATTCTGAAATCTACTAATTCCATTTCATTATTTGCTATGGTATCAATTTTCTCTGTTTTTAGCACATTTTCTCCTCTTTATAAAGATGAGTGGATTTTTTTCGTATGGATTGTATAGCAAAAATGCTTCCATTAAAATAAAATGAGGGCAAAGAAATATAGAGACTTTGGCAAGAAGTGTGAATCTGTCCTAAGTGAAAATGCCCTTCAATAATTATATCGGGATATTCCCATTGGTGAATTAACGCATAATTTTGATAGGCTTGAATGCGTTTTTGAGCAAAGGGCATAAATTCTATTTGCCCAGAATGTATATTTTTTTGGTTAATTTTATGTGCGACAAATGTATAAAGATTACCAAAAGTTACACTATCAGCTAAATTAAGTGCATAGAGGCTTAATCGTGCGCTTATCGTGCGGATATATATCTCATATTTTCTCCCCAAGAAACAATCCCCATGTGCTATCAGAATCCGTTTCCTTTCGTGATTAAGGATATACTGAAAAGGTTTAGGTTGAGATTTGCGAGGGACAAAATTGACTTTGGATAAACGCGAATGAAGTGCTGATAAACCAAAGTCGTGATTACCTTCAAACCACCACACTTCACACTTCACACTTAAAGCAGCAATAGATTCAAGCAAAATTTCATTAGCCTTGATACTCGAAGAGAGATAACCTACTAAAATGTGGGCAATATCACCCATTAAAAAAACTTGTGAGGGAGGATTAGGCAAAAGAGATTCTAAAAAAAGTGGTAAAGATGGGGGTAGAAATGCAGAAGATTCTGTTTTTTTTTCATTATGAGAATCCAAAGCAGATTCTTTTTTATCAGATAGGGGAGCGATATAATGAGAATCTGCGATAAAAATTGCATCATCAGCGATATATGGGGCATTTTCCCATAGGTTTTGCATAGCGTTAATATCTCCTAGAAGATGCCATAAGGTGTGCGAGGTATGCCAAGATTTTCATCTAATCCGCACATAAGATTAGCGTTTAGAAGGGCTTGTGAGCTTGCCCCACGCATTAAATTATCAATTGATGAATTGACATAAAGGCTTTTACCGCGTGTTTGAGCAAAAATATCACAAAAATTACTCCCAGCGACACTTGATATATCGACAGGATTCTCACGGATTCTGATAAATGAATGCGCTCTGTAAGTATTTTTGAGAATCTCTAGCGCATCAGAGGAAGACATTGCTTGTTTGAGATGAGCAAAAACACTCACAAGCATACCTCTTGTTAAGGGCGTGAGATGAGGGACGAATTGAACTTGTAACGCTTTATGTCCGAGAATCTCACATTTTTCTTCGATTTCGATTTGGTGTCGGTGCGTCAAGGGCGAGTAACTGAAAAGATTTTCATTAATATGAGGATAATGTGTGTTGTTTGTCAGCCCTTTTCCTGCGCCACTCACACCACTTTTGGCATCGACAAACACACCGCATTCTTCATCAATATAATCCACAAAAGGTAAAAGTGCTAAAAGTGTAGCAGTAGGATAACAGCCCGGATTAGCAATCAATGTCGCTTTTTTGATTGCTTCTTTATTATATTCTGGCAACCCATATACAGCGTGTGCGAGATTCTCTTGGTCTTGATGCACACAATAATAGCGCGCATAGTTATCCGCACTCAATCGATAATCAGCCGAGAGATCAACGACCTTTGTCCCCGATGCTAAAAGCGTTTTAGCCATATTCATAGCTTCTTTGTGTGGGAGTGCGAGAAAGACTAATCCGCACATTTGAGAAGCGACTTTCGCGTCAGCTTTTTGCACTTCAAGATCGCAGATTCCGCATAAACCTTTGTGAATCTCATCAATGCGACATACTCCTTGTGTGTTGGCAAGGTAGCAGACTTTGAAAACGGGGTGTGCTAATAAAAGTTTCAAAAGCTCCAAGCCTGTATAGCCGCTTACACCAATGATACCGACAGAAATTTGTTTCATAGCTTAATCCTTGATTTAAGAGTTTAGATTCTGTTATTGATAAGATTGCACAAAATTGTGCAGAATCTCGCAAAAAATATTGAAGCTTTTTATCTCTACACACTCATTGACGCTGTGGGGTGAATGGATTGTCGGTCCTATAGATAACACATCAAGAGGTGCTTTTGAACCTGCTGCAAGGAGATTCTTTTTAAGTATGCCACCTTCTAATCCCGCGTGAATTTGTGTAATTTTAGGCTGGATAGAATGTTTGGCATAAAGCTCATATAAAAGCGTGAGTGCAGGGTGATTATCTGCAATGCTTCTTTCCCACGCACTATAGAATCCTTTGTCTTGGACTTTGCATTGAGGGTTGAGATTGGTAGCAGTTGATTTGATATGTTGAATAAGACGAAGAAGCATCGCATCACTATTAGCGCGTGCCATCATCACCAAGCTTAGATGATTGGTATTTTGTTCTAGTAGAGAGAGATTTAATGAAGCGAGTGTGCCTTGTGAGTTAAACGCATACACACCGCTATGTAATCCTACCAATAAAGGAATGATTATATTTTGGCGGTAGGCATATGAAAAGTTTTTAATGGAATCTTGCGTAAGAGGTGTGATAATAAAACGCGCATTGCCAGAGAGAGTAGAGTAGGAGTTTGGCAAAGGTTGAGGGGAAAGAATGACAGATTCTAAATGTGTCGGAATGGAGTTGCGTTTTTCTCCTGCTTTAATACTAACAATATAGCTTTGATTCTGATCTAGCCAAAAACCCCACTCGACAATAGGATTGTCTTTGTTTTTATGAATCTCAATCCCGCTATGTCCGCCCAAAAATCCTTCTGAAACGATATGATAAATATAAGGGTGTGTGGTGAGAGCAAGGCTAATATCTTGTGAAAAAGGTTGCAAGGGAATATCACACTCTATATCAACTCCTCCAGCACAACCTACGACAATATCATTAATATCTTCGCTATCAAGATTCAATAAAAGATGTGATTGAATAGGGAGCTTGAGATGATTTGCTCCAATCATACCTACTTCCTCATCATTAGTAAAAAGTAATTCAATATCAGCCACATCAAGAGCAAGCATACTTGCTACACCCACACCATTATCCGCACCTAAGCTTGAATTATGGGCGCGTAAAACATCGCCTTCTTCACAGACTTGCAAACCTTGATGATTGCTAGATTCTCCTACGCATACCATATCATAATGACTTTGTAAGCACACGCGAGGATTGCCTTTTTTGGCATAAATATTTTTAGCCTCGTCAGTTTGGATTTCATAACCTTTGTCTTTAAGTGTCGCACAGAGATAAGAAAACATATCTTGTGTGTGAAAGCTGCAATGTGGAATCGCACAGAGTTGTTTAAATTGCTGCATTGTTTGATTGGCAAAATCGGGGAGCATCATTAAGCCTCCTTTGAATACGAGAAATTAAATATCATATTTGTTGCTTGTTGTGAAAATTTCGCCCAGTTCGGCATTATAATGAAGAATTTTACAAGAATTTTCGATTAAAGCGACTATTTTTGCGAGGGTATAAATATCACGCGCATAGACATAAATCCCATAACCTTTGATAATCATATAAGGCGAAGTGTGTTCGTTTAAATATCGTGGAATATCGGTTATGGCTCGATCTGACCAAGTCTCATAATCCTTAGGGTCAAAGATTTCGATACGGGGTGCAAGAAACTTGTATCCAAAATAATCTTTTGGCTCTAGCACATTATGTTTTAATGAATAGGAGATAGTATAAGGCGGCATTGCATAAGCGATAAATTTTGCTTCGGAAAAATGCCCATAAATGCTTGAGTGAATCGGTGCATGCAGGCTTGCTTCATTCCAACGATAGTCTTGTTTTTGATAAAGCATAATCATAGAATCTTCAGTGATATTATCAAATATAGCTTGCTGTTTGTTGATAACAAAGCGATTTTTGGAGATTCTCGCCGAGATTGATCCGTGGAAAATGCCAAAGAAATTCTTTCGGAACATTGAAAGAGAAATGGTTGCTATATTTGAAATGAGTTCAGCACTGACTTCATGGGTATGTATATTCATAAGATTATTTTAGCATTTTGTAGGCAATGGTAAAGCAAAAATCGCATAATTCACCAATGATTTTTTAATATAGTCTATTTGTATTAACTTTATTAAGTATAATTATTTATATAACTTTATACTTTAAGACTAAAGTTTATGTATTTTTAGCAATATTTTTATTTATTTGCTAATTTATTTGTTATTTTGTGTTAAAATTATTTTTGTTTGCTTAAAGAAGCAATCAAATATTTAAATTTATAGAGAACAAAATGTAAGGACAGCATCGAAAATGAGCAAAAAAGAATTACTTTTATCTCAAGTGATTGTAGAATATTTAAGGTATAAAGAGCCTATCGGTTCAGAATCTCTTAAACATTCGATGAATGCGAAATTTTCCTCTGCTACAATCCGAAATTATTTTAAGATTCTCGCACAAGAAGGGCTTTTATCTCAACCCCACATCAGTAGCGGACGAGTCCCTACTATCAGTGCGTTGAAATCATATTGGTATCAGCATATTGATGCGAAGTCTTTGTATTCTGTCTCGTGTTTGGAAGATATTAAAAAGGCATGTTTTGAACATCATATTTTTTGCATTTTAAGTCTTGAGCAAAGTAATCGTTTTAAAGAAATGATAAATGTAGAGAATAAATATCTTATTTTGATGTTTGATCAGATTGGTATCAGTTTGCCATTTTCAAGCCATTTGGAGCGTTTTTTAAACGAACTTAAGGGTTTGGATATTATTGATATGAGGAAAATTGCTCATCAAGTTTGTGCGTATTCTCTGCTCAAGTCTTTAGAATCTGTCCAGACAAAAAGCATACATCGTTTTTGTATGGGTGCGATAGCGGATATTTGTCAATCTTCGCAAGACGAAAGCATATTGTTTTCAATCGTTGATGGGCGTGTGTTTGATTCTTTGGAAAATGGTGTGTATTTTGAAGAAGTTTTGCCTAAAGGGTATTTGGCAGTGATGCAAGAAGTCAATTTTGCTAATCAACCGACACAAAAAGCAAGAATGTGTTGTGTCGGCGCGTTGGATAGAGACTTTACGCATTTTTATGAAAATTTTATCTTAAGATAAAGGAGTAAGTTATGGAAGAACAAGATTTGCATTCTTGCCAAGAGCAGCAAGATTCTCTTTCTTGCGAAGATTATGTTGAAGAGAGTGTGCAGCAAGAATGCGAAAAAGAAGATTACGAAGCAAAGTATTTGGCATTAAAAGATCAATATGTGCGAGCTTTTGCAGATTTTGAGAATGCAAAGAAACGTTTAGAGAGAGACAAGAGTCAAAGCTTAGAATACGCAAATGAGCGCATTATGAACGATTTGCTTCCTGTGCTTGACACATTAGAAAAAGCCCTAGAGAGTGCGCAAAGTAATCCACAAGCAACGGCGATTGCGGAAGGTTTGCAGCTCACACTTGAAGGCTTTATTAAGGTATTAAACAAGCATGGTGTAGAAGTCATCGCCACAGAGGGCGAGTTTGACCCTAATTTGCACGAATGTTTGATGCAAGTGCCACATGAAGAAAAAAATAATGGAGAAATACTCCAAACCTTGCAAAAAGGGTTTGTGTATAAGCAAAGGGTGCTTCGCCCATCAATGGTGAGCGTGGTTAAAAATGCTTGAGATTCTTTATGAGAATCCATAATCACTTAAATTTATATAATTTATTTTAAAGGAGACACAATGGCAAAAGTAATCGGTATAGACTTAGGAACAACAAACTCTGCAATGGCAGTGTATGAAGGTAATGAGGCAAAAATTATTGCAAATAAAGAGGGCAAAAATACAACCCCTTCAATCGTGGCTTTTACAGATAAGGGCGAGATTCTCGTAGGTGAGCCTGCAAAACGACAAGCAGTAACTAACCCTAAGAAAACGATTTATTCAATCAAACGCATTATGGGATTGATGTTTAATGAGGATAAGGCAAAAGAGGCTGAAAAAAGGCTTCCTTATAGCATCGTTGATCGTAATGGTGCGTGTGCGGTAGAGATTGCTGATAAGATTTATACACCTCAAGAAATTTCAGCAAAGATTCTGATGAAAATTAAAGAAGATGCACAAAGTTATCTTGGCGAGGAAGTAACAGAAGCGGTAATCACCGTTCCGGCGTATTTTAATGATTCTCAACGCAAGGCGACAAAAGAGGCAGGGACGATTGCTGGGCTTAATGTATTAAGAATCATTAACGAACCTACTTCTGCGGCTTTAGCATATGGGCTTGATAAAAAAGAAGCAGAAAAGATTATGGTTTATGACTTAGGCGGGGGGACATTTGATGTTACCGTGCTAGAGACAGGCGATAATGTCGTAGAAGTGCTTGCCACAGGTGGAGATGCGTTCTTAGGTGGAGATGATTTTGATAATAGAATCATTGATTGGGCAGCAGAAGAGTTTAAAAGTGATGAGGGTATTGATCTTAAAAATGATGTGATGGCGTTGCAGAGATTAAAAGATGCAGCAGAAAATGCAAAAAAAGAATTGAGTAGCGCACAAGAAACAGAAATCAATCTCCCCTTTATCACTGCTGATGCAAGCGGTCCTAAGCACTTAGTGAAAAAAATCACTCGTGCGAAGTTTGAAAGCTTGATTGATGATTTGATTGAAGCGACTATCAAAAAGATTGATTTTGTGATTAAAGATGCTGGGCTTACGCAAAGTGATATTTCCGAAGTTGTTATGGTGGGTGGTTCTACACGGATTCCAAAAGTGCAAGAGCGCGTAAAAGCCTTTATTGGAAAAGATTTAAATAAATCTGTGAATCCTGATGAGGTTGTTGCTGTGGGTGCGGCGATTCAAGGGGGCGTGTTAAAAGGCGATGTAAAAGATGTCTTGTTACTTGATGTAACACCTTTGAGTTTAGGTATCGAAACAGCTGGTGGAATCTCCACAAAAGTTGTTGAGAGAGGCGTTACAATCCCTACAAAGAAAACACAAGTTTTCTCGACTTATGAAGATAATCAACCCGCAGTAAGCATTAATGTCTTGCAAGGTGAGAGAGAGCTTGCAAAAGATAATAAATCTCTAGGACGATTTGATTTGAGCGGTATCCCTGCAGCACCTCGAGGTGTGCCACAAATCGAGGTTACCTTTGATATTGATGCAAATGGAATCCTCACGGTTTCAGCAAAAGACAAAGCCACAGGTAAATCTCAAGAGATTAAAATCAGCGGTTCGAGTGGGCTTTCAGATTCTGAAATTGAGAAAATGGTCAAAGAAGCAGAGCTTCATAAAGAAGAAGACGCGAAGAAAAAAGAAGTCATTGAGCTTCGCAACAAAGCAGATTCATTGGTTTATCAAACTAAAAAGAGCCTTGAAGAGTTTAAAGATAAACTTGATGCAAGTGAGGCTGAAAAGATTCAAAACGCGCTTAATGCACTTGAGGAATCGCTCAAAAATGAAAATGTCTCTAAGGAAGAGCTCGAAGCAAAAATCAAGGCTCTTACTGATGCGAGTCATAAGCTTGCTGAAGCAATGTATGCTAAAGAACAAGGTAATGCTCAAGCAGGTGGAGACACAAAGAAAAAAGATGATGATGTGATTGACGCAGAAGTCGAATAAAATAAACTTGACATATTTCTATAGAATCTCCTACAATAAAGCAAACCAAGATTTTATTTGTAGGAGATTAGAATATGAAACATTTTATCCAAGCTTTTATGGTTGTTTGCGCATTGATAGGGCTGATGTCGGGCTGCTCTAGTGATGAAAAAAAGAGTGAAAAAAGGGAAGTCGTGCAAACAAAAAATTCAAAAACACAAAACAAATCCCAAGATAAACCAAATATTGTTATTCTTGCTACCGGCGGGACAATCGCAGGTTCGATAGATTCTGCTATTAAAACGACTGGATACGAGGCTGGCGTGGTAGGCGTTGATGTATTGATTAATGCAGTGCCACAGATTCACAATCTTGCAAACATTCAAGGAGAGCAAATCGCTAATATTGATAGTGCGGATATGACAAATGAGATATGGCTCACCCTTGCCAAACGCATCAATGACTTACTTGCAGATTCTGCAGTCGATGGTATTGTGATTACGCACGGCACAGACACAATGGAAGAGAGCGCATTCTTTTTGCATTTAGTCGTGAAAAGTGATAAGCCTGTCGTGTTGGTTGGAGCGATGCGCCCAAGCACAGCAATCAGTGCCGATGGTCCAAAGAATCTCTATAATGCCGTTGCGCTTGCTGCAAATGCAGATTCTCAAGGGAAAGGTGTAATGGTAGCGATGAATGACAGAATCCAAAGCGCACGATATGTGAGCAAGACACATACGCTCAATGTCGATGCGTTTGCTTCGCCTAATAGCGGGGATATGGGTTATATTGTCGATGGCAAAGTCTTTTTTCACTATGCGCTCAATAAACCCCACACGACACAAAGCACATTTGATGTGAGCGCATTAGAATCTTTACCACGCGTGGATATTCTCTACTCTTATGCTAATGACGGCTCATCTGTCGCCGCTCAAGCACTTGTCCAAGCAGGAACAAAGGGCATAGTGGTCGCAGGAAGTGGTGCGGGGAGCATTCATAAATACCAAAAGGACGCACTCAAAAAACTTATGAAAAACGGCTTGGTTGTCGTGCAAAGTTCGCGTATAAATAATGGCATTGTTTTAGCTAATGACGCAGATTCTGAATTTGGTTTTATCGGTAGTAGGGATTTAAATCCACAAAAGGCGCGTGTGCTGCTAATGCTCGCCCTTACACAGACAAATGATCCTCGAGAGATTAATGAAATTTTTGCGCGTTATTAGTAAGACTGATACGCACGCGTGCGCTTAGTTTTTAATATTTAAGAATCTAAGTAAAATCACAGATTACAAAGCTTAGAAGTAGGCAGCATCAAGAAATAATGCTTATAATGTGTTTGTGAATCTTCTAGCCCCTTAGTGAAGTTAGCAGCTTCACTAAGGAATTGTTTCGCCGAAAGGAGGAACAATGCAAAAGATTTATAAAATTTCAAAATACAGATAACAAATCCACCAAATAATCAGCCCAAAAGAAATCTTTTAAAAGAGTATCGTTATTAAGTCTGTGTTACAATTTTAGCTTTATTCTTCAAGCAAAGGCATAATATGGATTCTTATGAATATGGCGAGTTACTCAAGACTTTGCAAAATAAATGTGAAAATGTCGCAAAAATCCTTAATCCTCAAATCCTCCAAGCACGATTAGAAGAAATTCAAACATTAGAAAAAGATGAAAATTTTTGGAATGATGCTAAAAGGGCGGCAGAAATTGCAAAAGAAAAACGCAAATGTGAGAGAGTTTTAAATACCTTTTCGTCAATGAAACAAGAGCTTGATGACGCTTTGGAACTTTATGAGATTGCCTTGAATGAAGAGGATTCGAGCACTTTAGAATTACTTTTTGAATCTGCCCCCGACTTGCAAGAGCATATCCAAAAGGTTGAGATTGAAGTGATGCTTAGCGGTGAGCATGATGGCTCAAATGCGATTATTACGATTCAGCCCGGTGCAGGTGGGACAGAATCTCAAGATTGGGCGAGTATGCTTTATCGAATGTATTTGCGTTGGAGTGAGCGGCGCGGGTATAAGGTTGAGATTCTGGATTATCAAGACGGCGAAGAGGCTGGTATCAAAGGCGCAGCATTTATTGTGAAGGGAGAAAATGCCTATGGTTACGCAAAAAGTGAAAATGGCGTGCATCGATTAGTCAGAATCTCACCCTTTGATGCAAATGCCAAGCGTCATACAAGTTTTGCAAGTGTGCAGGTAAGCCCTGAACTTGATGATAATATCGAGATTGAAATTGATGATAAGGATATTCGTATTGATACTTATCGTGCGAGTGGTGCAGGTGGGCAGCATGTCAATAAGACAGAATCTGCAATCCGCATTACACACTTTCCTACCGGTATCGTTGTGTCTTGTCAAAATGACCGAAGTCAGCACAAAAATAAAGCCACAGCAATAAAGATGCTCCAATCCAAACTCTATGAAATCGAGCATCAAAAGTTGCAAGAGGGTAGCACACAAGAAAAAAGTGAAATGGGTTGGGGGCATCAGATTCGCTCTTATGTCTTAGCCCCTTACCAGCAAGTCAAGGATTTGCGTAGTGGCTATGCGACAAGTGATACAGAGGGTGTGCTTGATGGCGATATTGATCATATTATAGAATCTGTGCTTGTGCAAAGCAGTGCATCGTAACCTATTTTTACTTTTTTGATTTAAAAGTGATGCGATAGGCGTAAATATTAAGCTTATTTAATATTTAATTAAATATAATAGAAGATTATTTTTTAGTATTGAGGAATTGCGATGACCCAAGAAGAATTAGATTCTCTTATGGAGGGGGAACCTGATATTAGTGAGGTAGATGCTCCCGAAGAGGATAAGGAAGAGGAATTTCACAAGCAGACAATTGACCCCAATGATTTTCGTGTCGAAGCAGATCAGAAATGGCCTCCACCTCCACCTACCGAAGATCACAAAGTCGTTCATCAGCTTGATGAGGTTACGCGAGATACCGAGATTAAAGGCACACAGATTTTCGATCAATTAGAGATTATGAGCAATGATGCCGCTAAAATCGAAAAACAAGCAAAAAATATCAAAAATTATCTCAAGTCTCAAGAAGAGCTTTTCACAAAGCTATGCACGACTTTTCCTCATATACAGAGTTTTCAAAAGGCTTTAGAATCTACTCAATCAATACAGGAAGATAATCAAAAAATCATTGATTCATCAAATGAAATCAACGATGCCTCAATGCAGGCAATGGATTTGATGCAATATCAAGATATTCATCGTCAAAAGATTGAGCGTGTAATCAATGTGATGAGAGCTTTAGCGCAATATATGAATTCACTCTTTGAGGGCAAGATTGATGATAGTAAGCGTGTGGGTTCAGCGGTGTTTATCGCGGGTGATGATAAAGAAGATATTGTTAATGAAGAAGATATTGAAGCTTTGATTACTTCATTTGGTTCAAAATAACCCCTCATGATGAATTCTCATAAAGTCCAGCTCCTTTCTCCTGCGGGGAATCTCAAAAAACTTAAAATCGCTCTTAATTTTGGTGCTGATGCTGTGTATGGAGGCGTCAGCCATTTTTCTTTGCGTTCGCGTGCAGGCAAAGACTTTAGCTTTGAAGATTTTGCGCAAGGCGTCCAATACGCACATAATTTGGGTAAAAAGGTATTTGTAACAATCAATGGTTTCCCTTTCAATTCCCAGCTTAAACTTTTAGAATCTCATATTGCCAAAATGGCTTCGCTTAATCCCGATGCTTTTATCGTAGCCGCGCCCGGTGTGGTGAGACTTGCTAAACGCATTGCGCCACAGATTCCCATTCACCTTTCTACTCAAGCAAATGTGCTTAATGTGCTTGATGCAGAGGTGTTTTTTGAAATGGGTGTGAAGCGTATCGTAGCCGCGCGTGAGATTAGTCTTAAAGATGCGTTGGCTATTAAAAAGCATTTGCCCGAGCTTGAAATTGAAATTTTTGTGCATGGGAGTATGTGTTTTGCCTTTTCGGGGCGATGTTTGATTTCTGCACTTCAAAGCGGACGCGTCCCTAATCGTGGGAGTTGTGCGAATGATTGCCGATTTGACTATGAATACTATGTGCGAAATATGCAAAATGGTGAATTGGTGCGATTTGATGAGCATGAATTTTACGCAAAGAATCCCGATAATGGTGTGATGATGAGGCTGCAAGAGGAGGAGGGCATAGGGACGCATATTTTTAACTCTAAGGATTTGAATCTTAGCGGACATATTGCAGAGATTCTTGATAGTGGGGCGATTGATGCGCTAAAAATTGAGGGACGCACGAAATCAAGCTATTATGCAGGGATTACTGCACGCACTTATCGCAAGGCGATTGATGATTATTATCAAGGCACGATAGATCAAACTTTTTATACCGATGAACTTAATACCTTGAAAAATCGTGGATTCACAGACGGATACATTATCCATCGTCCTTTTGAGAAGACAAACACACAAAATCACTTTAGTGCAATCAGCGAGGGGAGTTATCAAGTCAATGCAGAAGTCGATGAAAGCGGGGAATTTGCGTATTGTCGGCATACGATTCGCGTAGGAGAATCTAAAGAGATTGTCGCACCGCTTGATGCGCGTATCACAACAGGCAAAAACGAGCTTGGTGAGATTTATGAATGTGAGGGAAAGTTGATGATGCGTTTTGATAAGATTAGGCTTTGCGATGGCAAGGAGCTAGATTCTATCCATAGCGGGAATGTCCATGCTTTCAAACTCCCGCTTAAGCTCCCCGCATGGAGCTTTTTACGCCAAAAGCTCTAATGTTCTTATTGACAGAATCAAATAAAATCTATCGCCTTTAGAATATTCCCAAATATTCTTCAAGATTTAAACATCATAACCAAATAAAGCAGATTTGATAAAGCAGTATATAATTGCATCGTGGAGTGAGTAACCCTTTATGGAGCTACCAACTCCACAAAGGGAATTGCTCCGCCGAAAGGAGGAACAATTAATGCAATACATCGTAATTATAGCATTAATTTGCTTAATTATGACAAAAGCTTATTAGTTTTTTGTTGCTTTAGGTTAGGCTTTGCAAACAAGCCTAACCCTTATGCGATGTGTTTCCCTTGTTTGCATTATGCTAAAAACAAGCGAGTTTTTAGATTCTAAAATTGTCTCCCTAGCGAAGCAGAGAGCAAATGTAGCTGCCCAAAACCACCTGTTTGATAAATGCTTTTTCTTCCGTCTTTAAGGCTTAGTGAATACGCGATACCTGCATTCCATTTGGTAAACATTTTTTTCGCACCGATACCAAACATATAGGCATTACTATCGGGGATTCCGAGTTTGTCTTGAGGCACGGGGGCTTGATCAAGCGCAGCGGAGAGCATCAAAAGTGTGTTTTTCTCTGTGAGATAGGTGAGCCCTAGTCGCAATGCGATTGTATCTTTCCAGCCATCACCCATAGCGACTGCGCCATAATCGGCTAAGTCCATCATACCGGCTAGTTGATCGGGGGTGAATTGCATCACCATACCGCTTAAAGGTGTGAATTGAGGATTGCTAAAGTTGAAAGCAAATTTATCGCCCTTACTCCAATAGATTTCTTCATAGACAAATTCTACATTGAGTTTGCCAAAAGAGTGCATAATGGCGAGTTGGAGTTGAGAGGGGAGGGTCGCACTAAGAGTTAAGTCTGCTTTCATATTGACATCGCCCATTGAGCCACCAATATAGGTTGTCGCATCAAGGCTTCCTTTGAGGTCAAACTTCACGGGTGAAGTATAAACTATACTTAGAGTCGTCTTTTTGGATTCAAAAGGACGCACACTCATCGCGACTTTATAGCCGAAAGCGAAATCCCCACCATTACTTTTCTGATCGACTTTGGTCGCTCCGACTAAGTCGGTGTAAATCTCCATATCTCCCATACCAAAGGCTTCTGCTACCTGCTTGGCGTCCATCAGTGTGAGGTAGCCTCGTGGTGCACCGTCTTCATCTTTTTCTGTAGGACTTGGGTCAGTGCAGACTCCGGGATATGATGTTTGCAAATTGCCATTAAAATCATAATGTGTTCCCGTATAGCAGTTGATATAACCTTTTTCTCCTTTAAAAACATCTTTGGGAAGATCTTTACAGCCTGCTTGAAAAAAATTTACATTGCTTGTCAAGATACAAGAATTGATATGATCAATACCTTTATTAAGTCCATTAGCATTGTATCCATTTGATTCTTGTCCCCAAGTCATTGCTCCGCTATCTTTATTGCTTTTGTAAGTCTCCCAATTATTTTTGATTGTAGCGTTGATTTCCTTGACTTTGGCATTATAACCTGCGACATCAATGGTTTGTTTGTCTTTATCGACATAGGGGTCAAAGACGCTAGGGTCGGGCATACCAAACCACGCTTCGGGTGAGAATAATGTAGGCATCTTGTATCGCAATTCATTATTGTAATGCCCCCCCCCTCCTACAAACAATCCGCCCACACCTGCTAAGCCATTAGTCGTATTGACTGCATAGATGAGCTGTGCCATTGCTTCAGGGATCATACTATCGGGAATCTCATCAAAATCTTTGATATTAGTCGTTACTTTGCCCGGTTTATCAGGTGTGCCGAGTGGGACGAACACGGTGTTTTTAAAATTCCCCATACCATAGAGGAATCTTGGGCTGACACCAATAGCAATGCGTTCGTTATAGTTCCAGCTAAAAGAGGGGCTTAGCTCTACCATAGCAATCATCACATTACGCAAGAACGCTCCTCCCTCGCCATTCCAATTCATCGCTAAACCGCTCGGTGCAGTAAAGCTAACCCCCCAATTGAGATTCCCATATTTAGTCTTTTTCGTGCTGCTTTTATAAAAAATCTTTGGCACAGGGAAGAAAGTCGGGTCAGCTGAACCCTCGACTAAAGCCCCCCGCTCATTGTATCCCCAAGTGCCATGTTGATTAGGCTCGGAAGAGGGAAGCTCTATGGGTGCAGTCAAATCCACGCCTAAAACATTTTTTGCCAAATCTGCCATTGTGTCGCTGATGCCCATAGTCGTGGTGGTGCTAAGCCCCCAGTTGATCGAGCCTTCACCGATAGACTTCGTGTCTGTGTCTGTGGTGAAATTGAATCCGGGGATAAAAATCCCTGTGAGTGTGATTTCTAAATCGGATTTTTCATTATCGGAGAGCGGGTGAGAAAATCCCATATTTGCGGGATTATAATACACACTATCTGCTCCATGAGCCCCTGCGATATAGGCAGAATTGAGTGCGGTGGAATTGAGGCTTTGCTCATTAATCTTAAATCCTGAAGCAAAAGCATAAGAAAGGCACAATACGAACACTATGATAAATCTCATCGTTGTCTCCTTGATAGAACTTTGTCTTTTATAGTTTTTATTCTTTGTTGTATGTGCAACTTTTAAAAATGTGATTATATAAAAAATAATATTAAAGAAGATTAAAATATGTTTTCAGTCTAGTATTTTTTGAATTGTTTTTGTGGATTTGTTTTAAGAATCTTAGAATCTGCGCCTTGGGATTATCCAAGATGCGTAAAAAGCTGTGTGGGTTGTGAGCTGTCGTAAAAGTAAGGCAATGTAGGCATTTCGCACGATTGCAAAGATGCAAGTGCGAAATGTGAGCGTTATTTTGTAATCAAAACAGAATCCATTTTTTCTTCACCAAAAATCGGAGCAAGTGTCTTGATATAGGCTTCTTTCAGAAAACCCTCATTGGCAAGTGTGGTGATTTCATTATCAAGCCAATCTTTAAGCTCGGTATTACCCTTTTTCACTGCTGGGGCGATGACTTCTTCTTCGCCTAATGAGGGAATCCCTACGCTAAATCCGGGATTCTCCATAGCCCACGCTAAAACTAAAGTATTATCATGCGCTAAAGCATCTCCTCGCTCGTCTTTGAGTGCCATAAAGGCTTCGGTATTTTGCTCGTATTTGAGAAGCTCAATATCGGGGTGGTGCTTGGTGAAAAACGCATCGGCTGTTGTGCCTTTATTGACGATAAGTTTTTTGCCTTTCAAATCATCGACACTTTGAATCGCGCCATCTTTAGAAACAACACCCAAAGAAACTTTCATATAAGGTTTGGCAAAATCTACGACCTCTTCTCTCTCGGGCGTTTGAGTGAAGTTTGCCATAATAATATCGACTTTGTTTGCACGCAAAAATTCAACGCGACTTGCAGCCTCGACAAGCACAAATTGCACTTTATTTTCATCTCCTAGTAAATCTTTAGCAAATCTTTTTGCGATATACACATCAAAACCATCGTTTTTGCCCTCTTCATTGACAAAGCCAAAAGGTGGTTTATCACTAAAAACACCGATGCGAATGCTGTCTTTGGCTTTGATTTGCTCAAGTGTGTTTTGTTGATTTTTGTTATTGTTGCATGCGTTGAGACCTAGCATCAAAACAAACCCAAAAGTAAGTAACAAAATCTTTTTTATCATCATAACTCCTGTATTTAAAATTAAGAGGATAACCTCTTGCGGGATTATGCCATAAAAAAATATGTATGAAGCAAATGATTATTTGTCGATTGATGATTGATAATCATTGCAAAAGGCGAGAATCTATTAGTTAGATTATTGGTATTGTGATTGGGGCTAAAGCGGGGACTTGGCTATTATTAAGAATCTAAGGAAGACTGATTAATCAGGCGTAGAATCTGTGGATTCTTGTGAGAAAGCCCCATAGCTCATTAGTTTTTGGTATCTTTTGGTGAGATAGTCATTATCTTGCTGAATCTCTTCAAGCATTTTAAGGAAATATTGTTTGATTGCTTTTGCAGCATTTGCTTTATCACGATGCGCACCTATCATCGGCTCATCAATAATATCATCAATCAAATGATATTTTTTAAGCTCCACAGGTGTGATTTTCATAGCTTTAGTCGCAGATTCTATCTTTGAGGGATCATTCCATAGAATCGCAGCACAACCCTCTGGCGAAATCACACTAAAGATAGAATATTGCATCATTGCGAGTTTGTCTGCAACGGCAATAGCCAAAGCCCCACCGCTACCACCTTCACCAATCACAACCGCAATCGTGGGGACTTTGAGTGTAGCAAATTCTTTGAGGTTTTTTGCAATTGCTTCACTTTGTCCGCGCTCTTCTGCTCCAAGACCGGGATATGCACCTTGTGTATCTACTAGCATTAAAATAGGCACATTAAATTTCTCGGCAATCTTTGCTACGCGTAAAGCCTTTCGATAACCTTCAGGACTAGGCATACCGAAGTTTCTCATTAATTTATTTTTTGTCCCGCGCCCTTTTTCTTCACCGATAACCATAACACTCTGATCATTGATTTTACCAAGAAAGCATACGATTGCTTTATCGTCTTTAAAATGTCTGTCCCCGCAAATCTCGTAATAATCTTTGAGGATAAGCTCGATATAATCCATTGCGTAAGGGCGATCAGGGTGTCTTGCGAGCTGTAATTTTTGGTAATCACTGATATTAGAATACACATGACGCACTTCATTTTCAAGCTCTTTTTCGAGAATCATTTTAGCGTCATTATCCGAGCGGATAATGGCAGATTCTATATCGTCTTGAAGATTTTTGATTTTTTGTTCAAAGTCTAAATAAGTTGCCATATCAATTCTTTATCGTTTAGATTTTTTGGAAAATAACAACACCATTTGTCCCACCAAAACCAAAGGAATTGCTCATTACCGTTTGGATTTTGGCTTCTCGAGCGACATTAGGAATATAATCCAAATCACATTCAGGATCAGGCACTTCTTGATTGATTGTCGGAGGCATCACGCCTTCTTGCATTGCCATAATCGAAATGACAGCTTCTAATGCTCCCGCTGCGCCTAAACAATGCCCGATTTGTCCTTTTGTAGAGCTTACAGGTGGGACATTTTCTTTTGAACCAAAGGCGGATTTAAGTGCCATAGTCTCATAGAGATCATTATACGCAGTGCTTGTCCCGTGTGCATTGACATAATCAATCTTTGCATTTGCCATTTTTAATGCAGCTTTGATTGCGCGTAAAGCACCTTCGCCTTGAGGGGCGGGCGTAGTGATATGATTAGCATCGCCACTTTCTCCAAAGCCAATCACTTCAGCATAGATTTTCGCACCTCTTTTTTTAGCGTGTTCGTATTCTTCAAGCACCAATGCTCCCGCTCCTTCACCCATTACAAAACCATTGCGCTCTTTGTCAAAAGGACGAGAAGCTTTAAGAGGTTCATCATTGCGATCACTAAGGGCTTTCATTGCAGCAAACCCACCAATACCCACAGGGCAAATCGCAGATTCTGACCCGATGACAAGCATTACATCTGCGCCATCAAGCATAATGGTTTTAGTTGCTTCATTGATTGCGTGAGTGCCGGCTGCACAAGCTGTAACGCTTGAGAGGTTTGGACCTTTGAGGGCGTATTCAATTGAGATAAAACCGCCGAGCATATTGACTAATGCAGAGGGGATAAAGAAAGGATTGATACGGCGAGGACCTTTTTGTTCGCAAGCAATTGAATTTTTCTCAATATTGCCTAAACCACCGATACCTGCTCCAGAGCTTACACCAAAACGCTCACTAAGAGATTCTTGCACAAGCCCATTGTGGAGCAAACCACTTTCATTCATTGCTTCTCTTGCGGCTTTTAAGCCAAGGTGAATAAAGCGATCTGCTTTCTTTACTTCCCGCGCATCAAGCACTTCTTCAGGGTTGAAATTTGTGATTTCACCAGCAATTTTGACAGGGAAATTCTCTACATCAAAGCAAGAAATTCTTTTAATGCCACATTGTCCTTCTGTGATAGCTTTAAAAGAATCGCTTTTCGTAAGCCCTAATGAATTAATCATTCCTAACCCAGTGATAACCACTCGACGCATATTGTTTCCTTTGGATAAATTTACATTGATTTGGGTATTTAGAATCCACGATGGATTCTAAATATTTATTGGTGTTCTTTGATATAAGTAACTACATCATTAACGGTTTTGATTTTCTCTGCTTCTTCGTCAGGAATTTCAATCTCAAATTTTTCTTCTAATGCCATTACAAGTTCGACTACATCTAAAGAATCTGCATTCAAATCCTCAATAAATCGAGATTCAGGTTTTACCTCATTAGCATCTACACTTAGTTGTTCGACAACCACAGCTTTTACACTCTCAAATGTGTCCATTGTTTCTCCTTCTTTGAATTTAAGCTTTAAAATTTACCATTATAGCAAAGATTTGTTAAATGGCAAGGGCTTTTTTATGCTTAGGCTTACATATAAAGCCCACCATTGACCTTTAACACTTCACCGGTAATATAACTTGCGCCGTCAGAGAGTAAAAATGCTACCGCTTGAGCTACATCTTCAGCTTCTCCCAAACGCGCTAAAGGAATGCTTTTTGTATAATTTTCAATCACTTCAGGTTTTAAGTCATTTGTCATATCACTTTGGATAAATCCGGGTGTTACGCAGTTAAAACGCACATTGCGAGGTGCGCCCTCATACGCGAATGATTTGCTCATTGCAATCATTCCCCCTTTGCTTGCTGCATAGTTGCTTTGCCCCATATTTCCACGTTCACCGATGATTGAAGCGATATTAACGACACTTCCAAAACGTTGTTTGCTCATAAGCTTGAGAGCTTCGCGACAACCGATAAAGCAGGATTTGAGATTGGCATCAATGACACTTTGAAAGTCATCTATGCTCATACGCAAGGCAAGTTTATCGTTTGTGATACCTGCATTATTGACGAGATAGTCAAGCTTTCCATCACTTTCTACAATCACCTTAAGCGAGGCGATAAAGTCTTCTTCATTTGTCGCATCAAATTTGATAATCGCCGCTTTGCCACCCGCAGATTCTATTATTTCTTTGACATTTTCAGCAAGCTCGGGTTTGGAGCGGTAATTGATCCATACTTTTAGCCCATATTCTGCAAGTGTTTTAGCAATCTGTGCGCCAATCCCTTTGCTCGCGCCGGTGATAAGCACATTTTTTCCATTGAATTTCATTGATTTCTCCTTTTGTTTTTTGCAATCTTAACGAATTTTAGCTAATTACTCTATATTGAATTTCACACTATCTATACTCCCATCTTCCCCGATAATACTTAATGTGTGTGGCTTAGAATCTAAAAATATTTTTTGCGTAGAGTGCGTGGAGGCAAAAATAAGCTTGTGGTCTAAATACCAAAACACCTTTTGATTTGTGAGATTTGCGATACGCATAATCAGCTCTTTTTGTCCGTCAAAGTCTTTAGGTTGAATGATTTTTAAGCCATTTGTGGGGTAGATGATTTTAAGTGTATTGCGATTTTGCGATGATACAAGGTGTTTTTGAATATCAATATTTTGTGTTTTGTAGTAGTTTAGCACATTAATCGGTAGGCGTAAAATCATCTGTGCGGAGGCATCAATAAATGCAGAATCTTTAGAAGTTACGGGTTTGTCGTTTGCAATAAATACTTTTTGGTAAAAGGGTGAGACTTGGAGCATTTTTGCATCATTAGGATAGAGAATCTCTTCTGATGGTATGGCAAATTGCTGCATTTCTTCACTCAAGCGATAACCGCTAAATTTATCAATAAGAATCTCTTTGAAAGCAGATTCTGGTATCGCAAAAGCAATGTCATTATCAGGCAATTCTTCGAGAATCTCAAAAAGCAAACTCCCTGCTGTTTTCATACCAAGGATATTAGGATTGGGTTTGCCTGTGAAATTACCTACCCATACGACAATCGTATATTGAGGACTTGCCCCTGCTGCCCATGCGTCTTTTCGACCATAGCTTGTCCCACTTTTCCACGAAAATGTCATTTTGTCTTTGTGATAGTCTAGCTCCCCCTCGCGTTCAAGCTCTTTGAGTGTTTGGAGTGTGAGATACGCACTTCCTTGAGAGATGAGGTGTTTTTTGGGTTGTTTGAGAGAATCTTTGAGGTAATAAATCTCTCCAAACGCGCCGTAATTGGCAAGCCCTAAATAGAGTTTTGCAATTTCAAAAGGGCTGAATTCTTTTGAGCCGAGTATGAGTGATAGCCCGTAGTGTTGATAGTTTTTGTCTTCAAAATCAAGCATTTCTTGCAAGGCAAAGAAAAATTTTTCATAACCATAATTTTGCAAGAGTTTTACAAAAGGCACATTGAGGGATTTTTGTAGGGCTATTTGCGCTGGGATTAATCCATTATATCGTTTGTTGGCGTTTTGGGGGTTGAAATTTGAAAAAAACAAAGGCACATCAATGAGCAAACTTTGTGGAGCAATAAGCCCCTCATCAATGCTCAAAGCGTATAAAAAGGGCTTGAGCAATGAACCCGGAGAACGTTTTGCAGCTATGCCATCAATCTGCCCATAATTTTCTATGTCTAAAAAATCCTGCGAGCCTAGATAAGCCAATACCTCTCCATTTGAAGTATCTAGCACAAGGGCTGACATATTGAGAATCCCTTGTGGGAGTAGTTTTTTATGGTATTGTTTGATTTTAGATTCTAAACGCATTTGAATCTTTTTGTTTAATGTCGTTTGGATATTACTAAGATTGGGCGTTTGTGCGATGACTTTAAGGCTAAGATGTGGGGCGATATTGTGGTGGGTTAGTTTATGCGTAGGGAGTGGCTCTAGCAGGGCAAGAGAAAGTAAATCCTTGTCGATATGCCCTTGTTGGTGCAATTTATGCAAAAGTGCATCGCGTTTGTCTTTGAGGAGTGATGAATTTTTATTGAGATTGAGTAAGCCCGGAGCATTAGGCAAAACTGCCAAAAGTGCTGCTTCCCCCCACGAGAGATGTGCAGAATCTTTGCCAAAATACAACAAACTCGCTGAATGAAAGCCGATGATATTCCCGCCATAAGGTGCGTTATCTAAATACATCTTAAGAATCTGCTCTTTGCTATAAATGCTTTCTAGGGCTAATGCTTGGAAAAATTCATCAAATTTATTTTTGTAATTGCGTTTTTGATGAAAATAAAGCTTAATCACTTGCATAGTGATGGTGCTTGCTCCGTATCGTTTTGAGGAGATGAGGTTATCCTTAAAACTCCTTAAAAGAGCTAAAATATCAATGCCATAATGATTAAAAAAGCGTTTATCTTCATAGGTTAATGCAGCTATTTCAAGCTTTTTAGGCACTTGGGTAGGGGATTTGAGATGCCATTGCTCGTTAGAATCTAAAAACACACTAAGGAGCTGATTATCCTTATCAAAAACACTTTTGCTATAAGTAGATTCAAAAAGATCATCTTGTGCAGAATGTCGCACATAAAAATTAAGAAAAACAAAAGCCCCATAGCATAATACACAAAGCCCTATACTCGCGATAATAAGAAGAATAGGGCTAGGGCGTTTGTTTGTTTTATTCAACCACACCTGAAGTTACTTTGACGCGGCTAGATTGGGTATTTGCAAGGAAGCTGTGGTCATACATTGCTTCTGCTGTGGCAGGGGGTAAAATATATTCTCCGGGTGTGATGGTATTAATCTTGACAAACACACTTTTGCGCTCTCCATAGAAATCAAAAAACCACATAATCTTATCATCACGAATATCTGTATAGTCAATGCCTTGTTGTTTTACAAAAGGAGGCAAGATGTCGTTATTAAGACGCGTGTTTTCAATCTCCCAACCGCTAGGGATATTTTGAGTAACAGCAAGGTTATTTGTCCTGACTGATTGATCTTCGTTATCTACAGAAAGCTTAATCCAAAATGTGCTTCCACTAGGGAGAGTAGAGACATTGATTGGTTCTCCATTTTGATTCAGAAACTCTTGTGTGAGTTTGATTTTCGAGCTACTTGCCTGAATGTTGTCATCAAGCAAAATCCCGTCCCACACTTGATTAGCATAAAGCATAGTAGAGTTTTTAGATTCTAAATTGCCATTTGTCGCGCTAAATGGGATTTTAAATCGAATATCACTGCTTTCAAAGGCTTTGCCATCAAGTTTTACTTGAATCTTTGCATCAGCCTTATCATTGCGTGTGTTTGAAGTCGAGGCAAGGGCTAAAAGCGAGTAGCCAAGCGTTTGGGTAGAGAGCCAATCATCGCTTTCTAGCAATGTCTGAATCCGTGAAAGCAGAGACTTAAATCTATCTTGTTGGGTGGATTCTGATGAATTTTTATAAATGTCTGTGTAGGCTTTTAAGATAATTGCTTCATCACGCAAAGGCGAACCATAGCTATAATAATAGTAGCGTTCTGAATGTTCGTTTGCAATCACTCTTGTGGAGAGATTCTTTGTGATTTTTCCAACGATATTTTCTACACCGGCGAGTTTGTAAGCAGCTGCCAAAAGCCATTTATCGCTTGTGCTTAAGCTGTCAAAATCATTTTCATATATTTGATTGAGTAGCCCGATTTGTGGCTCTTTGGCAAGAGAAAGCAGATAAAGTGAATAGACTTTCGCTGTGTTTGTCTCGGTTTGATTTTTTACAAAATTGATTTGATAAGTAATCCAACGCTTGAGGAGATCTTGAGGGACATAATACCCCTCTTCTTTGGCAAGTAAAAGAAAATGTCCTGCATAATTGCTTCCCCATATATCAGCTTGAGAGCCACCTTGCCAATATGCAAAACCTCCATCAGAGGTTTGGAAATTTCCGATACGCGCAATGCCAGCGTTGATATTTTTAACGATACTTGGCTTATCGATAAAATCCGCACTGCTAAGAGAAGTGAGATAAAGTTGTGGCAAGACTGATGAAGTGGTTTGCTCAATACAACCATAAGGATAGCGAATGAGCCAACGCAAACGATGATCAATCGACATTATGGGTTTTTGGCTAAGCACCAAATAGCCTGATTGAGAATTTTGCACAAAATCTTTGGGATTGCTAAGGGTGATTTGACCTTGTGGCTCAATAGTGAATTTTTTATTAATAGTCGTATAGGGATTATTTGGCTTAATGTCGATTGATGTTTTTTCTTGCGTTTTAAATTTTGCGCTTGTAAGGCTAAGGATAATTTCTTCTGTGCCGATAGAATCTTTGCTTACTTGCGCGTCAAAGACAATGTTTTGTGCATCTTTGGAGGTAAAGCGAAGACTTTGGGATTTTTTATCAAAGGTGATTTTATCACCGCTTTTGACACTAATATCAACTTTGCCAATATTTGATTCTGTAGGCATTACTTCAATGGCAAGTGAGAATCTATCGCCAAGTTTGAGGCTTCGTGGGATTGTGGGTAGCATCACGACAGGGAGAGTAACTTTCATATCGCGTGAGGCACTACCATAAGCATTTTCATCAATTGCCACTGCCATAATACGCACATTTCCTATATAAGTAGGAATCTTCCATTTTATTGTAGCATTGCCTTTTTCATCACTCATTGTAGGGGATTTGTATAACACGACAGGCTTAAAACGTTGCGCTTCATTGAAGTCTTTTCTACGCTTTGCCACTGCTCCTGCCTCATCACCGCCGATTTTTAGAATCTGATTGATGATACCAATATCTTTTCCAATGATGTCATTAAAGTTGTCAAAGCTTGTAAGTGTGAGGGCGATTTTTTGATAAAAATATCTCCATGGATTTGGGGAGATAAAATCTGTCAAATCTAAAAGCCCCTCATCAACGACTGCTAGAGTATAAGCGACTTTTTTATGTTCTTTATTACTTAAAGTAATCGTAAAGTCTTCGTTGGATTGGATTGATTCTGGAGCTTTAAGCTCAAGTGTAAGCTTAGTTTGCGTGTCTTCTACCATTAATGGGACGACACCATAGAGCCTTTGCGAGCGGTCATTATCCACAGATGCATAATTTTGTAAAAGATTCACAATGACATAAATATTAGGCGCGTAGGATTTTTTGATAGGGACTTTGAATGAAGTTTGCCCTTCTTTGGCATCTACCCAAAATCGTTCTAAGACTTTTTGGCTATCGACAAGCGTAATAAGAGCTTTAGAATGCGCCTTGCTTTCAAAACTGATAGTTGCTTCTTCTCCCACAAGATAGTTTGATTTATCACTTTGTATTTTGAAAGATTGAATCTTGGTCGCTTCAATGGGTTGTCCGTATTGACTGACATACAAGAAGATAGCTGAATTTGTGCCGTTTGAAGGATCTTGCACTTCAATAAGCGTCTCGCCCGATGTTTTAGGCTGAAAATCTAGCATAATAGGCGTATCTTTGGAGACAATCTCGCCCTCTTTGATGAGAGTTGTATTGCGGTCAGTTTTGATAGAGCGCACGAAATCATTATAGTTGTCATAATCCCACCACCATGAATAGCTGTTTTGGTAGATTCTGTATCGGAGATTGCGATTAGGGATTAGCGTCTTTTCGTCATCGGAAAGCACGATTATAGGGATTTGAATATTCGAATCAATATCGATATATCGTGTTTTAGGAGCTTTTAATCCGACAAAACTATCATAAAGTTTTAAATCAATGACTTTTTGCGCTCTTACACTTCTGCCACCATTTTCAAATACTTTTGCTTCAAGGAAAGCTTTGAGATTCTTATTGAGATTCTCCACATTTTGTAGGGTAAAGGCATCTTGCATCATACCTTCAGAATCTAGCTGTCCTTTTTGTGAATCTGAAAAAGAATAATTCAACGATGAGGGGTGATTGAAAGTGTAGTCTGTATAAGATTTTGGATAAAAATTAACAGGCATAATTTGCAAGTTGCTTTCATAGCGGAGATTAGCGGCTTTTGCTCCAAAAAGATAATGCGATTGTATGCCATAAGTCAGCTCATCTTCTTTATTCATATCGATACTATCTTGAGCTTGGATTGCGACCTTGATGCGATTAGGAATGATTGTCTCCACAGATAGGTTGTGCCAAAATACGCTATCACCTACTTGAATCTTTACTCTCCAAATGCCTGTGGGAGCATTTTTGTCAATATCGAATTGATAATAATACAATCCATACAAAGGATCTGTAAGGGCAGTTTTTTCAATAATTTCTTTGCCTTGAGGTGAAATCAGTGTAAGATAGATAGGGTGTGTCGTGGGGTTATTATTTGCGCGTGCGATGATATTGATATGTGCGCTATCGCCCGGTCGATACACGCCTCTATCGGTGTAAATATAAGCGTTTGTGTCGGTTTGTATGGATTGCCCACTGACATCAAACTCATCATTGCTTAGAGGAGCATTAAGCTTTAAAATAGTTGTGTTGCTGTCTTTAGTCGCGCTAAGATACATAATGGATTCAGAAGTTTTCAAAACCGCTATGCCTTGATTGTCTGTGCGACTTTCTGCGAGAATCTGATTTTTGAAGCTAATGGCTTGGACATCGACTGAAGCAAGAGGTTTATTTTCTGCAATATCAAGTGTTAATACTTCTATTTTATCGCCAATGTGTTGAGCAATCAGTGCAATATTGGAAAAAATAAGATGTTTTTGGATACGCGCATCATCGAAAAACTGCCTTTTTCTCCAGTTTGAAGTGCCATCGGGAAAGGTATAATCCACGCCATTTTCATCAAAACTCAAATCAATGATAAAAATCCCCTCATTAGGAAGAGCGGAGAGATCAAATGAATTTTGTATCCATTGATTAGGCTTGAAAGAGATGTCAAATTCTTCATTGATGATCTCATCACCCAAACGATGAAAATTTGCATAAATACCATCATCATAGTAGTTATTGTCTTTGTAGCTTTTGTGTCCGATGAGATTATTGTCATAAAGATAAGCAGTGGTGTTGTTAGGATAGATTCTACTGACTTTGAGTTTGATTTTTTTGACATTCATACTTTTAAATGAGATTTTTTTATCCGCATTTGTGGGTAAAAATACACCTTGTTGAGAAAAGGCGATGCTTGGGGGAATCTGCGTAAAAACAATATCTTGTGTGAAGTTGGATTTGAGTTTTGAGCCATCAGCTGCTTTGAGACCTTCGACTAAGGTCAGTGTGTAGCTTTGCAAACGATCAAAGGGGGCGTTAATAATCAATTTGTTATAAGATTTGCTGATTTTTGCCTTTATATCGGGCTTGAGTTGGACAAAATTTTGAAGATTCTCATTTTTGATTTCTTGTGAAAAACTCACTTCAATGCTTGGATTTGCATCAGGAATAGCCTCAATTTTTGTGATTTCTAAATCAGGTTTGCCTGCAAACACATAGCGCAAGACCTCCTTTTTTTCAAGCCCTATGCTTTTTGCATCAAGTGTGAGTTCGCATTCTACTTCTTTTTCGCTTGCTGCAATAGGTGCGCTTTTTACCGCTATGCTTGTCGATGAAGTCGGCATCAGTTCAAAATCAACTTTTTTAGATTCTGTGCATTTGAGGGACAAGCTATCTTTGAGGTTTTCGAGGTTGATTTTTTGCGAAAATTCAATCTGGGCTTCTAATGTGTTAAATCCGCTTTTGTCATAAATATGTGTGAAGGTATAATCAAAATGTGTCGGATTAGTGTGGAGAGAGAGTTTGAGTTTGTCTTTGAGATGAGAATCTTTAAGGTTAGCAAGATTGACTTCAAGCGTATAATCAGTATTTGGCTCTAAAGGGAAATGAGGCGCAATCAATAGTTTAGAATCAGTCGCGAAAGAATATGAACCCTCAAATGCCTTGCCATTGAGTTTAATCGCATTATCTTTGGTAGAATGCTGATGAATAAATCTTCTATTTTCTTCACTGATGATAGGCTGCTCAAAGGTGATAAAAATTTCATCTGTGGTTGCAATCTTTGAAGAATAGTCTGCAACGATTTCATTTTTATCTGAGCATGCAACAAAAAGCAGCACTATAAGACTGATTAACCAATATTGAATCTTGAAGCAGTGTTTCATCAGGAAGCCTTTTTGTTTGTTTAAAAGATAAATTATATCAAAAAATTTTTGGATTTTAATTCAAAGGTGTTTTTTGCTTTGGAAATGATATGAGCGTTGTTGAAAGGTAAAATGAAGCGTGTGGGCATTCAGACAAAGATGAGGTGCGCCAAAAAACAAAGCATATTGTTTAGGAGTGAGAATCCCCGCAAGATAGTCGCGAGAATACGCCTTTTCAACACCATAAAGAGGGTCTCCTAAGATTCTGTGTCCGATATGTGAAAGATGTAGGCGGATTTGATGTGTGCGCCCCGTAAGAGGAATGGCTCGCACAAGGCTCGTATTAGAATCCTTGTCATATTTAAGGGGTTGGATTTGTGTTTGCGAGGGCTTGCCTTTGGTATCAATTGCGCTTTTAATACACAAATCACCCCCTAAATGTTTTTGCGTGATAATAGGCTCATCAATGAAAATCTCTTGCGTGAGTTTTCCTTCCACTTTGGCAAGATAGGTTTTGTGAATCTGATGTTGCATCATAAGATTCTTTAGTGATACTTCACTTTGGGGATTGGTTGCGCAAAGCACCAAGCCACTTGTTTCCTTATCGAGACGATGAATGGCATTGGCTTGATGTCCGAAATGATATTTGAGTGCGTCATTGAGTGAGTAGTGATAATAACGCCCTTTGGGGTGGATTAATAAATCGTGAGGTTTGTCAAACACGCAAAAATTTTCATTGGCAAATAAGGGTTTTAAGCCAATATCACAGGGTTCAAAATAGCTAAGCTCAATCTTGCCCATAATGCGTTGATTTTTTTTGATGGGAGAATCTTGTTGGCGCAATCTTCCTTTGTCGAGAATCTTTTGCGCTTGATTGATGTTACATTGCAAGGTTTGCATCACAAACTTATAGGCAGGTAGAGATTCTGATATATCAAATATTTTTGTGATAAATGGCACATTTTTCCTTTTTGACTAGTTGAAAAATTAAAATTTGTCATTTAAGATTCTAAAAATTTTATTAAAATATCAAAATAAATATCTTTTTTGAATTTTTAGAATCTAGCGTAGAAGGCTATTTATATGTATTAGTAAAATTTATTAAGTTTATTTTCTTCATAATTTGACTTTTTCTCTCAAAAAATTTTTAAAGATTAATCTTTAAATCTTAATTTGAAGATTTTTTTGTCAAAAACAGCAATATGAAAGAGTGAATCAAAGATTTTAATATCTAGCAGATACCCCTCGACCTTTACTTCGCATTTTTTCGTATCACTTTGGAGGGCTTCAGCTTTGAAAATAACCTCGTGTCCAAGTTCGATGGGTGCTAGAAATTTCACATCAGCCGCAATCAAAACGCTGTATTTTTTATTGATAGCAGCCATTGCAGCAAAACTCGCGGAATTAAATACAAAACCACAATGGATAATTTTACTATCGTCCATGATCATTTTTTCAGTCGGCACAAATTGCACCACTGCTTTGTTTCGTTGTAGTTCTGTGAGTGTGCCGACAACATTAGGGGACATCTCTGTGCAAATCACGAGATCATCAGGGTCAAGCTGCACCTGGACATTTTCTTCTTGTGAATCATCATCTATCATGACTTTCTCCTTATGTTAAGATTTTTTCATTTTAAAATAGCCTCTTTGAGGAGCGGGATAGCCCTCGATAGTGTGTTTTTTGCTCTCATCAAGGAATGATTCAAGGCTAAGAGATTCTATCCATTCTGTTTTTCTTTGTTCATTTGGGGTCGTGGCATAAAGAGTAAGAATCTCAAAACCTTTAAAACCTGCTCGTTCGCACCAACCTTGTAATGCGCTAATGCTTGGGATAAAATAAGCATTTTTCATTTTCGCATAGCTGACTTTGGGACACAAACACACCTCGAGTTCTGAATCAAAAATCAATGTATCAAGTATCAATTCCCCGCCATTTTCTAAAGCACGATAAAGATTCTTAAGTGTTTGGATAGGGTCTGTGCGATGATACAGCACACCAAGACAAAATATGACATCAAAGGCTTGGTTTTTGCACTTTACATATTCGCTCAAATCTTCTACACCTAAAAGCTCGAAATTAATCGGTGTTTGCGCAAAATGATTGATAAAATCAAATTGACATTTGAATATACCGCTTGGGTCAAAGCCTGTAATTGAGGCGGGAGAGTGTTTAAGCATCTCAAACATATAGTAGCCATTGTTGCAGCCCACATCGGCAATGTGTTTGTTTTCTAAATGAAGATGGGATTCTAAAAGTTGCCATTTGATAAAGCTTCTCCACTCACTATCAATAAAGAGATCAAACACATAAAAAGGTCCCTTGCGCCAAGGCTTGAGTGAATGAGCAATACTATTGATAAAAGGTTGATGCAGAGCGGCGAGGTCTTTATCTAAAGCATTGATACGCACGCCATTATCGGTGTCAAGATATGCAGGAATGATGGGCAAAGACTGAATCTGCTTTGTAAGAGGGATAATATTTTTGGATTGGAGAATCTTGTCTTTTTTGTGCTTGATCCAATCTTGCTTTTGCGCATTCAATCCCACAATCCTGAAAACAAATTCGGCTCATCAGTAGGCTTTGAAAAAATCGTAAGCGCATCGACAAGCTTTGCATCATTGATTCCTAGCACCAAAGCAAAGTTAAAATTTTCTTTGTGCAGATAATCGCATAATTCTTTTTCGTTGCTGTAAGCGTGAGTTTGAGCAATCTGACTAAACAAATCGACATAAACAATCGGCACAAGAAAGAGAATCTTCCCCCAAGTCGCGTTGTTGGCAATATAAGCCATATATCTTTTGAATTGTTCAATGTCTTCTTCGGCAATGGCGACTTTAGAGGCTTGTCCAAAGTCAATGAGTTTTCCATAAGCATTGAGAAAATTAGGCTTGAAATAAGAAATATGCTTAAATTTATTAATATCTACCGCAATAGATTTGCTTTCACAAAGTGTCAAAACTGCACTTAGTTCTCCCAAAAAAAGGCTAGGCAGATTGATTCTATAATGTGTGCTTGCGTAAAAAATCGTTGCATCAAAAAGATTATGTGTGAGAATCAAAAAAGGGCGATTTTTGGGTTTGTGAGCGTTTAAGACTTCAAAACTTAAATCAAGAATATCTTGATGATGCACGACAATAAATGTCAGCTGGTCTTGATTTAAAAATTCTAAAAATGCCCTCAAGTCTCCGTCAAAAAATGCGACTTTATGGTCAATAATGATTTCTTTAGCGATTGCCTCTTCAATAGGGCTTAGAGAAACGAGCGTGATATTTTTAGCTAAGAGCTTATAGCGTATAAGACGCGTGAGACAATCAGACATATCTTGCACGACAATCCAAGCTATCTCTTGATCAAGTGGTTGAGAAGAGCAAGAGATGATACCATAAGCACCAGATTCTATGGCTAAGGGAATCTCTTCGGGATTAAAAGCAAGGAATAAATCACCTTTTTGGATATGATTTATATCAAGAATAATCCTTGAAAAAGACGCAATAGAAGGTGAAGTAAGAAGGTTTCCTTTTGTGATCTCCACAGCCTCATTGATTTTCACGATTATTCCTTAGTATCATAATTAGCTGATTTTGCTTCCATTGATTCTGGGTTTGTCAATGCTTAGCAAAGATAAGCCATTTTCATCTTTACTAGCAAGTATCATTCCTTCACTGATAAGCCCCATTAATTTGGCAGGTTTGAGATTGACAATCAAGCAAATTTGTTTGCCTAGCAGTTCTTCAGGCGTATAATATTGCGCGATGCCCGAAACGATTTGACGCGGCTTATCTGCACCAATATCGACAAGGAGTTTATAAAGCTTTTGGCTTTTTTCTACTGCCTTACATTCACTAATCGTGCCAATGCGTATGTCAATTTTTGCAAAATCTTTAATATCAATCAGATTCACAATATTCTCTGTTTCGTCTTTTGCTTCTTGATGATTTGTCGTTTGAGTATCTTGAGTAGTATTCTCAACAAGAAGAGGGGATTGAATCTTTGGAAAGAGTGGGGGGATCTTCTGTATTGTAAAAGATTCTAAAAGATGCCCTTCTGTGATAAATTTTTGATAATTTTGCGGTGAAATTTCAAAACCTAAGGCTTGTGCGATTTTTGTCGCGCTTTCAGGCATAACAGGATAAAGATAAAAACTTGAGCGGGCAAGGATATTGGCAAGCAAAGCGAGTAAAGCCATTGTCTTTTCTTCGTCTTGCTTGATGAGTTTCCATGGTTCATAATGGGTGATATAACTATTTGCTAAAGAAAAAGTTTTCCATAGCTCTTCAAGGTAACGCGAAGGTTGCATGGTTTGCATTTTTTGCTTGACAGATTCTAAAATTGTATCAATTTGTTTGATTTCATCGGCGAAATATGTCTTGACTTTGTGAGAATCTATGCGCAATGTAAAATATTTTTCACTCATTCCAATCAAGCGATTCATTAGATTGCCCATATCGTTACTCAAATCTGCATTAATACGCTCAATAAGGGATTTTTGGCTAAAGTCTCCATCTTGCCCAAAAGGCATTTCTCTAGCAAGAAAATATCGTAAAGTCTCTAGCCCATAAACATCGGCGACTTCTTTAGGATTCACTACATTGCCGATACTTTTACTCATTTTTGCTCCATCTTTTGTCCACCAACCATGCGCATAAATGTGTTTGGGCAAGGGGAGTTCAAGACTCATTAAAAATGCAGGCCAATAGACAGCGTGAAAACGCAAAATATCTTTACCTACCATATGTGTAGCATTTTCCCAATATGCCATTTTAGAAGATTCTGTCTCTTGCCCATAACCTATCGCACTGACATAGCTTAAAAGTGCGTCAAGCCAAACATACATTACATGGGATTTGCTATCATTTCTTTGAGGATTAGGGAGCAAAGGCACACCCCATTCAAAACTTGTGCGTGTAATAGAGAGATCATTTAAGCCCTCTTGCACAAAACGCAAAACTTCATTCTTGCGATATTGTGGGAGAATGCAGTCGGGACATTGTTCATACCATTGGAGAAGTCTCTCTTGATATTTGCTCAAGGCGAAAAAATAGCTTTCCTCTTTCATCAAATCAGTGGGTTTGCCGCAATCTGGGCAAGTGTTGTTTTCATTTAATTGTGTTTGTGTAAAAAAAGTCTCACAAGAAATGCAATAATATCCCTCATACTCGCCTTTATAAATATCTCCCTTGGCATACATAATCTCAAAGGCTTTCTGCACACTTTTGCAATGCTCTTCATTCGTGGTGCGTATGAAAATGTCATAATCAATTTTAAACTCATTCCATATTTGACGGAATTTTTCGCTGATTTTATCTGTGTAGTCTTGGGGTGATTGATGATGTTTTTTTGCGGATTGTTCGATTTTTTGTCCATGCTCATCTGTGCCGGTAAGAAGTAAGACATCATGACCTAAAATCCAATAAAATTTCTTAAGCATATCGCACAAAATAGTCGTATAAGCATGCCCGATGTGAGGTATGTCATTCACATAGTAGATGGGTGAAGTGATATAGGTTTTATCCATTACAGAATCCTTTGTTTTGTTTGAGTTTTAGTTAAAGTCGAAGCTGCCTTGCTGTCCTTTTGTCATACTTTCATAGGCGGCTTTTACATATTCGCCGCGTAATTTGCAACCGATAAATGCTTCACATTTGGAGCAAGAAGTAACCTTTTTATCACGCTGGCATTCTTGTAAAATGATGATTTTTTCATCAAGTGCGTGTGTGTATTTGTCTGTGTCGGTGGCGTTATTCATAAACTTTTCTCACGCGTTCTATTTCGCTAGGGCTTCCTAAAAAACAGGGTGTTGTGTCGTGAATCCCATCAATATCAAGTTCTAAGATTCTCTTTTTACCATCAATTGCTTCTCCACCGGCTTTTTCATATATAAATGCTAAGGGAAAAACCTCGAAGAGTTTGCGTAATTTACCTTTGGGTGCATCACTTGTCGCAGGATAGCTAAATAACCCCCCGCTTTTAATCAGAATCTGGTGTAAATCTGGCACCATTCCGCCTGAATAGCGCAAACGATAACCTTCTGCAAAGAAAGAATCAATAAGAGTTTTGTGTCTGTGTTCCCAATGCTTTTGCGTCCCGCCTGGAGCATTGATTTTACCCTTATGGTTGAGTTGCAATGCCCCGAGATTACGCCATAATGTGCCATTATAGCGATAATGCAGCACTTGTGTTTGTGCGACAACCATTTCTAGCCGTGGTCCATAGAGAATATAGCCACTTGCGATTAATGCAGGAGCTTTTAATTCATTATCATAGATTCCAAAAATTGTGCCAATAGTCAAATCACTATCGACTAATGATGAGCCATCAAGAGGGTCATACGCAACGATATAAGGTGCATCGGGATAGTCATTATAGACTGCCACGGGCTTTTCTTCACTGCATACACCCTTTACACAACGCAATTCAAGAAGAGACTTTTCAATGAGTTGATCAGCCAACACATCGACTTCTAGCTGCATATCTCCGCTTGTATTGCTACTCTCAAGATATTGTGTAGAAGTATCTTTGAGTAAGTGGCTGATTTGTATGGCGCATTCACGCATGGTTTCGATAATAGAATTAATCATTGCGTTTCTTTCCTTCCGCGATTTTGTAAAGAATCAGGGCATTATAACATTTTTGTATGAATTTTTTATGATTTTATCAAGCTTGGCAGTGAAGTTTGAAGCCTCAATCATTTGACGAATGCTTGCATGGTGAAAGGGTTTTTGCAAAGAAGCATTGTAATTTGCGTAACTCACAAGATTCCAAGAATGCCCAATAAGAGCGACGATATTAGGACGCACGAGATTAGAGGTTTTGTGAGTAATATACACATTATCCCACCACTGAACATTTGTAGGGGGTTTTTTAGGCATAGTGTATCCTACGGGATCAAGCGTGAGGAGATAGTCTATGGAAATATGCGCATTGGCTTGTGCTATCAATGCCTTGTAAAAATTGCATGCTCCCCAGCTGTGCGCAATGACAAACAAAGGCAGTTTTTTCTCGGCAAGTTGTGTGAGCCACAAGGTGAATAATTTTTGACACCTAAAGCTTGTGTAGATTTTATAGCATAAAGGTTGATCAAAATGTAAAAATTCTTGATATACCGCACGCATAATCGTATCACAGAATCCTCCGACAAAGATGACAATTGCTTTGACATCAGATTCTGATTGTAGGTGATAGATGACTTCATTTTCTGGAATCTTGATTCCATAAGGCAGATAGGGTATAGGCGGAGGTAAGAAAGCCTCTTTGGGGTAAATAATTGTTGGTTTAAGTAGTAACAAAATATATCCTTTTAGATTTTAAATCAGACTATTATGCTAAAATAGTGTCAATACATTGATAATTTTAACACAAGGAATTGCAGTGAAACCTACACACACTTTGGTTGCCCCAAGTATTTTATCAGCGGACTTTTTGCGTTTAGGAGAGGAGATTGATGCTATTTGTAAAGGTGAATGCGATTATATTCATATTGATGTGATGGACGGACATTTTGTGCCAAATCTTACTTTGGGTCCTGTCGTGATTGAGAAACTTTCAAGTCTTACAAATAAGCCACTAGATATACATTTAATGGTTGAAAATGTGCCGTTTTTTGTGGATTTATTTTTGCCTCTTAAACCTGCAATTTTGAGTGTGCATATTGAAGAGGTTAAGCATTTGCATCGATTGATCAAACATATCCAATCCTGTGGCACAAAAGCCGGTGTGGTGCTCAATCCTCACACGAGTGAAGCGGCTCTTGAGTATGTTTTGCCCGAAGTAGATTTGGTGCTTTTGATGAGTGTGAATCCGGGTTTTGGTGGGCAAACATTTATCCCTAGCACATTGCAAAAACTTGAGAAAATTGTAAAAATGCGTGATAAACTGAATCCGCAGTGCTTGATTGAGGTCGATGGTGGCGTAAATGATAAAAATATTGCGATGCTTAAAGAAAAAGGCGTGGATATGGTCGTTGCAGGGAGTTATATTTTTAACTCAAAAGATTATGCAAAAGCTATAGCCTCTTTGCGATAGAGAATCATAATGACTTATGCACAATTACTTGAGAAATTGCGCGAAGGTGCGATGCCACAAAAACTTTTTCAGACTTATATCAAAAACATAGGCGGACTTTATGTGGATATTGACACTGAAATAGAAATGCTCAAAGCCGCAGGTGCACCCTTACAAGAATCTTATGTCGGGAATGAAGTATATGTAGATTTATCGACAAAGCATCTTGATTGGCGTGAAGCGTGTTTTTGTTTTGTGGATATTGAAACCAATGGAGCAAAGCCTCAAAGTGCGCAGATTATTGAGATAGGTGCGATAAAAATGAAAAAGGGAAAAATGATTGATCGTTTTGAAAGTTATGTGTATGCAAAAGAAATTCCTGAAAATATCACACAGCTTACTGGTATTTGTTATCAAGATATTGCACAAGCACCTAGTGCGAAATCCGTCTTGGGTGAATTTCAAAGATTCTTAGGGAAAGATGTGTTTGTCGCTCATAATGTAAATTTTGATTATGGATTTATTCATTATCATTTGCAACAACTTGGTTTGTTTGGCTTGTTTAATCCCAAGCTCTGCACGATTGAATTAGCAAAAAAAACGATTCTTTCGCCTCGCTATGCGCTGTCTTTTCTGAATGAGTTTTTGGGGATTGGCACACCGATAGCGCACCGAGCCTATGCGGACGCATTGACAAGTTTAAGAATCTTTGAAATTGCAACAATGATGATACCGCCCTCTGTGCAAAGCCTTCAGAATCTGATTGATTTTTCAAGAGGTCGATTAAAAGCTCCAGCAAAGATTTCTTTTTAGATTCTAATGAAAATACGCGCTAAATCCTCTATCCCAACCGCTTAGATCTTTGTAAAACATAATGTTTTGTGCTTGGTGTTTTTCGAGAATCTCACTAAGGATTGCTTTTTGGTCGTATCCAATCTCACACACAAGCCATAAATGATTTTGTGCAGCCACATTAATAATGGCAAACAATATGTCTAAGCCATCTTCCCCTCCAAATAAAGCATGAGGAGGCTCATAAGTCAAGGGTTTGCTAATGGGGTAGCGATCTTTGATATAGGGAGGATTGGAGATAAGAATCTCGCAAGGTTGGGGGAATGGGTCGCGTAAAATATTGTTTTGTAATAATGTGATACGATCACTAAGATGATAATATGAGATATTTTTGTGAGCGACTTTGAGAATCTCTGTATTAATGTCTGTAGCGATAAAGTGTGATTCTGGGCATTTGATTGCTAATGTGGTGGAGATGATACCTGAACCTGTCCCAATTTCTACGATTTGTGTAAGATGATGCGAAGTAATGATTTCACTCGCGACATCAATAAGAATCTCTGTTTCTGGGCGTGGAATTAGTGTGTGAGGATTCACAAAAAAATCTCGCCCATAAAAGCTTACTTGATTTGTAATATACTCAATGGGTGTTCCTTGTGCGCGTAAAGCGATACAATGCTCGAATCGTCTGAATGTCTCATCATCTAAAATATCAGTGCCATGCGTGTGTAAATATACACGAGGTTGTTGAAGGACAAATGCGAGTAGAAGCTCGGATTCTAAATGTTCTCTCAATGCAAATTGATATTTTAAGCTCGCCTCTTTGAGCGCAGAAGAGGCATTTTTAAGGGCTTGGGCAATGCAAAGAGACATCGTTGAAGTCTCATTTATATGTCATAATCAAGGGCTTTAAGTCTTTGTAAAAGCGGAGGGTGAGTGTAATAAAAGAAAATATAGGCAGGGTGAGAGCTAGGAAAGCTTTTATTTTCATTGACAAGTCTTACTAAGGCATTTGCAAGGCAATGTTTGCTTGAGAGACTTGCACCATATTCATCGGCTGCATATTCAGCCCTACGAGAAAAATACCCAATCAAGGGCATAAACCAAAAAGATATAATGGGAGCAATCAGAATCAGAGTAACAAGCACACCTGCACCATCATAATCAATGCCTAATGTGTCAAATAATGCTACAGGTAAATGTCCTACGACAAAAAATAAAATAAAAAGGACAAATGCCATAATGCCGATGTTTTTCAATAAGTCTTTATGCTTGAAATGTCCCAATTCATGTCCCAAAATAGCAATCAAGCCATCAGAGCTGATTTTATCAAGTAATGTATCAAATAACACTACGCGTTTGCTTTTGCCTAATCCTCCAAAATACGCATTAAGCCGTTCATCACGTCTGCTTGCATCAATGACAAAGATTCCGTTACTTTTGAAGCCACTTTTGTTCATCAGAGATTCAATACGCGCCTTGAGATTTTCATCATCAAGAGGTGTGAATTTGTTAAACATAGGGGCGATAATCGTGGGATAGATGAGATTTGCAAGTATGACAACACAAAGCAGGGTAAAGAATCCGACAATCCACCAATGCTCAAATTGTTCGATTATAAAAATCAAAAGAAAAGCAATGAGGCTACCTAATACAAAAGTAATAAGCAGTTTTTTGAAAGTATCAGACAAAAATAAGCCTAAAGTTTGATGAGTAAAGCCATATTTTTTATCGAGCTTAAATGTCTCGTAAAATGCAAAGGGAAACTGGATAATATCACTGATAATGATGTAGCTTAAAACAAAAGCAATACTTTGGATATAATGATTATTGTTTATTTCTACCGATAAGCCTTGAAGCCATGTAAAACCTACGCTGACCCAAAAAACAAACATAATACCTTCAAGAATCTTTTGAGCAATTGAAAGTTTTAAAGAAGCAATCGAGTATTCTCCGGCTTGGATATAATCATCGCTTTCTAACAAAATGGCAGGTTTTTTAAGCTCTTTGTTGATATGGTTCATTTGAAGAATGCTTAAAATAATGCTTGGCAAAATATAGCCACACAGAAATAAGCATACTAATAAAATAAAAAGATCAGACACCTTTATGCTCCTTGATTTATGCTTTAAAATATTCCCATCAATAAAATAAAACACATAATCATAGTAGCTAAAATACAAAAAATGGTAAATTAACAAGCTTTTAACGACTTATTGATTAATATTACACAAATATTTTTTAAATGCAGTTATGTATTTAAGCTATTTAAGGACATTTATGGCAAATTCAGTGAAATACATCTTTGTAACAGGTGGCGTATTGAGTTCTTTGGGAAAGGGTATTACTTCTTCTTCGATAGCGACTTTGCTTCAGCATAGCGGGTATAAGGTATCGATTCTAAAAATTGATCCCTATATCAATGTCGATCCGGGCACGATGAGTCCTTTAGAGCATGGAGAAGTATTTGTTACTTGTGATGGGGCAGAGACGGACCTAGACATCGGGCATTATGAGCGATTTTTGAATAGGGATTTGTCTAAGATTAATAACTTTACTACAGGACAAGTCTATATGTCTGTGATTGATAAAGAGCGTAAGGGTAAGTATTTAGGTAAAACAATACAAATCGTGCCACATATTGTTGATGAAATCAAACATCGTATCAAGCTTGCTGGTGAAGGAAATGAGTTTCTTGTCGTAGAGCTTGGAGGGACGGTCGGAGATATTGAGGGAATGCCTTATTTAGAGGCGATGAGACAAATGAAACATGAGTTAGGTAATAAACAAGTGATTAGTATTCATGTTACACTTATCCCGCTTGTGCGTGCAGCCGGTGAGCTTAAGACAAAGCCTACACAGCATTCTGTGCAAGAGCTTAGACGCATTGGGATTTCTCCGCAGATTCTTGTTGCTCGTTGTGAGCGTCCTTTAGATAAAGAATTAAAACGCAAACTTGCGATGAGTTGTGATGTCGATGATGATAGTGTAATTGTCGCTGAAGATACAGAAAGTATCTATAAATGTCCTTTGAATTTTCTCGAAGAGGGGATTCTCTCACCTATTGCAAGATATTTGAATCTGCAAGAGTTAAACCCAAAAATGGACGATTGGGACATACTTGTCAAAAAGATTATTGCACCAAAAACGAGCGTAAATATTGGATTTGTGGGCAAATATCTAAGCCTTAAAGAATCGTATAAATCCTTAATCGAAGCGTTGATTCACGCGGGAGCAAATATTGATACACGCGTGAATATCAAGTGGATTGATAGTGAGAATCTTCATCAAGACATCACGCTTTTAGAAGATGTGGATTCTATCCTTATACCGGGAGGATTTGGCGAACGAGGCATACAAGGAAAACTCAAAGCCATACAATACGCACGAGAACATCAGATTCCATTACTTGGAATCTGCTTGGGAATGCAGTTGGCAATGATTGAATTTGCCCGTAATGTTTTGGGGATTAGTGAGGCGAATTCTGTGGAGTTTGACACACACACAAAAGAGCCTATTGTTTATTTGATTGAGGATTTTATCGATGCGGAGGGTAAAAAACAATTCCGCACGCATACTTCGCCCATGGGAGGGACAATGCGTCTAGGAGAATACGAATGCCAAATCAAAAAAGACACCAAACTCTATCAAGCTTATGGGTGTCAGACATTGATTAAAGAGCGGCATCGCCATCGCTATGAGGTTAATCCTAAATATCGTGAGGTTTTCCACAATAACGGAATGATCATCAGTGGCGAGTCAAATGGTTTGATAGAATCTATTGAGCTAAAAGACCACCCATGGTTTGTGGGAGTGCAGTTTCACCCTGAATTTACTTCGCGATTGCAGAGACCAAATCCTGTGATTCTTGAATTTGTCAAGCAAAGTCTTGCTTTTAAGAAAGCTGATAATACCTTTGATAATAGTTAAAGCCTAAATGAATGTCTAGTGAAAATGTATTGCTTGAAGAGCTAAATTATACTAAGGTTTATGAGATTCTCACACAGCGGGATCTTTATCAAGGTATTCATTCTCTCAAAGATTTGCCTAAACCTTATACCTTAGAGTATGTCCAAGAAGGGGCAAAGCTACTTGTCCAATGTATGAGAGAGAATCAAAAGATTCTGATTGTGGGGGATTATGATGCTGATGGCGTTTGTGCAAGTGCCATTATGTTGCGATTTTTTGAAGCAATCAAATATCCTCATGTCAAGCTCGTTATACCCAATCGTTTTGCTGATGGTTACGGAGTGAGTGCGGCACTTTTGGAAAAACACGCACAAGATGCGAGTTTAGTGGTTAGTGTAGATAATGGAATCACCGCCTTTTGTGCGGGTGAATTTTGCAAAGCCCATCAAATACATTTCATCATCACCGATCATCATACGCCTACACAGGCTTTGCCCGATGCCGATGTGATTATTGATCCAAAGATACCCTCATGCCAATTTATGCAAAAAGACATTTGTGGAGCAATGGTAGCATGGTATTTTTGTGCTGGGATTAAGCAAGAATTACAAGTCAATGTGGATATGAAAGCATTTTTAGGCTATCTTGCAATGGCTAGTATCGGCGATGTGATGCCTTTATGCAGTATAAATTATACGATTGTCAAAAAAGGGATTGCATGGATTCAGAGTGCCGATGCACCCTTTGCGCAAGTCATCAGAAGTAAAATCAAAACCATTAATGCAGAGAATCTCGCTTTTAGGCTTATTCCTTTGCTTAATTGTGCTGGACGCGTAGATGATGCGTCTTTGGCTCTGAAATTTTTGTGTGCAGACACATTAGAATCTGCGCAAGAGATTTATCTTCAACTTGAATCTTTAAATATCAAACGCAAACAAATACAAGTTTCCCTTTTAGAATCCGCACAAGAAAATATCATTATAACCGAGCATTTTGTATTGAGTTATGGCGAAGGTTGGCATAGTGGTGTTCTTGGGATTGTCGCAGCGCAACTTGCAGACATTCATCAAAAATCCTCTTTTGTGTTGTCTTTGGAAAATGATATTTTGAAAGGTAGTGCCAGAAGCTATGGCGGACTTAATTTGATTGAAAGTATCAAGCTAGTAGGAGAATATCTGCTTGCTTATGGCGGACACAGCGGAGCTTTGGGCTTAAGTTTGCACCGCCACAACATAGAATCTTTTATCCAAGCCTTACAGAAAAATCTGATTTTTACGCAAACATCTCCTTTGGAGATTCTAGGATTAATGCCATTTGCACAAATTAATAGAGATTTGCTCTGTATGATTGAATCTTTTGAGCCATTCGGTGAGGGCAATCCAAAGCCTATCTTTTTGACCCGTGAACTTTGTATCGCTGCAATCAAACCTTTAGGCAAAGAGAAGAAGCATTATCGTTACATTTTGCAAGACAGACAAAGTAATATCTGCCACAATGGGATTGAGTTTTTTGTCTCGCAAGCGCGTGAAATAGGACGCATTTATGATGTTACTTATGAAATCAGCCGTGATGATTATACCAAGGGCATTATGCTTAAAATTATTGAAATGAATGAAAAAGCTATCTGAATTTCCATTCTTTGCGGATTTCTTCGATAGAATCTTTATGAATCTGAAGCAAAATCATACCTTCTTTTGCATCTAAATGATCTTGGACTTCGCCCTGTGCGTCAATATAGAGGCTATCTCCATAAAATCGCCAAGCGACTTCATCATAGCATAATTCCCCGACACGATTTATCCGCAAAATTGCCATAGAATTTGTAAAAGCGCGCATTTGGCAGAGATTTCTCCAACGCACCCTAGAACTGAAAGTATTTGCACAAGGGATAATCACAACATCGACTTTTGCCTTTTTAAGCATCACCCATATTTCATCAAAATGAATCTCAAATCCCGCAATCACTGCAAATTTGAGATTCTCTCTTTCAAACACGATAGGCATTACAAATCGCTTTTTGTAAGGATTGTCAAAAAATGCTCTTTCATTCCAATGCTCGTATTCGATTAATCTTTGTTGGGTGTAAATTTCTCTCTCTTGCCCTTTGATGAGCGCAATACCTTTATAAAGCTTGTTTGATTCCCCAAAGAGAATGGGCGCAATGATTTCGATTTTGTATTTCTTAGAAAGTTTGGCGAGATTCTCTAAGATATTGTGTGAAAAGCTTGCAATGATGTCTTTTGAATAAGATTGTCCAAACTCCTTGTAGAAAGGATTTAGCACATATTCTCCTAAGGCGACTAATTGCGCTTTTTGTTTTTTACAAGCGTGTAAATATTTTTCAAGACGCTCATCAGAGATTTGCAGTGAGGGAAGTTGCAAAAGGGCAATATTCATAAGATGTCCTTATTGGTAAAGTCTAAGTGGGATTGTAACATATTAAGCTTAGGTTTATTATAATGCGCTTTTTATGTTTCAAACTATTTTATTGAAAGTGATTCTGTTATTAAAAATATGGAATCTAAGCGAGTAATATAGTAAAAGAAATTTTACAAGAAATCGCCGATGAAAAAGAGGGACAATGGCGACTAAAAGACAAAAAAGGCACGCAACTCGAGCTTAAAATCTAATAAAATACAATCCAACACAAAGGAGCAAAAATGGTAGAACGATACGCACGAGAGGAAATGAAAAAGCTGTGGGATATGAATGCGAAGTATTCTGCGTGGTTAGAGGTAGAAAAGGCGTTGGTAAGAGGGTGGAATAAATTAGGGTTAATCCCAGATTCTGATTGTGAGAAAATCTGTAAGAATGCGAAGTTTGACATTGCGAGGATTGATGAAATCGAAGCAGTTACAAAGCACGATTTAATTGCTTTTACCACAAGTGTTGCAGAATCTTTGGGTGAAGAGTCGCGGTGGTTTCATTATGGTATCACTTCAAGTGATTGTATTGATACCGCTGTGGCATTGCAAATGCGGGATTCTTTGAAAATCATCATTGAAGATGTCAAGGCTTTGCGTGAGGCGATAAAAAAGCGTGCAATGGAGCATAAAGATACTTTAATGGTGGGACGCAGTCATGGAATCCACGGCGAACCGATTACCTTTGGGCTTATCTGTGCGATTTGGTATGATGAGATGCGGCGGCATTTAGAGGCATTAGAATCCACGCTAGAAGTGATTTCAGTAGGGCAGTTAAGCGGTGCAATGGGGAATCTTGCCCATACACCACTAGAGCTTGAAGAGCTTGTGTGTGAAAATCTAGGACTTAAAGCCGCACCGGTGAGTAATCAAGTGATTCAAAGGGATAGATACGCAAGGCTGATGAGTGATTTAGCACTTCTTGCAAGCAGTTGTGAGAAAATCGCTGTGGAGATTCGGCATTTGCAACGCACCGAAGTGTATGAGGCAGAGGAGTATTTTAGCGAGGGGCAAAAGGGCAGTAGTGCGATGCCACACAAACGCAACCCTGTGCTAAGTGAAAACATCACAGGGCTTTGTCGTATGATACGAAGTTTTGCAATCCCTGCGATGGAAAATGTCGCATTGTGGCATGAGCGGGATATTAGCCACTCAAGTGTCGAGCGATTTATCTTGCCTGATAGCTTTATCACCACAGACTTTATGCTTTGTAGGCTTAAAGGCTTGATAGAAAAGCTTGTCATCTATCCTAAAAATATGATGAAAAATCTTAATTTAACCGGTGGTTTGGTGTTCTCACAAAGAATCTTACTAGAGCTCCCCAAAAAGGGTGTGAGCCGAGAAGATGCCTATAAAATCGTGCAACGCAATGCGATGAAAGTATGGGCGGATTTGCAAGAGGGCAAGGCGGCGGTGAATGAGAGAGGCGAATCGCTATATTTGCAATATCTCCTTGCAGATTCCGAACTTGTGGGTTTAATCGGGCAAGAAGCGATTAAAGAATGCTTTGAATTTAGCTATTATACAAAAAATGTCGGTGCGATTTTTAAGAGGGTTTTTACGGGGAGTGAATGAAATACGCGAAAAATACCAAACATACTATTACAGGTTTGGAGCTTATGAAGAGTTTAGAATCTGCAAGTGTGGATTTATGTTTCTTTGACCCGCAATATCGGGGTGTGCTTGATAAACTCCATTATGGTAACGAGGGGGAGAGACAAAAGGGGAGAGCAGAGCTTCATCAAATGAGTGAAGAGATGATTACAAGCTTTATCAAAGAGATTGATAGATTGCTTAAATCAAGTCATTATCTGATGCTATGGGTAGATAAGTTTCATTTGTGTGAGGGGATTCACAAATGGCTTCAGGAGACAAATCTATCTATTGTAGATTTAATCACTTGGGATAAGGGCAAAATGGGTATGGGTTATCGCACAAGGAGACAAAGTGAATATTTGCTTGTGCTACAAAAGAAACCGATTAAAGCTAAAGGCACTTGGGGATTGCATAATATCCGTGATGTGTGGAGTGAAAAACTCCCTTCTGAAGCATTGTCAATTCACCCGCATTTTAAACCTAAAGGCTTGCAAAAGGCACTTATAGAATCTTGCACGAATGAAGGGGATTTGGTGCTAGATCCTGCGAGTGGAAGTTTTAGCGTGTTTGAATGCTGTGAGGAGCTAGGGAGAGATTTTATAGGGACAAATCTGCAAATATCTTGCCCCAAACAAAAATAAATATTTTTAAATGTTTTTTGTCAAAAAGTTATAGAATCTTGTAGTGTTATATTTAAAATAATATATTGAGAAGATTCTACAAAATTACTCTTTTTTTCTTTTAAATCAAGCCTCTAAAAACCGCATAAAGTAGTATGATTAACTCTTGGTATTTTTATACCAAAAACAAATAAGAAATTAAGGAGATTCTTATGGAGGTAAAAGATAAATATTTTTTTGTGAAACTTATAGCACCTTTAGTGTTTGGCTTAATGATTTTTATATTGCCGAGATTGTGGGGAGTGCCAAGCCCAGAGGGTTGTAGTGCGAATGCGTGGCTGTATTTTTCTATATTTATGGCATTGATTTTAGGACTTATTTTAGAGCCTGTCCCACCAGCATTTATCGGGCTTGTTGCTGTTGTCGTTGCAGTGCTTTTTAAGGTGGGTCCTAAAGATTCTGGAATCGATGGCGGAGTGATTAAAGCAGCAGATGCTGTGAATTGGGGGCTTAGTGGATTTTCTAACTCTGTGGTTTGGTTGATTTTTGCAGCTTTTACTATTGGCTTAGGATTCTCAAAGACGGGATTAGGTGAGCGTATCGCGCTTTATATTGTTTCAAAGTTGGGTAAATCGACACTTGGCTTGGGATATGCTATTGCTTTGGTGGATTTGATTTTAGCACCCTTCATCCCTAGCAATGCTGCGCGAAGTGGCGGGACGGTGTATCCTGTAATCACGAGTATTGCACCTATGTTTGACAGCTATCCGGATAAGAATCCTCGCAAAATTGGTGGTTATCTTATTTGGGTGGGTCTTGCAAGTGCGTGTGTGTCTAGCTCAATCTTTTTAACAGGACAAGCTCCTAATCCTTTGGCTCTTACACAAATTACCAAAGGTGGTGCTCAAGTCGTTAATTGGATTAGCTGGTTTTTAGCATTTTTACCTGTGGGGATTATTTTGTTTATCCTTACGCCTCTTTTGGCATATTATATTTATCCACCTGAAGTCAAAGGAAGCGCAGAAGTGCTTTCATGGGCGAAACAAAAGTATCAAGAATTAGGTAAAATCACTAGACCTCAAGTCTATATGGTAGTCATTGCTTTGCTTGGACTTGTTTTGTGGGTAGGTTCTAGCGTATTCAAGATTAATGCTACTACAACAGCCTTGTTGATGATTGTGCTTATGGTTGCCTCCAAGGTGATTTCATGGCAAGATTTTTTGAATAATAAACCTGCATGGGGGACTTTTGTGTGGTTTGGGACACTTGTCGCTATGGCGGGGGGATTGAAAAATGTAGGATTCTTAGATTGGCTTGCACATTTGCTTGAGGGTAGATTCGATGCGGTTTCGCCTACTATTGCAATGCTTGTTTTATTGCTCTTTTTCTCTTGGTTGCGTTATTTCTTTGCTTCTGGCACAGCGTATGTAACTGCTGTAATGTTGATTTTTGTCGCGCTTGTTCAAGCTATCCCCGGAATCAATGTTGCCCAAACTTTATTGATTTTAATTTTACCTATGGGATTTATGGGAATTATTACTCCTTATGGCACAGGTTGCTCACCTCTATGGTTTGGAAGTCATTATATCAAAGGTCCTCAATTTTTCTTACTCGGAGGAATTTTTGCAGCTATTTATATGATTATCTATATTGTAGTTGGGATTCCTTGGATTTATTTCATCACGCCCTATCTTAGTTTTTCTTAATGATTACTTGCGGCTGGTTTCAGTCGCAGGTAATGATTTTCTCAATTATAATCCAATACCCCTTAATAGCTTTTAATGTATTTTTGTGATAAATCCAAAAGGCAGCCGTTTAATATTTTTACAAACTTAGACGATTTAAGATATAGTGATAAGGAGCAAAAATGTTAAATAAATACATTTTATGGGCTATATTTGGAATCTGCAGTGCGGCTTGGAGTGTGGATTTAGAAATCAAGACAATGACTATTGGAGCGATTGGTGAAATTGTCCAAGGAAAAATCACTTATCTTAAAGGCACAGATATTAAGCATGGGAGCGAATCGTGGTATGATGAAAAAGGGCATTTACTTCATCAGATAAATTTTGTGAATGGACGAAAAGAGGGAAAGGAAACAAAGTATTCTATTGATGGCGAAGTGCTTTATGAGGCTCATTATAAAAATAATAAACTTGAGGGATTACTCCAAACTTTTTATCCTAAAAATATTCTAGAATCTATGATTTATTATCACGAGGGCAAAATGCAGGGTGAGGCAAAATGGTATTATGATAATGGAATCTTATCGCAAGAAGCACATTATAAAAATAATCTGCCCGATGGCGAAGCAAAAGAATATTATAAAAATGGCAAGATCGCCAAACAGACTTTTTATAAAAATGGCAAAATCGAAGGCGTAAGCAAGAGTTTTTTCCCCGATGGCACGCTTCAAGAGGTCATTACTTATCATAATGGTGTAAAAAATGGTCTTTTTCAGCAATACAACCAAAATGGTTCATTGAGAGTTGAAGTAATATATAAAAATGATGTCAAAACAGACAAAGAAAGCATTTATAATGATGCTGGGATTCTGTTGATACAACGTTTGTATGATGATTCTAAAAATCGCGTTGAGGTGAGTTGGTTTCGTGAAAATGGCACGATTGCTACACAAATGCTTTATGAAAATAATCACGCTGTGTGGCAAAAGGATTTCAATGAGCTAGGAGAGACGCTTTTAAAAATCGATTGCAAGGCACATAGTTGTCGCTCTGGCTTGGGAGGTGTGATTGAGCATGGAGCAATAAGCTTACCGGTGATAACATATCAGTGAGAATCTAAGTAGCATTGATGTAATTGTGTTAAGATTTCCATAGCCAAAGGCTGATTTTATTACACAAAGGAAGACTATGGGATTTTTATATAAGATTACATGTGAGATTGTAGCATGTATTGCTAGAGTCCTTGCATCATTTATTCCGATTCGGAGTATGAGACATAAAGTCAGGAATAGCATTAAAAATGGGCTATCTTTTTTCCCGTTTTTGTTTGTTGCAAAGAGTGATTTGCACAAGAGATTGTTAGCTGTGATAGCCCTTTCTAAGGTATATAAATATGATAATGACAGAGGTGGAGGCAAACTCCCAGACTATAATGAAGATGTATTTCATATCCAAGGTGCAAATATAACCGTGGGGGGGGGGGTATATTCCTTTTACTTGCGGTATGATGCGATAAAGATAGGAGAAGTTTTAGAATCTCTAAGTGATGAATATAGTAAAATGATGCTAGTTAGTGCGCTTTTGCATCGCCACTCTATGACACAAGAACATTCAAATCCACATAAACGCTCACACTTACAAGGTCTTTGTATCATTCACTTTTATGAACACATTTGGAAATACTACTATATGCTTGAATCTATCCTTGATAAGAGCAAAAGTATAGATTCTGATAATGGGCCATTGTATTACATAGATTTATCTCTAGCAAAACAACTAAACCTAAGTCATTTTAAGCTTTATTATAGTGCGGGTGGAGTTTTTGTGAATTATATCTTAGAGCAGTATGCCTATAGACATTTGGTGTATGCAAAAGAGGGTGATTATGTTATTGATGGTGGTGCTTGTTATGGAGATACAGCTTTGTATTTTGCGCATAAAGTAGGACAAAGTGGCAAGATATTTTCCTTTGAATTTAACGAAGATAATCTTAGGGTATTTCACAAAAATATGTCTCTTAATCCAGATGTAAAAAATATCACACTTTTTCAAAATGCTTTATATTCAGATTCACAAACTAAAGTTTTCCATGCAGGTAGCGGGGGTGGATCTTATCTTAGTCTCGAAGCGCAAGATAATCAAGAATACACAATGAGTATTAGCATTGATGATTTGGTAGATAGTGGCAAGATTGATAGGGTAGATTTTATCAAAATGGATATTGAGGGAAGTGAGTTAGCCGCGCTAAAAGGAGCAGAAAAAACCCTCAAAACTTATAACCCAAAGCTTGCTATCTGTCTTTATCACAGCGATAGCGACTATTATAAAATTCCTTTGTATTTAAAGAGCGTTTTGCCTCATTATGAATTTTATTGTGATCATTTTACGCTTGGATTTTATGAGACCGTGCTATTTGGGAGACCCAAAGCACATTGATTCTTCAATAGTGAAGATACTCTCTCACTATTGGGGAATGCAACCTCAAATAATCTCTCTAAAAGGTGCAAAGTCCTTGACTTTATGCCCGCCTTCAAATGTGATGATGCGCGCGTAATTGTGCCAATATCGTTGCGTGTCATTTATGTCAATAAGCTCATCATTGATACCCAAGCACACAAAACATTCTGTATTTTGGGTCAATTGCGCACTTGGTAATCGTGCTTCTTTATAGGATTCTAAACTGCATAAAGGAAAGGCAAAAGATTCAGAAGTCGTTGTGTTGATTTGGATTTTATCCGCATATTTTCTTAACTGCGTCAATGGGGTAACGACAGGATTAAACATAATTAATTTTTTGGGCAAAGGAATAGAATCTTTGGAGTCATTAGCAAGGAAAGTAAGTTGGGAGAGATAAAATGCCCCTAAAGAATTGCCGATAAAGCCGAATGAGCTGATTTTTCTCTCATTGATATATGTTGTCAATTGATTGCAAAGTCTGGTGAGGTTTGTCTGAAAATCACCGCCATTATCGTAGCTTAATTCGATGGGATTAAGTCTTAATCCTGCACATAATTTTTGATAAGTCTCACATTTTATACTAGAGTGAAAGCCATAACTATAAAAATACTCCATAAAATCAACTCCAAAATATAATTTAGCAAAAGATATATTATATCTTTAAGTTTAAAATGTTTATAATTATTCTCAACTTCTTTGAAATAGGGATTTTCAATGTTTAAATATTTTTCTTTAAAGTTCAAGATATTGATACTCGTAATGGGTTGTTGTGTTAGTTTTGGCACTCTTGTTGGATTGTTGATTTTTAATCAAACCAAAGTAACAAACCATATGGGAGAAGAAATCACACAATTAGTGCAAAAAGAAGTAGAGCAAAAAATCAAACTTGCCACAGATTCTATGGCGTTATCGCTTGGTGTGCTTGTCAAAGGACTTCCCGAAAAAGAACAAATTGAAATTATTGCTAAAGCGATTGAAGATTTCCGTTTTGAAGAGGATAAGTCGGGTTATTATTTTGTTTATCAAGAGCATGTCCCTGTGGCTCACCCTACGCGTAAAGATTTGATAGGTAAATCTCTTTACGAGGCAAAAGATGCTAACGGTGTGTATTATGTGAGAGATTTATACAGCACTGCTCAAAGTCAAACTCCCAAGGGTAAATTTGTGTATTTTGTCTTTTCCAAACCTCTTCCTGATGGCACTTTGACGACAGCGGATAAAGTAGGCTATGCGGCGATGATACCCAATACGCGTAATATGTGGATTTCAACAGGTGTTTATGTGGATACTCTTGCTGAATACGCACAGCCTATTTCGGATAGAATTATTGATTTGATTCGAGATTTCTTACTTAAATCTTTTTCTGCAGCTGCAGTCGTCTTTATCATTGTTTTTGTGCCTTTGGTGATAGGATTTTACTCTAACTTACTAAGAAGTGTGCGCATATTGCAAAAAAACCTTTCTTTGTTTTTTGCCTACCTAAGCCATGAGATTCAAAATATTCAATTAGTGTCTTTAGATTCTAAAGACGAATTCGGTGAAATCTCACATGCCATCAACGACAACATTGAAAAAACACAAAAAGGACTAGAGCAAGATTCTCATGCAGTAGAACAATCTGTCCAAACTGCAAAAGCAATAGAATCTGGA